>NZ_JBEAIQ010000028.1:0-182122 GCF_040064335.1 Klebsiella sp. CN_Kp088 | reverse complement strand
CGCTATCCGGGAACCCTCCCCGGTGGCGCTTACGCTTACCGGGGCTACCAACCGACTACCGAACCGTAGCCCGGATAAGGCGCTGTGCGCCGCTATCCGGGAATCCTCCCCCGGTGGCGCTTACCGGGGCTACTAACAAAACAGCAGCCCCGTTACAAGATCACGATTTAATCGCGTGTTGAATGGAGTCAATAATCGGCTGATAGCCGGTACAGCGGCACATATTGCCTTCTAATACATCCTTTATTTGCGCTTCGTCCGGATGCGGCTCTTTGGTTAATAATTCGGTGGCGCTGACCAGTACTCCCGGCGTACAGAACCCGCACTGCACGCCGCCCTTCTCAATAAATGCATCCTGTAATTTTTGCGTAATCGGATTATCGTTTAACCCTTCGAGCGTCTCGATCTCCGCTTCATCACACTGTTCGGCCAGTACCAGACAAGAACAAACGGCGTTACCGTCCATCAGCACCGTACAAGCGCCGCATTCGCCAATCGAACATCCCTCTTTGGTGGCGGTAAGATGCAATGTATCCCGCACCAGATCCAATAGGCGCATATTGCCTTCTACTTTTGCTTCCACCAGCTTGCCGTTTACCTTCACTTTAATTGTGCTCATAGCTCTATCCTGTACAGGGCGCCCTGGCGCCCTGATTGAATCATTAAATCCCTGAGGCCCGTTGCGCCTCGGCCATCATGTCGCGGAACATATTGACGAACACCGGCTGCTTATATGCCGCCGACCAGCGCTTACCAATGGCCGCATAGATAAGCTTGTCCAGCACCTCGCAGGCGCTATTAATCGTGTCGCTATTTAACGGTTTCCCTAGCAGACAGCGTTCAATATCCAGTAACCGCTGCGGCTTGCTGAACAGCGCGCCGTCCACCAGACGGCAGTAGCTCACCGTGCCATCATCAGCAAAATCGAGCAGCGCGCTCAGGCTCTGACGGGTGATGTTGAGCGCGTTGCGCCGCCCTAACTGGTGATAGAAACCTTTAGCCCGCGGGCGCACCGGCGGCGGCAGTATCACTTTGGTCAGCAGTTCATCCGGCTGGCGCTGGGTCTTGTAGCCGGACAGCAAAAACTCGGCCAGACCGAGGGTGCGTACGCCATTTAGCGAGCGCAGCTCGATGCGCGCGTCATAGAGGATGGCAGGCGGAATGGAATCGCCGCAGGGCGCGGCGTTGACGATATTGCCGCCGATGGTGGCGCGGTTGCGGATCTGGTGCGAACCGACGGTATGACAGGCCTGCACCAGCAGCGGGTAACGTTCGCGCAACAGCGGATGATCGGTAATACGGTTAAAGGTCATCGCTCCGCCAATGATGACCTCATGGCTGACCGGATCTTCGCTCACCTGCGTCAACTCCGGCAGACGGGAAATATCAACCAGCCGCATCGCGCGGGTTTGCAGACGCCCCTGCACAATTACATCGGTACCGCCGGCGATAGCCGTCACGCCCTCTTGCGCCAGCAGAGTTAACGCCTCCTGCAGGCTTTTCGCGCGAATCACTTCCACGTCAGTGAGGCGCAGCACCTGCTTCTTGTTTTCCGCCTCCAGCATCATTTCGCTTTGGCGAACCGGCTTTTTCAGGTTGTAGCCGAGGATCACCTGTTCGAGGGTCAACGGTAATTTATTAAACCGCGTCTCGAGGGCAAAACTCACCGCGTTGTTGATAGCCGCCGCCGCCAGTTCAGTGGCTGGTTCGCCGATCCCCTTCGCCCCCAGAGGCCCGGCGATATCCGGGTTTTCTACGCCGATAATCGTCATCGGCGGAATATCTTTCATCGTCGGCAGCAGGTAGCTGTCGAAGTTTTCCGATTTGACCTGGCCATTTTCAATGTTGAAGTCTTCCAGCAGCGCGTAGCCAAAACCCTGCGCCACGCCACCGTAAACCTGACCTTCAAACCCCACCGGGTTGAGTACCCGGCCCACGTCATGGGCGGCGGTAACATGCAGCAAATCGGTTTTACCGGTGCTGGTATTCACCCGTACCTCCGCCACCTGGCAGCCGTAGACCCAGGTAAAGTACGGGCTGCCGCAGCCTTTTTCTTCATCCCAGTGAATGGGCGGCGGCACAAACCAGCCGTATTCGGTCAGGCTGACGCTGGCCCATTTGGTTTTATTAACCGCGGTTTTGAAATCAATACGCCGTTCACTGTCCTGGACGTTGATGATAAAGCCATCCTGCCACAAGGTTTCAGCCAACTCGCGGGTGCCGATGCTGTCGCCGACGACGCTGAGAATGCGGCGTTTTATCTTGTCCGCGGCGTCAAGAATCGCCCCACCGCCGACCATAGTCCCACGAGTTGCCGCCGTCGATCCGCCGTCGCCGATAACCGAGGTCGGCGGTTCCATAAAATGCAGTTCAGATAGAGGAATACCAAAGGCTTCCGCGGCGATTAGCGACATCGCGGTTTGCAGACCCTGACCGTTTTCAGAAACCGATGTCGCCAGATTGACGCTGCCGTCCTCATTCACCTGAATGAGCGCCGTCGAGGTATCAACCCCTTCCGCGCCGATGGAACAACCACGGTAGCTCAGCGCCAGGCCAATGCCATAGCGATAAACGCCGCCTTTTTGATTCAATTCACGATAGTGTTGGCGTTTTGCCGCAAATTCCGAGGCATTCACCGCCTTACTCAGGACTTCAGTCGCCGAGACGGTGTGTTTATCAAACCGCTGCCCGGTGACCGAGGTATCGCCCTGACGCAGCGCGTTCACTTCACGCACCGCCACCGGCGAGAGATTGAGCACGTCGGCAATTTCATCCATAAATGATTCGTTGGCGTAAACCACCTGTGGTGAACCGAAACCACGCATCGCCGAGGTATAGCTGTTGTTGGTATAGACGGCTTTAACGTCGATATGGACGTTATCAATATTGTACGGCCCAGCGGCCTGCACCGAAGAACGCCAGGTGACGAACGGGGAGGACGCCGCATAGCCGCCGCTGTCGGCAAGAATATCGATTTTGATCGCCAGAATGCGTCCGTTGTCGTCCACCCCGGCGCGATACTTCATTTTATAAGGGTGGCGCTTACAGCTTTCGATAATGGACTGCTCGCGGGTGTAGGTAAATTTCACCGGACGACCGGTCAGGCGCGTCATCAATGCGGAACGGCAGGCCAGGTGATCGATGATGTCATCTTTGCCGCCGAACGAGCCGCCCATCACCGCGCGTTTGACATTAATCTGGCTCTGCGGGCAGCCCATAAACTTAGCCACGAAGCTGCGTACGCGGTGCGGGTTCTGAATGGAGCCGGAGATAATCAGGCTACCATCGGTAGGATCAAGCCAGGTCAGTACGACTTCCGGTTCGATGTAGGCGTGTTCCTGGAAGCCCACTTCATATTCACGTTCAATCACGTGACTGGCTTCGGCAAAGCCTTTGGCGATGTCGCCTTTAACGGTGTGGTGATGGGCGGCGATATTATCGCTGCGCTCCGGGTGAATTCGCCGGGCGTCCGCCGCCAGCGCGGCTTCTACGTCCGTTAGCGGCTCATAAGGCGTATAGCGCACATGAATTTTATCCGCCGCTTCGCAGGCGGCTTCATAACTGGTTGCCGCCACCACGGCGACGACATCGCCGTGGAAGACTACCTCGTCTTTGACGATAGGCAGATAATCTTTGACGATGATCCCCACGACCGGTGTACCGGGGATATCCTGCCAGGTGGCGATTTTTACTACGCCTGCAACATTCAGCGCCTCGCTAAGATCTATCGCCTCGATTTTCCCGGCGGGTATATCCGCAAAGCGGCAAACGCCATACAGCATGCCCGGTAAGGTAATATCGTCGCCATAAACGGCCGTTCCTTTGACTTTCGCCAGTCCATCCACGCGCCGTAGCGGCGCTGAAGGTGAAGCACACATAACAGTCCCCTCAATGATTATCCGTTGCGGGCAATCCCGGGTTTGCTAAACGTCGCGCTATCCATAACCCATGGGAAAAGCCACATCACCGATAACAAATCCAAGATTTGTGCCAGAAATCAATGAGGTGCCGTTTAAGCTTCTTTTTTGTGAGTCGTCGCGCAAAATGCGGCTAAAGTGCAGAGAAAATAGCGCAGCTAAGGCCGCGGTCCGCAGGCCAGTAACATTTCGCCGTCGTTTTTATCAAAGTGATAGCCCGGTTTTCTCAAATTAATAATTTGCCCGTGTGTTAAACGGTATAGATACGGATCTCGTGTTCACGGAAAGCATCCCGGTATTTACGGCTGATGTTTTCCTCCACCACCAGCACGTCAATGGCGCTGCTTTCAGCTACCACAAAACGCGCGACGGCGGGGATTTTATCTGAGGTTAAGCCAACGATAATTTCACTGCACTGTTTGATAACCGCTTTCTTAAATTCACAATCGGCGTGATCAAAGCCGGTTAGACCTGACTCCGGAGCCATTGCGCAGCCGCCAATAAATCCCTGATCGAAGAGGATCCCCTGCACCTGGGCCACCGCCGATGCGCCGACACAACCGCCTGCCGCGCGTTGCACCAAACCTCCGAGCATCACAACCTCGTAAAGCGGTTTTTTAAGCAGAACCGCCGCGATTTCCGGAGAATTGGTAACCACAGTTAAGGCCAGTTCGCCCGGTAGCGCTTCCGCCATGGCCAGATTGGTGGTGCCGGTATCAATAAAAATACAGCCGCCCGGTTTCACTAGCTGTGCGCATTTCTGTGCGATTCTGCTCTTTGTTGCCCTGTTTTTCTCTTTACGTTCGTTATACTCCATGGATTCCGGCAGGGTCATCACCGCGCCGCCGTAGACTTTCTTACAATATCCGTCTTTGCTCAACTCATGAAGATCGCGGCGAATAGTGTGTTCAGAGACCTGTAAGCGCTGGGCCAGATCGGCGCAGACGACCCTACCGTCCTCCTGCAGGATCTGACAAATCAGCGCTTGTCGTTGCTGAGGGAAAGCTGCATAATCGAGCACAACAACTCCTTAAAATAAACATAACGAGCAGAAAAGAGCATAATCGTTCACTTATGCGCATGCTGTCAACCTGACCCTTTACGAGGTAAACCATGAAAGTTGCCCATATCGCCCTCTGGACCCGCCATCTTGAGCAGCAAGCACGCTTTTGGGTGGAGTTTTTTGCCGGTGAAATCAACGAAAAATACCGTAGTAAAACCAATCCTGGTTTTGAATCCTATTTTGTAAAAATTGGCTCTGACGTGGCCATTGAGTTAATGTCCAAACCCGGTTTACATGACTCGACCCACGATAACAACCATACGGGGTGGGTGCATCTGGCGATCGCCGTCGGCGGCACGGAACAGGTGAATGCGTTAGCCAAACGCGCTGAAATGGCGGGAATTTTAGTCTCTGCCCCGCGCACCACCGGCGATGGCTATTATGAGGCGGTTATCAAAGACCCGGATGGTAACCTGGTGGAAATCGTCGCATAGTAAGGCAAATCCACATGAAGGAGTCGACCGTGGCACATTATCGCGTCATTGATAAAGCGAGCTGGCCTCGCCTGGATCACTTTACGTTCTACCGTACCTTTGCCAATCCCAGCTTCAATCTGTGCGTACCGGTCGAAGCGCAACAGTTGTACACCTGCGCGAAAGACCGGGGCGTTTCCTTCTTTCAACTGGCGTTATTTGGCCTGTTGCGTGCGGCCAACGCCGTACCGCAGTTGAAACAGCGCCTGCGCAACGACGATATCATCGAATATGACGCCATCTCGGTGATGACGCCGATCATGACGGCCAGCGAAGGTTTTCGCCAGGTATGGTGCGATAACGCCGCTGATTTCCCCGCGTTTAGCGCCGCCGCGACGCCGCGCATTGAGGCCGCAAAAAGCACCAACCCCTCACCGCTTATCGTGGAAGAAGAAAATTTCTTTTGCGCCAGTTGTCTGCCGTGGCTGCACTTCAGCGCCATGACCCATGCGGAATACTACGTGGGCGCGGCGGTACCCGCCCTGACGTGGGGAAAACTGAAAAATGGCATCATTCCGGTTGCCGGCCGGTTTAATCACGCTTTTGTTGATGGCCTGCACGCCAGCCGTTTTTATGCCGAAGTCGAATATTATTTCGCTAACCCGCAGGCCCTGTGGCTGCCGGTTGAGGCCGGTGATTAGCTGCCGCGGCATAAAGAACAATCCACTATGACTTCCCCGAAAACCGGCATTATATTGCCGGTTTTTTGCTAATGCGAAATGGCTATAACCCATAGCATTTCGTTGTTAGACAGTCTTCAGCGCGCCTCTTATCTTCGTCATGAATTGTAAATAACAACGCAATCATTTGATGAGGTAGCACTTTTGTCCAGATTACGGCAAGGATTAAAAACCAGACAAACGCGCTTCGCCCTGGCGCTGAAAGTGGCGTTGCTCGGTAGCATGGTGGCATTTTCTTCTGTCGCCAACGCCGACGATATTCTTAAAGAAGGGATCACTCCCGCAACCGATGCCAGCCAGATCCCGGCCAGCGCCAAACTGCGTAAAGACACGGTAGTGGCCGGCATTTCCGAACCGCAGGGGATCTTTAACCCTTACTTCTTCGTCAACGGTTGGGATGAGAACGTCACCAACGTTATTTTTTCACGCCTGATTGACTGGGACAGTCAGGGTAAGCTGGTGCCGGGGCTGGCTGAGAGCTGGACGGTGAGCGCGGATAACAAAGTCTATACCATCAAATTACGCCCTAACCTGACTTTCAGTGACGGATCGCCACTCACCGCGGAGGATGTCGCCTTTACGCTGACCGTTCTTCTCGACCCGAAATATGACGGCGATACCGATATCACTCTGGCCAATATCGCCGGCGGCGCGGAATATAAAGCCGGCAAAGCCGATAGCGTGAGCGGCCTGAAAGTTATCGATCCGCTGACCTTACAGGTTACTACCACCCAGCCGGGCGCGACAACGCTGGCGAAAATCGGCGGTCCGGTATTATCGAAAGCCTGGTACGGCAAAGGGTATCAACGCGGAAATCTGGATTATCTTCGTTCTCTGCACGGAAAACCGCTAGGTAACGGTCCTTATGTCTACGATAAATATATTCCCGGGCAGGAGATTCGCTTCCACGCCAACACGCATTTTTATCGCGGTACGCCGCCAACGCCGCGCTTTATCTATCGCGTGACCAATCCGTCTACCAATTTCCAGCTATTCCAGACCGGCGAAACCGACTACGACGCCTTCACCTCGCGTCCGGATGATATTGAGCAGCTTAAGATGCTCGGTTTTGCCAATATCAACCTGTACGGCTCCAGCGACTACAGCCAGGTGGAGTTCAACCTCCATCGCCCGGCACTGCAGGATAAAAAAGTGCGTCAGGCGCTGATTTACGGGCTTGACCGCCAGAAATTAATCGACGTGGTGTATCAGGGATACGGCAAGGTAGCCATTGAACCGATCGCGCCTATTTCCTGGGCCTTCAATGCGCAGGGCGTCAACCCCTACCATTACGATCCGGTGCAAGCGAAAAAACTGCTCGATGAAGCGGGCTGGCTGCCTGGCGCCGATGGCATCCGCGTGAAAGACGGTAAGCGGCTGGAATTGACCCTACTGGCGAGCAAAAAAGTCATTAACGATGCGCTGATCCCAATTGCCAAAGAGAACTGGCGGCAGATAGGCGTGCTGCTGAAACCGCAGGTGGTTGATTTCAACGCGCTGATGGCGCAGCGCAAAGCGGGTAATTACGATTTGGCGTCGTTCAGCACCAGCACTCTCAACGATCCGCATGACGGCGTGTGGGACTTCTACAGCAGCGAAGCCAAAGAGTCGGGCTACCACAACGCTGAAGTCGATAAGCTTATCAATGCGGGCAACGCAGTGCTGGATGTCGAACAACGCAAGCCTATCTATCACCAGCTGTATCAGGTGCTGGCCGAGGATCCGCCGGTTATCCTGCTGGGATACCGGGAGATTCTTTCCGCCAGCAGCGCCCGGGTGACCGGCTTTAAGCCGGATATCTATAACGGCCTCACCGGCAGTTTGCCGGACGTGAAAATCGTGAAGTAAATCCCCCAGCCGCCGGCCTCCCGGCGGCTGATGTGAGAATGTTATGAAAAATTTCATCCTGAGGCGCCTATTGCAAACGCTGCCGATGCTGCTGCTGGCCTCCTTTATCATTTTTATGCTCTTTGCTAAAACTCCCGGCGATTTTATCGATGGCAACATCACCTTGACGGCCGCCCGCGCCGCCGAACTGAAGGCGATATACGGTCTCGACCAGCCGCTCTTCACCCGCTACCTTCACTGGCTGGGACAACTACTGCGCGGGGATTTAGGCTTCTCGCTGCAATACCAGATCCCGGTCAGCCAGTTACTGAACCAGTACATCTGGAACTCCTTCCTGCTGGCAAGCGTGGCGCTGGTCTTCTACTGGGGTATCGGCCTGACGGTTGGCGTTGTCTCCGCGCTCAGACCTAATTCATGGTTCGATCATCTGGTGAGTATCGCGGTGTTTGCCGCCATGTCCTTTCCCACCTTTTTCCTCTGCCTGCTGCTGATTAAGTGGTTTGCCGTCGACCTGCACTGGCTGCCGGTAGGCGGGATGACCAATACCGGCAGCGACGATAACGGCTGGCAGTATGTGCTGCAGGTCGCCGCCCATCTGGTACTGCCGGTACTGGCGCTGGTGATGCTGCAGGCCGGCAGCCTGACGCGCTATTTTCGCGCCAGCATGCTTGACGTGGTGAAGATGGATTTCATTCGTACCGCCCGAGCTAAAGGGCTGCGAGAACGCACGGTTATCATGAAACACGCGCTGCGCAATGCGCTACTGCCGGTCATCACCCTGCTTGGCTTCGAACTGCCGGGATTGTTCTCTGGCGCCATCATTACCGAAAAAGTATTTAACTGGCCGGGTGCCGGGCACATTCATATCGATTCGCTGGCCGCTCGCGATTATCCGGTATTGATGGGGTTTACCCTGTTTCTGGCGGTGCTGACGATCATCGGTAATTTACTGGCCGATGTGCTCTACGCGTGGGCCGATCCGCGCATTCGAGTGAGGTAATGATGATAACTTCCCTGTTTGGTTACCGTCGCCGCCTGCGCCAGGCGACAATCCCCGCGCTTGCGCAAATACCCCCCTCTCCATGGCGTCAGGCATGGCGCCAGCTGCGCCGCAACCGGATGGCGATGCTGTGTTTAATCCTGCTTGCGGTGATGGCCACGTGGTGCGTACTCGGACCGATGTGGTCGCCGTGGAAAGATGACGCCACCGATGCGCTGATGATCAACAAACCACCCGGCGCCGAACACTGGTTAGGTACCGATTTTCTTGGCCGCGATATCTATACGCGTTTACTGCTGGCCGGGCGCATTTCACTGATAATCGGCCTGCAGACCATGCTGCTGTCGGTGACGCTTGGCTATCTACTGGGTGCGCTGTCGGGCTATGTCGGCGGACTCACCGATAAACTGATTATGCGGCTGGCCGATCTGGTGATGACGATCCCCAGTTTGCCTTTATTAATCGTCGCCGGCGCGATGCTCTCCGAGCTCGATTTTTCGCCGGATTCCCGCATCTGGATGGTGGTGATTATGCTCAGCCTGCTGGAGTGGCCAAAGCTGGCGCGGCTGGTGCGCGGGCAGTGCCTGTCGCTACGCGAGCGCGATTTTATGCTGGCGACGCAGGTTCTGGGACTGTCGGCGCGCCGCCGCCTGTTTGGCCACCTACTGCCCAATACCATCCCGATTCTGGTGGTGATGGCGACAATGGCGGTCGCTAACGCCATTCTGAGCGAATCGGCGCTGAGCTACCTTGGCCTTGGCGTAGTACCGCCGACGCCGTCGTGGGGCAATATGATGGATGCCGCCAACAGCCTGATTGATTTTCAGCGGCGACCCTGGCTATGGATGCCTCCTGGGATTGCCATCTTTATTACCGTCATTGCTATCAACGTGCTGGGCGACGGCCTGCGCGACGCGATGGACCCGAAAATGAAACAGAGGCTGAAATGAGCACGCCATTAATTTCTTTTAAGCAACTTTCGGTCTCTTTCGCTGCTGAAGGGAGCCGGGTGCGCGCGGTACAGGAAGTCTCTTTTTCGATTCAGGCCGGGCAAACGGTAGGTATCGTCGGTGAGTCCGGCTGCGGCAAAAGCGTGACCGCCATGTCGCTAATGGGCCTATTGCCTCCCCAGGCCGCGCGCATTGACGGCGGCGAGGTCCTTTTCGAAGGACGCGATCTGCTCAAGCTGAAAGCGCGTCACATGGCAGACCTGCGCGGCAACCAGTTGGCGATGATCTTCCAGGAGCCGATGTCGGCGCTCAACCCGGTACTGACCATAGGCGAACAGCTCTGCGAGCCGCTCATCCGCCACCGCGGCGACTCGCCGAAAGCCGCCTGGCGGCGTGCAATACACCTGTTGAACGAGGTGGGACTGGCGCGCAGCGAAAGCCTGATGGCGTACTATCCACACCAGCTTTCCGGCGGCATGCTACAGCGGGTAATGATCGCCATGGCGCTGAGCTGCGGGCCGCAATTATTGATAGCGGATGAACCAACTACCGCGCTGGATGTCACCGTGCAGGCGCAGATCCTGCGTCTGATACGTGACCGCGCGCGCGAAAGCCAGATGGCGATGCTGCTGATCACCCACGATCTGGGGGTGATCGCGCAGATGGCCGAAAGGGTCGTCGTAATGTATGCCGGGCGGATTGTCGAACAGGGAACCACCGTCGAGGTGCTGCGCCAGCCCCAGCACCCCTATACCCGCGGACTTATCGCCTCGCGTCCGGTGCCGGGCACGCGCCGCCGGCGGCTTTACTCCATTCCCGGTCAGGTGCCGGATCTCGCGCAACTGCCTGCGGGCTGCGCGTTTGCCGATCGCTGCGAACAGGCAACCGCACGCTGCCGTCAGGACATCCCGCCACTTTTAGGGTCCTCGCATCAGGCGGCCTGTTTTTATAGTCAATTCGCGGAGTCGGTGGCATGAACCAGCCCTATTTAATTGAAGTTAATGGCTTGAAAAAGTATTTCCCGCTGCGCGACGGCCTGTTCGGCCAGCAGACCGGCGAACTGCGCGCGGTCGATGACGTCAATTTTAATATCCGTCCGGGAACGATTTTCGGCCTCGTCGGAGAATCCGGTAGTGGTAAAACCACCGTTGGCCGCACCTTGCTTGGCTTGTATGAAAAGACCGCCGGCAGCATTAAATTCCGCGGTCAGGAGTTATCCGAACTGTCAGCGGCAGCAATGCAGACCCTACGACCGAAAATTCAACTGGTGTTTCAGGATCCCTATAGTTCACTGAACCCACGCATTCGCATCGGTGAGGCGATTGGCGAGGCGATGCTGCAGCATAAACTATGCACGCGCGCTGAACTCTATGAGAAAGTCATTGCGGTGATGAAGATATGCGGGCTGGCGCCTCAGCATTACCACCGTTTTCCGCATGAATTTTCCGGCGGTCAGCGGCAGCGCATCGGCATCGCCCGCGCGCTTATCCTCAATCCGGACTTTATCGTCGCCGATGAACCCATTTCCGCACTCGATGTGTCGATTCAGGCGCAGATTATCAATCTGTTTGCCGACCTGCGCGACGAGCGTGGCGTCACCTTTCTATTCATCTCCCATGACCTTGGAGTTGTAGAGCATTTGTGCGACGACGTGGCGGTGATGTACCTCGGTCAACTGGTGGAAACCGCCAGCCGCGATGCGCTGTTTAGCCGCCCTCTTCATCCCTATACCCAGGCGCTGCTGGCCGCGGTACCCACACTCGATCCCGAAAGCGAACCGCAGGCGGTCGTCCAGGGAGAAATCCCGGATCCGTCGCGCCCGCCTGAGGGCTGCCGGTTTTCGTCACGCTGCCCGCAGGCAAGTGACCACTGCCGCCGTCAGGCGCCGACGCTTCGTGAAATTTCGCCTGGACACCTGGTCGCCTGTCATTGGGCAGGATAACGATGATCAGAAAAGGCGAGGCATATTTTCTGCGGAGTATAAAAATAAGAAAACATGACATTGTTAAGGTTATGCGCACGTCATATCTTCAAAGCGTGTACTTCACTTTAAGGAACACCCTTATGATTAAGCGTCGCACTCTCAAAGCTGCACTTGCGGCGGTTATTTCGCTCGCCGTCCTTGCCGCGCCAGTTTATGCCAACCCTGGTAATGGCAACGGGGGTGGCGGAGGTCATGGCAATAGCGGCGGAGGTGGCAACCACGGTAATAGCGGTGGAAACCACGGCAATAGCGGTAACCATGGCAACAGCAGTGACCACAGCAACAAAGGCCAGGGAAATGATAAGTCGAAAGAGGATCACGGTAACCGTAAAAACTACGGCAAACCCGACCATGTCGACTCTGATATTAGCTTCTCGCGAGCCCGTTCTCTGGCGGTGAATTATGGTCTGGTAGGTTATCAGGCGCTACCGCCGGGTATTGCAAAAAATGTGGTTCGCGGCAAACCATTACCTCCAGGTATTGCCAAAAAAACGTTGCCGGCATCTATGATTAACGATCTGCCTTACTACCCGGGTTATGAATGGCGCGCAGTGGGCGATGATTTAGTGCTGGTTGCGTTAAGTACCGCAATCGTCACTTCCGTCATTAACGGCGTTTTTGATTAATTTTTACACCTTTCAGGCTACACGCCGAACGTCAAAAAGGCCCATCACCAGGATGGGCCTTTTTTTGCTTTATGCGACAGGGAATAATGAGGATCCAGACGGACTGGCGGAAAGCGCTAAGAATGTGCAATGGATTTTAATGATTTGAGAGTAGAGAAAACCACGGGTTCGCCGATGTCTCTGGCCTACGTCAATGCCGCAGGGCAGCGTATTGCGCAGAGTGATATTCAGAGAGTAAAAGTCCAGCATTGCCCCCTGCTACCTCCCCCGGCTGTCAGCCAGGAACAGGTCCCGTTTACCGGGACCTGTTTCGTTTAGAGAGGTTATTCCTCCAGCGCGTAGGCGATGATATCGTCCCCGACGTCCGGCGAGTGGCTGGCGCCGCCGGCGGAAATCAGCACATACTCTTTGCCGGTTTTCGGCGATTTGTAGACCAGCGGCGCCGCTACCGCGCCAACCGGCAAGCGAGCGCGCCACAGCTCTTTACCGCTGGCGGAATCCAGCGCCCGCAGGTAGTTATCCTGGGTACCGGCGAAGAATACCAGCCCAGAGGCGGTAGAGGTTGGGCCGCCCAGGGTCGGCATTCCCAGCGGGATATGCAGATGGGTTTTCATCCCCAGCGGACCGGTATCTTCCACCGAGCCCATCGGCACCTGCCACAGTAGCTGACGGCTATTCAGGTCAATAGCGCTCATGGTACCAAACGGCGGGGTATTACAGGGCACGCCCAGCGCGGACTGCAGGATGTCGATACGCACGCCGCCGTAAGGCCCGGCAACTTGCGGGCGAACGGTGCCCATAAAGCCAGGGACTTCGTCGGTGGAGACTTTGTATTTCGCCATCTCTTCTTTGCGCACCAGCGACATCCGCAACGGCATACGCATATCGTTGACGAACAGCGTGCCGGTATGTTCATCGATGGTGATGCCGCCCCAGTTCATGCCGCCGAGCAGGCTTGGCCACTCGATATACGGTTTCTCTGACGGCGGCGTATACATGCCAAGGTAGGTCGACTCTTTAAAATCGATACGGCACATCAGTTGGTCGAACGGCGTCACGCCCCACATTGATTTTTCGCTCAGCGGCTCGACGCCTAACTGCGGCATGCCGGTAGAGAACGGCTGGGTGGCAGACAGATGTTCGCCCTCCGCCCCCTGATGAGCGACCGGCAGTTCTTCGACGCGGGTCACCGGTTTGCCGGTGCGGCGGTCAAGCACATAAATCTGTCCGGTTTTGGTGGTCTGGATCAGAACCGGGACGTCCTCGCCCTGCTCGTTTTTCATGTGGAACAGTACTGGCTGCGATGGCAGGTCGTAATCCCAGATATCGTGGTGAACGGTCTGGAAAACCCATTTTGTTTTACCGGTACTGGCATCCACCGCCACCACCGCGGAGCCATATTTCTCTTTCGCTTCATTACGATCGCCGCCCCAGTAGTCCGGCGGCCCGTTACCGGTCGGCAGATAAACCAGATTCAGCTCTTTATCAAAGCCGGGAATGGTCCACACGTTCGGCGTTTCGAGCGTATAAACGCGGCCTTTTTCCGGGTCGGTGATATTTTCCGGCTTGCCGACATCCCAGGCCCAGACGACTTTACCATCGCGTACGTCAAAAGCGCGTACGACCCCGGATGGCTCGCCGTGTACGATATCGCGTACCCAACCGCCCAGCACCGCAATATGCCCCATGATCACCGGCGTTGAAGTCGGATGGTAGCGTTTGCTGTTTTCGGTGTCGCCCATGCCCTGCTTCAGATCCACGCTGCCGTGGTCGCCGAAGTCAGCGCACAGTTCGCCGGTTTTTGCATTCAGCGCCAGCAGGCGCGCATCCACGGTCGATACCATGATCCGCTGCGGACACTGTTGCAGCGCCGGGCTCGCTTTTTCTTCCGCGCTGAGCGTATCGTCGCTCTGCACATCATAGTAACCCACGCCGCGACAGGTCACATGTTCCGCCGTCTGCGCGTGCGGGTCAAAGCGCCAGCGCGCCTTGCCGGTATCGGCATCAATGGCGGTCACCACGTTAAGCGGCGTACAGGAATACAGCGTATCGCCAATTTGCAGCGGCGTATTTTCGTCAACGCCAATGGCCGGGCCGGTCAGGCGGCGGCCTGTGTGGTAGGTCCAGGCGACTTTCAGCTTATGAACGTTTTCCGGGGTAATATCTGTATACGGCGCAAAACGGGTGCCGGAGGCATCGCGGCCGAAGAACTCCCAGTTATCGCTTTTTGCCGCCTGCGTCGCGCTGTTGCCGCTCGCCGCTTTCACGACGCCATTATGGATGCCGCCGTGCGGGTAGAACGCCGAAACCAGCGTCGCCAGCAGCGCAATAAAGATAACCGTTCCGCTCCAGTTCGCCAGACGCACGCGAGCCACCGGCATCGCCGCCGCCAGCCACAGGGCCAGCATCAGCATCAGCGCAGGAACCACCAGACGAGGGATCAAGCCCCAGTAGCTGAGCTGCACTTCATACAGCGCCCAGGCCAGCGTTAACAGAAAGGTAAGAACAGCAAGAGGAAGCGCGTATTGACTACGAGTGAAGTAACCGACGGCGATGATGAGATAAGCGAGACCGGCTAACAGATACCAGGCGCTGCCGCCGAGCGAGAGCAGCTTGCCCCCCCAGATAGTTAAGAAAATCCCAATGCCAAAACTCAGTAACACAAAAAGCAATCGGTATATGGTGAAGAAAATCCTTCGACCATGCCCTTTTTGTTCGTCCATATTTTATCCCATTCGACAGATGTCGATATAACCAAAGCATTTATTTTTAAAGCGCCGATCGATAAGCGATGCCGCTCAGCGCAGTTAACCTGTTGGTTGGACGCCCCAAACCAGGGCGAAGAACGTAAGAAAGTATATGGACATGTAAATTTTATGTAAAATTTAACCGCATAAAATGTTTAAAATATTTTAACTTATAAACTGAATTTGATAGATGAGCAGGTTGTATAGGAGAGTGGTGTTAAGCAGGAGCCGCGGGGAGAGAGATAGCATCTATCATGGGTGCCGACCCGCCGCCCCCGGCGAATCGGCAATCCAGTATTAAGGTTTGTTGGCGCTTTCACCAACGGTTATCTTCTGTAATGCGGCGATCAGATCCAACTGAGCCTGTTCTTTTAAACTTTCACGTTTAATAAACTGGCTGCGATGTTTACTTTTCACCTCTTCCAGACTTTTTTTAATCTCTTGTGCAGGTAATTTGTACCAACCACGCCGCTGCTTCTCGCCGCCGATTTCTAACCACAACTCTGAGTAACTGGCTTTCACCTTG
Organism: Klebsiella sp. CN_Kp088; assembly: GCF_040064335.1. Taxonomy (NCBI): domain Bacteria; kingdom Pseudomonadati; phylum Pseudomonadota; class Gammaproteobacteria; order Enterobacterales; family Enterobacteriaceae; genus Klebsiella; species Klebsiella sp. CN_Kp088. The sequence goes on along the minus strand of NZ_JBEAIQ010000028.1, from coordinate 166,308 downwards.
TCGCTCTTCACATGGTAGTCGCTGTCGATGGCGTAGATCTCACGAATATTAAAGTGGCGCAATAACCCGTACAGCAAGGTGATAATCAGGTTTTTTGGCCGCGTGCCGTAGAGCTCTTTGGTCAACGCCTTCACTTCATCGTTGCTAATGTCTTTACCGCCCTGAATACCGCCAATCCACGCGCTTCCTTGATCCGTGCAGGAAAAACAGACGCTATATACGCGTTTATTTTCAAAGAACATCTGCAGCATCAGTTCCCCCTCTTCCTGGAACGGCGAGGCCAGAAGTTTCACTTCCAGGCTGGTTCCATTCTTCAACGGGATGGCAATCATCGAACAACCGAACGCTGATACATTATACAACTGCGGTAATATTTCCGCTTGAAAGCTTTTTTCAATAAAATTCAACGCGCCATGGGCAATATTCAGTTTAGCTCTTTTCGACATTCGCTTATTTAAATAAGCTTTGAAGGGCTTATCTTCAAAATGTACCAGTCCCGGCGTCTCGCTGGTCAATTTAGCACAGCTGTATGTCTGGCAAAGCCGTTGATATTGCTTGTACTTACCTCCTGTTAAAGGTATTTCGCGGCACTTACGCAACACCTTTTTATATTTAAGTTTAACGTGACAAATGACTTTATTATTTCTCCGCCATTCTTTGATGGCAGATGCTGTTATCGATACCATTGATCAAGATCCATAGACTCATCCATAATCGCGGCCATATTATCATGTTTGAAACGGGTCAATGGTTATTTGCAGGTTCGTTGTCATTTCATTTAAGAAATAATCCGAAAATTATCATTTTATGCTCTCTGTATAATACAAGAATAATGTCAACTATAAATAATAGCGGTTATTGACTAATACTCCGCCCTCCCGCTACATGAAACAGGCTGACGATTAACGCTCTGTGCGATAGCGTTGGGCGCGGGGTGCAACCATCAACCGTTTTGACCTATACTCTGCCGACAGTCAAAACAGTAGCAAAGTGGGTACCTCATGGAAATTGATCTCGACAACCTGGTCTTTAGCGGCCTGGAAGAAGCGGAAGAGCGTAACGCTGAACGCCTGGATGAAGCGGATAAAAAAGCGCAGGCGATTGTTGCCGATGATGATTGCGGCGATGCCTGCAAAATCTAATGATTAAACCGGCTAACCAGGCCGGTTTTTTTTCGCCTGTAACTGCCTAAGCGGGCAAAAAGCCCTTTAGCGTTTCCAGCAGCGCCTGCGCCGCCTTCGACAACTGCATATGTCCGGCATGAATAACGCCAATACACTTTTCAATCGGCGGATCGCTTAACGGTAGACAAACCGCTCCCAGCGACTGCATCTGCGACTGGCATAACGCGGGCACCGCGCTGCCGCCCAGACCGCTGGCGACCATCCGCCCGACGGTGACCAACTGATGACTTTCCAGCGCCACGTCCAACTGGCTACCGCTACGCGCCAACTCTTCTTCCAGCATCAAACGCACCGCCGATGGCCGCTGCAGGGTTATAAAATCCAGCGTCAGCAGTTCACGCCAGCTCAACTGCTTTTTACTCGCCAAAGGCGACGTTTTCGGCACGATCGCCATGAAGCGATCCACCGCAAGCGGCGTAAACAGCAGATTGTTGCCGGGCGATGGCTCAAACGCGATCCCCATCTCCACCCGGCCTTCGCGCACCATCTCAATGACCTGCTCATTAATCACGTCATGCACCGTTACATTGACTCCCGCATAGCGGTCGCGGAAGGCTTTAAGCACTTCCGGCAGCACGTTAGCGGCAAACGACGGCATCGCGGCGACGGAGATCTTTCCCCGCTGCAGGGTGAAACTTTGCCGCATCGCCTCTTCGGCATTATCCCAGTCCGCCAGCAGCTGGCGGGCCATCGGCAGAAAAGTTTCTCCCTCCTGGGTTAAGGTCACTTTGCGGGTGCTGCGCTGCAGCAATGCCCCGCCAAGCGCCTCTTCCAACCCCTTAATGGTCAAACTCAGCGCCGGCTGCGACAGGTTCAGGCGCTCGCTGGCGTGGGCGAAGTTAAGAGTGTGAGCTACCGCTAGAAACGCGCGTAACTGTTTGACACTCATTCTCATTTTTCTACCTGTTAACTAATTGAAAGAATTTAGTTAACGATAAATTAATAAAAAAACCAAATGAGTGGGTCACAAATTCAAAATTATCAAATCAGTCCGCGCCCTTAATGATAGAGCCATCGCAAGGCAGGAGAAAAATGATGGCAGGACTGGATAAGCGCGTCGCCAGCTATGAAGCGGCGCTGGACGGATTAACCGATGGCATGACGTTACTGGCCGGCGGCTTCGGCCTGTGCGGCATTCCGGAAAACTTAATTGCCGAGGTCAAACGCCGCCAGGTACAGGGCCTGACGGTAGTTTCTAATAACTGCGGCGTCGATGGCTTTGGTCTCGGCATGCTGCTGGAAACGCGCCAGGTGCGCAAAGTCGTGGCTTCCTACGTGGGAGAAAACGCCCTCTTCGAACAGCTGGTACTAAGCGGCGAACTCGCCGTGGAGCTGACGCCGCAAGGGACGCTTGCCGAGAAAATTCGCGCCGGCGGAGCCGGAATCCCCGGATTCTATACCGCGACCGGTTACGGCACGCCGGTGGCGCAAGGCAAAGAAGTGCGTCAGTTCGACGGTAAAAATTACATTCTCGAAGAGGCCATTCGCGGCGATTTCGCCCTTGTAAAGGGCTGGAAAGCCGACTGGTACGGTAACGTGGTCTACCGCCATACCGCGCAGAATTTTAACCCGTTGATGGCCACCGCCGGGCGGATCACGGTAGTGGAAGTCGAAGAAATCGTCGCGCCGGGAGAACTCCCTCCTTCCGCCATCCACACGCCCGGTATTTATGTCGACCGGCTGATCGTCGGGCAATTCGAAAAACGTATTGAACAGCGCACGCTGCGTGCCGGAGGGAACTTAACATGTTAACTCGCGAACAAATGGCGATGCGCGTCGCCCAGGAACTGCGCGACGGCGATTATGTCAATCTCGGTATCGGCATTCCCACGCTGGTCGCTAACTATATTCCCGCCGGTATTGAAGTGATGCTGCAGTCGGAAAACGGCCTGTTGGGGATGGGCGAATTTCCCGATGAGTCGACTCTCGATGCCGACATGATTAATGCCGGCAAGCAGACCGTTACCGCCCAAACCGGGGCGGCTATCTTTGACTCCGCCCAGTCCTTCGCCATGATCCGCGGCGGCCACGTCGATCTCACGGTTCTGGGCGCTTTTGAGGTCGATGTCGCGGGCAATATCGCCTCGTGGATGATCCCCGGGAAAATGGTGAAAGGCATGGGCGGCGCCATGGATCTGGTGGCCGGCGCGCAAAACATCATCGTGGTGATGACGCACGCCTCGAAAAACGGCGAATCCAAACTGCTGGCGCAGTGCACCCTGCCGCTCACCGGCGCGGGCTGTATTCGCCGGGTACTGACCGATCTCGCGCTGCTGGAAATTAGCGACGGCGCCTTTGTTCTGCGCGAATACGCTCCCGGCGTCAGCATTGACGAAATTGTCCGTAAAACGGCTGGACGGTTGGTCATTGCCGATGACGTCCGCGAAATGCGCTTCAACTGAGGAGGCAATATGAAAGAAGTCGCTATCGTCTGCGCGCTACGTACGCCAATCGGCAGTTTTCGCGGCGCCTTATCTTCCCTTTCCGCCGTCGAGCTTGGCGCCGCCGTAGTGCGTGGTCTGCTTGAACGCACACAGCTACCGGCCAGCGCCGTTGACGAACTGATTTTTGGCCAAGTATTAACCGCCGGCTGCGGACAGAATCCGGCGCGACAAACCGCGCTGCGCGCCGGGCTACCGGTTGAAACCCCGGCCGTTACCGTCAATCTGGTTTGCGGTTCCGGGCTGAAAGCCGTGCAACAGGCAGTACAGGCCATTCGCAGCGGCGAGGCGGAGATCGTTATCGCCGGCGGCCAGGAGAGCATGAGCAATGCTCCGTATCTGGTTCAGGGCGCGCGCGATGGTCTGCGCTTCGGCCATGCCAGCATGCAGGACAGTATGATTCAGGACGGATTATGGGATGCGTTTAACGACTATCACATGGGCATCACCGCCGAGAACCTTGCCGACGCCTTTGACATCTCCCGCCCCCAGCAGGATGCCTTCGCCGCCCTTTCGCAGCGCAAAGCCGCCGCCGCGATAGCCGCCGGACGCTTTCAGGCTGAGATAGTGCCGCTGAGCGTCCCTCAGGGTAAAAAAGCGCCGCGCAGGGTGGACGCAGACGAACAGCCGCGCCCGGAAACCAGCGAACAACAGCTGGCGCAGTTGCGCCCGGCCTTCCGCACGGAAGATGGCAGCGTTACCGCGGGCAATGCCTCTTCGCTCAACGATGGCGCGGCGGCAGTCTTATTGATGAGCGTCGATAAAGCGCGGCAGCTTGGCTTGCCGGTGCTGGCGCGAATAGTCAGCTCTGCGGTGGCCGGCGTCGATCCGTCCGTGATGGGTATCGGCCCGGTAAGCGCTTGCCGGAAGGCGCTGCAGCGCGCCGGCTGGGCGCTGGAGAAGGTGGACCTCATCGAAGCCAACGAGGCCTTTGCCGTACAGGCGCTGGCAGTCGGTAAATTGCTTGAGTGGGACAACCAGAAGGTCAACGTCAATGGCGGCGCTATCGCGCTCGGCCACCCGATTGGCGCCTCAGGATGTCGCATTCTGGTTAGTCTGCTGCACGAAATGCAGCGCCGCGATGTCAGCAAAGGCCTGGCGACGCTTTGCGTTGGTGGCGGTCAGGGTATCGCGATGACCATCGAACGTTAACAGGAGCCACTATGTTTACACCACAACTGGCGGTACTGGGCGCCGGCCTGATGGGCGTCGGCATCGCCTGCCATTTTGCCCGCCACGGCCACGCCGTACGCCTCTACGATACCGACCCGGCGCGCATTAGCGAGATCGAGAACGTCGCCGCCGCCATTTTGCGCGAGCTTGAAGAGTGCGAGCAGTTTGACGCCGCTCAGCGTGCGTCGGTGCTCTCGCGCCTCTCCGGCACCACGGCATTAGGCGATCTTGCTGACGCCAGCTTGCTGATCGAAGCGATTCCGGAGCGTCTGGCACTCAAGCACGCCTTATACCGGGAACTGGAAACGCTGATCGCCGACGAAGCCATCATCGCCAGCAACACCAGCGGACTACCGCCCGATCGGTTGGCGCAGGGTATGCGGCATCCGGAACGCTTGTTAATCGCCCACTTCTGGCATCCGCCGCATTTTATCCCGCTGGTGGAAGTGGTGCCGGGCAGCGCAACACTGCCGCATCTCGCCAACCAGGTCAGCGATTTTTTATCCTCCTGCTCGCTGGAAGCGGTAGTACTCAACCGCGCCGCGCCGGGGTTCGTCGGCAACCGACTACAGTTCGCCCTGCTGCGCGAAGCGCTGCATATCGTTAAGAGCGGCATCGCTTCGCCGGAGGTGGTCGACAAAGTCATGCGCGCCTCGCTCGGCCGCCGCTACGCGATGGTCGGGCCGCTGGAAGCCGCCGATATGACCGGTTTAGCGACGGTCCAGGATATCTGCCAGCACCTGCTGCCGGAACTGGCCACAGGCAGCGACATGATGTCGCTGGTCGCCGACAAGGTTGCGCAAGGCGCTACCGGCGCCCGCAGCGGGCAAGGTTTTTACCGCTGGGATGAGACCCGGCAGAAACGAATACAGTCGCGCCGTGAACATCAGCTGCGCTACGCCCTGAAACCGTAACTTCTCGTTTTGTACCCCGACAATAACAATGATAGTGAGGAGTCGTAATGAGTGTGTTGATTGCCCTGGCCGCGCTGGCATTATTGATGCTGGCTGCGTATCGTGGATACAGCGTTATCCTGTTTGCCCCTATCGCTGCGCTTGGCGCGGTCCTGCTCACCGACCCGAGCGCGGTAGGCCCGACCTTTACCGGCCTGTTTATGGAAAAAATGGTCGGTTTTGTGAAGCTCTATTTTCCGGTATTCCTGCTCGGCGCCGTCTTTGGCAAGCTGATTGAACTATCGGGCTTCTCGCGTTCCATCGTCGCCGCCGCGATTCAAATTCTCGGGCGTCGACATGCGATCCCGGTGATCGTGCTGGTCTGCGCCCTGCTGACCTACGGCGGCGTTTCGCTGTTCGTGGTGGCATTTGCGGTCTATCCCTTTGCCGCCGAACTGTTTCGCCAGAGCTGTATCCCGAAACGGCTGATCCCGGCAACCGTCGCGCTGGGTGCGTTCTCTTTCACTATGGATGCCCTGCCGGGCACCCCGCAGATTCAGAACATTATCCCCACCAGCTTTTTTGGCACCAACGCCTGGGCCGCCCCCTGGCTTGGATTGATAGGTTCACTGTTTATCATCACCTTCGGTTTACTGTGGCTGGAACGACAGCGGCGTAAAGCGCTCGCGAATGGCGAGGGTTACGGTACAGATCTGCAAAACGAGCCGCAGACGCCGGATAACATCAATCTGCCGCATCCGCTGATCGCCATTGCCCCGCTGCTGCTGGTTGGCCTGCTGAACCTGCTGTTTACCCGCTGGATCCCGCAGTGGTATGGCGCCAGCCACGAGCTAACGCTGCCAGGGCTTGCCAAACCCATCGTCACCGAGGTCGGCAAAATCACCGCTATCTGGGCCGTCGAGGCCGCGCTGCTGTCCGGCATCGTCGTGGTGCTGGTGTTCGGTTTTCGCAATATCCGCGGCCGTCTGGCGGAAGGCAGCCGTACGGCGGTCGGCGGCGCGATCCTCGCGGCGATGAATACCGCCTCGGAATATGGCTTCGGGGCGGTGATTGCCGCCCTGCCGGGTTTTCTGGTGTTGTCGAAAGCACTGACCGCCATTCCCAATCCCCTGTTAAACGAGGCGATAAGCGTAACCGTACTGGCGGGGATCACCGGCTCCGCCTCCGGCGGGATGAGCATCGCGCTGGCGGCAATGTCCGATACCTTCGTGGCCGCCGCCCACGCCGCTAATATTCCGCTTGAAGTACTCCACCGCGTCGCTTCAATGGCCAGCGGCGGCATGGATACCCTGCCGCATAACGGCGCCGTCATCACGCTGCTGGCAATCACCGGCTTAAGTCATCGCCAGGCTTACGGCGGCATTTTCGCCATTACGCTTATCAAAAGCCTCGCGGTTCTGTTTGTCATTGCCGTGTTCTATTTAACCGGTATTGTCTGATGCCTGATTTAAGGAGTAACGAAATGAATTTAAACGGTAAAACGGCGCTGGTCACCGGCTCCACCAGCGGTATTGGTTTAGGCATTGCCAAAGTACTGGCGCAGGCCGGCGCGCAGCTGGTGTTGAATGGTTTTGGCGACAGCACGAGCGCGCGAGCCGAGGTTGCCGCGCTGGGTAAAATTCCCGGCTATCACGATGCCGACCTGCGCGACGTTGGGCAAATTGAAGCGATGATGCGCTATGCCGAAAGCGAATTTGGCGGCGTCGATATTGTGATTAATAACGCCGGTATCCAGCATGTTGCGCCGGTGGAGCAGTTCGCGGTGGAAAAGTGGAACGATATTCTGGCGATAAATCTGTCCAGCGTCTTCCACACCAGCCGCCTGGCGCTGCCGGGCATGCGCGAGCGCAACTGGGGGCGGATTATTAATATTGCCTCCGTGCATGGGTTAGTCGCCTCGAAAGAGAAATCCGCCTACGTTGCCGCCAAGCATGGGGTGATTGGCTTTAGCAAAACGCTGGCGCTGGAGACTGCGCGCACCGGCATTACCTGCAACGCGATTTGCCCCGGCTGGGTACTGACGCCGCTGGTTCAGCAGCAGATCGATAAACGTATCGCTGAGGGGGCCCACCCTGAGCAGGCCAGAGCGCAGTTGCTGGCTGAAAAACAACCTTCCGGCGAATTCGTGACGCCTCAGCAACTGGGTGAGATGGCGCTATTTTTATGCAGCGACGCCGCCGCGCAGGTTCGCGGCGCGGCGTGGAATATGGATGGCGGCTGGGTGGCGCAGTAACGGGTAACCCAACGGAGAAAAGGTCAGCGTATCTCCGTTGGGTCGCGCTATGCGCCCCGGGAATTAGAACATCTCTAAAAATCGCTTCACCGTGCGCGAACGCTCGAAGCGCCGCCAGGCGATGGCAATATCGGTCTTGACCGGCGTCCCCTGTATCGATTGATAGCTGACGTTGGGCAGCGCGATACAGGTCATCGACTGCGGCACCAGCGCGAAACCAAATCCGGCGTTAACCATACTCAGCGACGATGAAATCTGCGACGACTGCCTGGCGCGGTTCATATCGATACCGGCGCGCAGGCAGCTATTGAACACCAGCTCATACAAACCCGGCGCCACTTCGCGCGGGAAGAGGATCGGCGCGACGTCCCGCAACTGTTCCAGCGCCAGCGTCGGTTCCGCTGACAATGGATTATCGCGCGGGAGCGCAATGACCATTGGCTCTTCATCAATGATACGCAAGTTAAACGCCTTACTGCTTTCACACGGCAAACGGACAAAGGCGATATCGATCTCCGCCTCGCTCAGCGCCGCCATCAAATTTGCCATGTTGCCCTCCCGTTGATGGAGGACGACGCCTGGGTGATCGAGCTGAAAACGGTGCAGCAAGGTGAAGATTTGTGGATGGAAAGCATCAGAACTGGTAATGCCTAATGACAGGCTGCCGTTCATTCCGCGGGCAATGCCCTTGGCCTTTTCCAGCGCCGCATCGCTCAGCGCGAGGATTTGGCAGGCATCTTCATAAAAGGATTCCCCGGCTTCGGTCAGCTCCACCCCGCGGGTTAGCCGACGCAACAGCGGAGTGCCTACCTCACGCTCAAGTCGCTGAATTTGCTGACTTAACGGTGGCTGTGAGATACCCAGTTCTTTCGCTGCCCGGGTGAAGTGCCGCGTCCGGGCGACGGCGACAAAATAGCGTAGATAACGAAGTTCCATATCGAAAACGTCTCAAACCAGCATGGTTTCTATATTGGAACTGTGAGCTGAATCGGGTCAACCTTTATTTAACCTTTCTTATATTTGTTGAACGAGGAAGTGGCTCATGAATCATGCTTCAGATTGCACCTGTGAAGAGAGTCTGTGTGAAACGCTACGCGCGTTTTCCGCTCAGCATCCCGATAGCGTGCTGTATCAAACTTCGCTGATGAGCGCCCTGCTCAGCGGCGTCTACGAAGGTACCACCACCATTGCGGACCTGCTGAAGCACGGTGATTTCGGGCTCGGCACTTTTAATGAACTCGACGGCGAGCTGATCGCGTTTAGCAGCCAGGTTTATCAACTGCGTGCCGACGGCAGCGCGCGTAAAGCGCGTCCGGAACAGAAAACGCCGTTTGCGGTGATGACCTGGTTTCAGCCGCAGTACCGTAAAACCTTTGACCATCCGGTCAGCCGCCAGCAGCTGCATGAGGTTATTGACCAGCAAATTCCTTCCGACAATCTGTTCTGCGCGCTGCGAATCGATGGTCATTTCCGCCACGCCCATACCCGCACCGTGCCTCGTCAGACGCCGCCCTACCGGGCGATGACCGACGTGCTCGACGATCAGCCGGTTTTCCGCTTTAACCAGCGTGACGGCGTACTGGTCGGTTTTCGGACCCCCCAGCATATGCAGGGAATTAACGTCGCCGGCTATCACGAACACTTCATTACCGATGACCGCCAGGGCGGCGGCCACCTGCTGGACTACCAGCTCGACCATGGGGTATTGACCTTCGGCGAAATTCATAAGCTGATGATCGACCTTCCCGCCGACAGCGCGTTCCTGCAGGCCAATTTGCATCCCGATAATCTCGATGCCGCCATCCGTTCAGTAGAAAGTTAGGAGGTTCACATGGACAAACAGTATCCGCAGCGCCAGTGGGCGCACGGCGCCGATCTGGTCGTCAGCCAACTGGAAGCGCAAGGCGTACGGCAGGTCTTCGGGATCCCCGGCGCTAAAATCGATAAGGTTTTCGACTCGTTGCTGGACTCCTCAATCCGCATTATTCCGGTACGTCACGAGGCCAACGCCGCCTTTATGGCCGCCGCGGTCGGGCGCATTACCGGCAAAGCGGGCGTCGCGCTGGTGACCTCCGGACCCGGTTGTTCCAACCTGATAACCGGGATGGCCACCGCCAATAGCGAAGGCGACCCGGTGGTGGCGCTGGGCGGCGCGGTCAAACGCGCGGATAAAGCCAAACAGGTACACCAGAGTATGGACACGGTGGCGATGTTCAGCCCGGTCACCAAATACGCGGTAGAAGTGACCTCGCCGGATGCGCTGGCGGAAGTGGTTTCTAACGCTTTTCGCGCCGCCGAGCAGGGTCGCCCGGGCAGCGCCTTCGTCAGTCTGCCGCAGGATGTGGTCGATGGTCCGGTGACCGGCAAAGTCCTGCCCGCCAGCAGCGCGCCGCAGATGGGCGCCGCGCCTGACGAGGCAATCAATCAGGTTGCGAAGTTGATTGCCCAGGCTAAGAATCCGGTGTTCCTGCTTGGATTAATGGCCAGCCAGATGGAAAACAGCGCCGCGCTGCATCGTTTGCTGGAAACCAGCCATATTCCGGTCACCAGCACCTATCAGGCCGCCGGGGCGGTCAATCAGGATAACTTCTCGCGCTTCGCCGGGCGCGTCGGGCTGTTTAACAATCAGGCCGGTGACCGCTTATTGCAACTGGCCGACCTGGTTATCTGCATCGGCTATAGCCCGGTGGAATACGAACCGGCGATGTGGAACAGCGGCAACGCGACGCTGGTCCACATCGACGTACTGCCCGCCTATGAAGAGCGTAACTACACGCCGGATGTCGAGCTGGTGGGCGACATCGCCGGCACGCTGAACAAGCTGGCGCAAAATATCGATCATCGGCTGGTGCTCTCGCCGCAGGCCGCTGAAATCCTCCACGACCGCCAGCATCAACGCGAACTGCTTGACCGCCGCGGAGCGCAGTTGAATCAGTTTGCCCTGCACCCGCTGCGCATCGTTCGCGCCATGCAGGATATCGTCAACAGCGACGTCACGCTGACGGTCGATATGGGGAGCTTCCATATCTGGATCGCCCGCTATCTCTACAGCTTCCGCGCCCGTCAGGTGATGATCTCCAACGGTCAGCAGACCATGGGCGTCGCCCTGCCGTGGGCCATCGGGGCCTGGCTGGTCAATCCGCAGCGCAAAGTGGTCTCGGTCTCCGGCGATGGCGGTTTTCTGCAATCCAGCATGGAGCTGGAAACGGCGGTCCGCCTGAAAGCCAACATCCTGCATCTTATCTGGGTCGATAACGGCTACAACATGGTCGCTATCCAGGAAGAGAAAAAATATCAACGCCTGTCCGGCGTCGAGTTCGGTCCTATGGATTTTAAAGCCTATGCCGAATCCTTCGGCGCGAAAGGGTTTGCGGTGGAAAGCGCTGAGGCGCTGGAGCCGACGCTACGCGCGGCGATGGACGTCGACGGCCCGGCGGTGGTCGCCATCCCCGTGGATTACCGTGATAACCCGCTGCTGATGGGCCAGCTACACCTGAGTCAAATTCTTTAAGTCATCACAAAAGGGAATGGAAATGAAAAAAGTCGCACTTGTCACCGGCGCCGGTCAGGGCATTGGTAAAGCTATCGCGTTACGCCTCGTGAAGGACGGTTTTGCCGTGGCGATCGCCGATTACAATGACGTCACAGCGAAAGCCGTGGCGGATGAAATCAACCAGCACGGCGGCCGGGCAATCGCGGTCAAAGTCGATGTTTCCGACCGTGAGCAGGTGTTTGCCGCCGTCGAACAGGCGCGAAAAACGCTGGGCGGATTCAACGTCATCGTCAATAACGCCGGGGTCGCGCCATCAACGCCTATCGAATCCATTACGCCGGAGATTGTCGACAAGGTCTACAACATCAACGTTAAAGGGGTGATCTGGGGGATTCAGGCGGCAGTCGAGGCCTTTAAAAAAGAGGGGCACGGCGGCAAAATCATCAACGCCTGTTCGCAGGCCGGCCACGTCGGCAACCCGGAACTGGCGGTCTACAGCTCAAGCAAATTCGCCGTACGCGGTTTAACGCAAACCGCCGCTCGCGACCTGGCGCCGCTGGGTATTACCGTTAACGGCTACTGCCCGGGGATTGTGAAAACGCCGATGTGGGCCGAGATCGATCGTCAGGTATCCGAAGCGGCGGGTAAACCTCTGGGCTACGGGACTGCCGAATTCGCCAAACGCATCACCCTCGGCCGCCTTTCGGAGCCAGAAGATGTCGCCGCCTGCGTCTCTTATCTCGCCAGCCCGGATTCAGATTATATGACCGGTCAATCGCTGCTGATCGATGGCGGGATGGTATTCAATTAATAAAAAATAAGCTCTGACATGGTTTGCCCCTGCCTGTTCGCAGGGGCTTTTTTTCGTCTATTACGCCGTTATTTTGCCGGGTGGCGGCTACGCCTTACCCGGCCTACCGTTCGCGCGGTCACTGCCATTTGTAGCCCCGGTAAGCGACAGCGCGACCGGGGAGTAGTGCAGAAAAAGCAAATATTTACCGCGCCTGCTGCTGCGCCTGAGCCAGTTGGCGGGCAATCGCCTCGCGGCGGGCATCGCCCTCCGGCAACAACATCAGCAACTGCTGTAGCGCCGCTACCGCCTGCGGATAGTCTTCATTGCGTACCGCGCTGAGCGCCAGCATCTCCAGCACCGGCAGGTTTTTCGGCTGCCGCTGATGCAGATCGCGCAGCAACAGCTCGCCCATCCGCATCTGCGCGTTATCGCCCGCCCGCACCAGCGCGCTGGCATAATCAAAACTTGCCGCCGGGTCATCCGGCGCCAGCTTATGCGCCCGCCCGAACGCGCCGATCGCCGTCTCGCCATCGTTTAGCAGCAGACCGAGCCGCCCAAGCAGTTGCCAGCCGGCAAGATCGTCAGGGCTAGCCTGCAGATGGCTGCGCAGCCCAAGCCGCAGCTGGGCCAACTCATCCATCCGCAGCGGCGCCGCGGTCGGATCTTTCGCCTGCGCCAGCAGCGCGGGATAATGGCGCTCGCTCTGTCGCCACAGCAGCACCTGACCCACATCGCTGGTTTTCAGATAGAGCCCGCCGCTGACGAAGACCAATAACAGCGCCCCCGGTAGCAGCAACCAGCGGCTAAGCGGCCGAACGCGCGTCGGTTCCTGCAGCGAGATATCCGCCAGCAGCGTACGTTGCAGCTCGACAATCATCGCCTCATTACCGTCAGTACGCTCCTGCTCAAGTTCGCGCAGTCGGGACTGGTACAGCGAGCGGTTAATGTCATTGCGATCCACTGCTGTTTTCTGTTGCCGCGACCGGCGGTAACGTGGATCGAGCATACAGCACAGCCCACCCAGCGCCATCAGTACGCCGCCGTACCAGATCCAGCGCACGAACGGTTTGTAGTACAGACGCACCGCCCAACTGCCATCATCCAGCTCTTCGCCCAACGCGGCGTAAAGATCGCGGGTAAACCCGCCGCTGATGGCCGCTTCAGTCATCATCATCCGGCTGGCGGTGTAAAAGCGTTTTTCGGCATACAGCATGGCTTCCGGGCGACCACTGCGGCTGACGGCAATCACGCCCTCGCCGCCGCTCCAGTTCGGCCCGACGATATTACGCACGCCCTTGAAGACGAAGTGATAACGATGAATATCGAGGCTGTCGCCAGCCCGCATGCGGACATCGCGCTCAATGCTGTAGTTCTGGCTGAAGGTGATGCCAATGACGGTTACCGCCACGCCGACATGGCCGAGCACCATTCCCCACTGGCTGCGGGTTAAGGTACGCAGGCCGCGCCAGAAACCGTGGCGATGCGTGGCCCGTTCGTGGACTTCAATCAGCGCGAAGATAAGCACCCACAGCGCCATCATCAGGCCGATGACCGCCATCGCGGTGATGCGGTCCTGAAGAAGCCATGGTAACGCCAGTGAAAGTGACAACGTCACGATTAGTGATATCGCCAATCGTTTAAGCTGTTTACCTGGCTCATCGCGGCGCCAACGAATCAGCGGCCCCAGCCCCAGCAGCAGCGCAAACGGCGCCATCAGCGCGGTGAACATGGTATTGAAGAACGGTTCGCCGATCGATATCGTCCCCAGCCCCAACGCTTTATGCACCAACGGCAGCAGCGTGCCTAATAGCACCACCAGCATCGCGGCCATCAGCAGAATATTGTTGCCAAGCAGGAACGACTCGCGCGACCAGAGCGTATGTTCCACTCGCGCCCGCACTCGCCCACCTTTCACCGCATACAGCAGCAGCGAGCCGCCAATCGCGAGGGTCAACAAGGCCAGTATAAACATCCCGCGCGCCGGATCGGAGGCAAAGGAGTGCACCGATACCAGCACGCCGGATCGCACAAGAAAAGTCCCCAGCAGGCACAGCGAGAAAGCCGCCAGCGCCAGCAGTACCGTCCAGGCGCGGAAGCTGCCGCGCTTTTCGGTCACCGCCAGCGAATGCAGCAAGGCGGTGCCGACCAGCCACGGCATAAACGAGGCGTTTTCCACCGGGTCCCAGAACCACCAACCGCCCCAGCCCAGTTCGTAATAGGCCCACGCCGAGCCCAGCACGATCCCAAGTGTCAGGAACATCCACGCCGCCTGCGTCCACGGGCGCGACCATCGCGCCCACGCGGTATCCAGCCGCCCCGCCAGCAGCGACGCAATCGCGAAGGCGAAGGCCACCGAGAAGCCAACGTAGCCCATGTAGAGGATCGGTGGATGAAAAATCATCCCGATATCCTGCAGCATAGGATTGAGATCGCGGCCATCTACGGGATACAGCGGCAGGCTGCGGCTGAACGGATTGGAGGTGAACAGGATAAAAAGCAGGAAACCGAAGGCGATCATTCCCATCACCGCCAGCACCCGCGCTACCGCGTCGGGCGGCATCTGGCGACTGAAGAGCGCGACGGCGAACGTCCACACGCTGAGCAGCAGCACCCACAGCAGCAAAGAGCCTTCGTGCGCTCCCCAGGTGGCCGCCACCCTGTACCACACCGGCAGCGCGCTGTTGGAGTTTTCCGCCACATAGCGCACGGTGAAATCATTGATTACAAAAGCATGCACCAGCAGCGCAAACGCGCCGATGATGCAGATAAACAGCGCGCAGGCCAGCGGCCGGGCTAATGCCATCAGCCATCGTTCCTGTCGCGCTGCGCCCCATAGCGGAAAGATACTTAGCAGCAGCGCCAGCCCTGCCGCCAGACACAGCAGGTAGTTGCCCAGTTCCGGCATCATGGCTGTGTCCCCTGTTGTTCAGGTGTCATCACGTTTTTTACCTCAGGCGGGGCGAATCCAGTGCCCCGCCCCGGCCCAGTTACTCTGCAGCAGCCGGCAGTTTCGAGACGTCGGCGTTACCTAACGCCTTCTCATCGCGAATCATCGACTTATCTTTTCGTACTTTCGCCACATCGCTGGCGCTCACCGGCGGCGCGTTGTTGCCCCAACTGGTGCGGATGAAGTTGACCACATCCGCAACCTGTTGATCGTCAAGACGCCAGCCGAATGACGGCATAGTCAGGTTCGAGACCGCATCCTTCACCGCCGGCGTGGTGTTGCCGGTCAGAATGATGTGAATCAGCGAGGTCGCATCTTCGGTCTGTACCACCGGGTTGCCTTTCAACGACGGGAACGCGCGTTTATAACCGACGCCGTCGGTACGGTGGCAGGCAGCGCAGTTATCGACGTACAGCGCCGCGCCGGTTTTGCTGTCATCGCCTTTCCACAGATCTTTCGCCACGCTATCTTCCACCGGAGCTGGCGTCTGTTTACCGCCGCGCGGCGGTAGCGACTTCAGATAGCGGGCAATAGCGGTGATATCGTCGTTCGAGAGATACTGCAGGCTGTGCTCAACCACGTCGCTCATGCCGCCGAAGACCACGGATTTGTCATTGCGCCCGGTTTTCAGGAACTCGGCCAGCTCGGCCTCGCTCCAGCTCCCCAGACCGTCGCGATTTTCACCGCGCAGGCTGGAAGCTACCCAACCGTCAATCGGCGCATTGCTACCCGCCAGGTAATCATCGCCTTCACTTTCGCTAAGCGCTTTTTCCTGCATCGTCAGGCTACGCGGGGTGTGGCAGGCGCCGCAGTGGCCGAGCCCTTCCACGAGATAACGGCCGCGCTCCAGTACCGGATCCACGTGCGGATTGGCGACAAAGTCGCTCGGCGTCGGGGCGAAGATGCCGCGCCAGAACGCCAGCGGCCAGCGCATCGACAGCGGCCACGGGATGTCCGTGTCTTTGTTGGCGACGTTAACCGGCTCCACGCCGTGCATAAAGTAGGCGTACATGGCGCGCATATCCGCTTCGTTGATACGGGCGAAGGAAGGATACGGCATCGCCGGATAGAGCGTGGAGCCGTCTTTACGCACGCCTTTACGCACCGCGTCGTCAAACTCTTCGAAGGTATAACCGCCAATACCGTGCGCTTTGTCCGGCGTGATGTTGGTGGAATAAATGGTGCCGATCGGCGTTTCCATCGGCAGACCGCCGGCAAAAGGTTTGCCCTCTTTACCGTTGGTGTGGCAGGCCACGCAGTCGCCGGCGCGCGCCAGATATTCGCCCTGCTTAATCAGATTGCTGTCCGCAGGCGCCTCTTCGGCGAACGCCGCGCAGCTTAACGCACCGAGAACCAGTGCCGATAACCATTGCATTTTCATGATTTGCTTTCCCTTATGCCTGCACCAATGGACCCGGATTTCTCAGGTACTGTTCGCGGATAGCCTTCGCCGACCAGTAGGCCAGCGCGGCAACGGTCCCCGTCGGGTTGTAGCCCAGCCCCTGTGGGAAAGCGGAAGCGCCGATGACGAAGACGTTATGCACGTCCCAGCTCTGCAGATAACGGTTCACCGCGCTGGTTTTCGGATCTTCGCCCATCACCGCGCCGCCGTTCATATGGGTGGTCTGGTAGCTGGTGGTGTCAAAGTGGCTATTGGCGTTTTTCGGGCTGCCGAGCATATATTTCGGCTTCATCGCTTTGGCGATCGGCGCCATCTTATCGAACATAAACTGCGCCATCTTGATGTCGTTTTCCTGCCAGTCGAAGGTCATGCGCAGCAGCGGCTGACCAAAGACGTTTTTGTAGTTCGGATCGAGATCGAGATAGTTCTGGCGATAGGACTGATGCGCGCCGTGGGCATCCATCGACAGGTGGTGGGTGTAGGTGTCGGCCACCGCCGATTTCCATTTACTGCCCCACGCAGGGGTACCCGGAGGCACCGGCACGCCGGAGATAGGCTTGGTCCCCGCCTGGTTGACCCAGAACGGCGAACCGCCGACGAAGCCCGCCGCGCCGTGATCGAAGTTATCGGCGTTGAAGTCATCGACGCCGACGCCGTTGCCGCCCGCGCCGATGAACGGGTTGGTGAAGGTATCTTTATCGAAAATGGCCTTGATAGTGGTCATGTTCTGATAGGCGAAGTTACGCCCGACCACCCCTTCGCCCGTCTCAGGATTGTACGGTTTACCGATCCCGGAAAGCAGCATCAGATGCACGTTATGGAACTGGAAGGCGCCGATAATCACCAGATCCGCCGGCTGTTCCATTTCACGGCCCTGACCGTCGACATAGGTCACACCGGTGGCGCGGGATTTATCGTCGGTCAGATTGACCTTCAGCACATTGGCGTTGGTACGCAGTTCAAAGCGTTTTTCCTGGCGCAGCGCCGGCAGGATGTTCACGTTCGGCGAGGCTTTCGAATACATGTAGCAGGCGTAGCCGCTGCAGAAACCGCAGAAGTTACACGGCCCCATCTGCGCGCCATACGGGTTGGTATAGGAGTCGGAGGTGTTTGCGGAAGGCAGGTTATAGGGATGATAGCCCACTTCCAGCGCCGCTTTTTCAAACAGCTGCGCCGACCAGGTATTTTTCTGCGCCGGCAGCGGGAAATCGTCCGAGCGATCCGGCGCGAAGGCGTTACCGCCGCGGCCTTTACCGACAACCTTCCCTTTAACCGACCAGGCGGTACCGGAGGTGCCAAAGACTTTTTCCGCTTTATCGAAGAACGGTTCCAGTTCGTCGTAGGTGACGCCGAAATCCTGGATGATCATATCCTGGGGAATGAAGTTTTTGCCGTAACGCTCTTCATAATGGCTGCGCATACGTAGTTCGATCGGATCGACGCGGAAATGCACGCCGGACCAGTGCAGACCCGCGCCGCCAACGCCGGTTCCCGGCAGGAAGGCGGCCAGTTGGCGATAGGGTACCGCCTGCTGGCTGGTGTTGTGACGAATCGTCACCGTGCTTTTAGAGAGATCCTGGAACAGCTTGCGGCGGATGTTATAGGTCAGCTCATCGATAACCTGCGGATAAGCGCCGTCCGGCCAGGTATCGCGCATCGGGCCGCGCTCCAGCGCGACGACGTTGAGCCCCGCTTCCGTCAGCTCTTTGGCCATGATCGCGCCAACCCAGCCGAAGCCAACGATCGCTACATCGGTTTTTTTCAATACGGTCGCCATGATTACGCCCTCTCCCCATTAATTGATACCGGCGGGAAGGGATAGCGTTCGCCTCGTTCAACCCAGTCCATAAAGTCGGCGCGCGCGCCGGGAAAATTAATCAGCGTCCAGCCGACCATGCCTTTATTGCCGCCATGGATAGGGTCGCTGAAGAAGCCTTCGCGGGTGTTTTGCAACAGATAGGAAAAAAACAGCGAGGCCGGCAGCTGTTTGAACTGCGCCTTGCCGGATTCCCACAGACCGAGCGCCTCATCCTGCTGTTCGCCGCTCAGTTCAGCAAAGCTCTTGTGATACTGGTTTTGACACCACTCTTCGGCATCGGCGATACCGAGGTTATAAATCTGTTTTGGTACCAGCGGCAACTGGTAGCCCATCTCTTTCGGCACGTCGGGGTTAAATGGCCCCTGCATATACCAGATGGAACCGGTGGCATAAGGGGTGTTAAGCTGGCGGTCGATAAACTCCGACACACCGGCCTCTTTGGCGCCGGGACCGAGTTCATCGGCCGGGATTAAGCGAGCGACGGCGGCGTTGATAAACAGCCACTCGCGATCGTTGAAGAATTGCGGCTTCCAGTCGCTGGATGTCGCGTTGCCACCGGCTGAAGGTGCGGAGGCCGCCTGTGCCGTGGCGCTCGCCGCCACGCCAATGGCGCCCACGCTGCCGCCGCCGATGACTACCGTTGGAATCAAGGCCATTGATTTTACTAAAAAATCACGCCTTGAATTGTTGGTTTTCTCGCTCGACATAATCACATTCCTGTCAATTAAAAATACTGTTTTGTCGCTTACAAGCCCAGCAAATCCCGCTCTGGTACCGATACCATTGAACTGTTGCGAAACAGACCGTCTGGCTTTGGCCAATAAGACGTACAATAAATCGCCAATAGCGATAAGATTTATAGGGTTATCGTTTGGATATTAGACGATTCTCAACGCAACGCGGGAAAATGGCGCAAATATTCACCGGGTTGTCACGATAAGATCGGGCATTTAATAACCTGAGTGCGGTAAGTCATGCGGAAATTTCGCGCCTTTGGTTTTACCAAAGCGCCAATAAAGGGTGATATGTATCACATTTGTTATTTTTTGTTTATGGTACATGGCAGATTAAGCACCTGTAAATACTCGCTTAATGAATAATTAAACAATTCGAGCTGTTAAATTAGTTAATCACCGTTGTTAATTAAATCGATACTGGTTCCCTTATCAATTTAACGACACGGTGATGTCGTACAGATATTCCCAACCACAAGGAGAATTTATGTTCGATCATGTCAAATTTGGCGTCAGTGATTATGCCGCGAGCAAGGCATTCTTTTTACAGGCGCTGGCGCCGCTCGGCGTGACGCTGGCGGGCGAAGGCGAGCCGGCTTACGGCGCGGAGCTAGCCGGAGCGAACGATGCCTCTTTATGCCTCTATCAAAGCGAAGATAAACCCGCGCCGCTGCATATCGCCTTTTGCGCCGAGAGCCGCGAGCAGGTTGACGCCTTCTGGCACGCGGCGCTGGCCGCCGGAGGCAAGGATAACGGCGCGCCGGGATTACGACCTAATTACCACGCCAATTACTACGCCGCCTTTGTCATTGCGCCAGATGGACACAATATCGAAGCGGTGTGTCATCTGGCGCCCTGAGCAAAGTTTATCGCTGCGGAAAAATCCACACATCATCCGCGGGCAGCGTCAGATGACAATGTTCGGCATCGCGCAGGGCCGTGCCGTAGGCGCGGATGGCAAAGTCATCGCCCTCGGTGCGGAACAGATATTCCCACCGATCGCCAAGGTACATGCTGGTCAGCAGCGGAAGTTCCAGGCTGTTATCCTGCGGCGAGCAGTCAAGGCGCAGCCGTTCGACGCGGATCACCGCCGTCGCCGGCTGACCGACGCTGACCCCCTCGCCCGCGCGGCCCCATAGCGCCCAGCTGGCGCCTTCAACTCGCGCGCGTCCGTCCTCCAGCGCCGTCACCTTACCGTGCAGGCGGTTATTACTGCCCATAAACTCGGCGGCGAACAGGGTGGCCGGATTGCCGTACATCTCCTGCGGCGTCCCCTGCTGTTCAATCACGCCGTTGTTAAGCAACAAAATGCGATCGGAGATCGCCATTGCTTCATTCTGATCGTGGGTGACCATCAGCGCCGACAGGCCCAGCTTAATAATGAGCTCGCGCAGGAATACCCGCGCCTCTTCGCGCAGCTTGGCGTCGAGGTTAGATAGCGGCTCATCCAGCAGAATAACCGGTGGGTTATAGACCAGCGCCCGTCCTATAGCCACGCGCTGCTGCTGGCCGCCGGATAGCTGATGCGGATGCCGATTACCGAGATGTCCCAGACCTAGCTGCTCGAGAACGCTCTGCACCCGCTGTTTAATCTCGCCGCTGGCCACCTTACGCAGTTTCAGCGGATAGGCCACGTTGTCGAATACCGTTTTATGCGGCCACAGGGCGTAGGACTGGAACACCAGCCCGAGATTACGCTCTTCCGCCGGGATCTCGCTACGCGGACTGCCGTCATAAACCACGTTATTGCCGATGGTGATCCGCCCGGCGGTCGGTTTCTCCAGCCCGGCGACCGCACGCAACAGCGTGGTTTTCCCGCTACCTGAAGGGCCAAGCAGCGACACCACTTCCCCGCGTTTGAGCTCCATCGACACCCCTTTCAGCACCGGGTTGTCGCCATAGGTCAGATGCAGATTGTCTACCGATAACTCAATCATGTAATTTCACTCCAAAGCGCAGGGCGATACCCAGACCGACTACCACCAGCAGAATATTGATAAACGATAGCGCCGCGACGATATCAATGGCGCCCGCCGCCCACAGAGAGACCAGCATCGACCCGATCGTTTCGGTGCCTGGCGACAACAAATAAACGCCGGTTGAATATTCGCGTTCAAAGATCAGGAACATCAGCAGCCAGGAGCCGATAAGCCCGTAGCGCGCCAGCGGAACGGTGACGTGGCGGGTGATTTGCCCGCGAGAGGCGCCGGTGCTACGCGCGGCCTCCTCCAGCTCCGGCGCCACCTGCAGCAGCGTTGATGAGATAAGGCGCAGGCCGTAGGCCATCCACACCACCGTATAGGCCAACCAGACGCTGAAAATGGTGTTGCGCAGCGCGCGCAATTGCACGATAAGGTGTTCGCGCAGCCAGTCGGCGACCGGCAGCGTCGAGAGCCAGCCGTTTTTCAATGACTGATCGAGCCACATCGGCACAAACAGAAACACCCACAGAAACGCCAGACCGGCCAACAGGCCCGGCACCGCGCGCGGTACCAGCACGCTGTAGTCGAGAAAGCGCGTGACGTTATCCGGTTTACGGTGCATGGCGATACCGACAAACAGATAGCACACCACCGCCAGCGCGCCGCCGATAATCCCGATCGCCATCGAGTTGACGATCGCCCGCAGCAGATTCGGCTGCTGCCAGATGTTGCGGAAAGTCGCCAGCGACAGCTCATCCCATAATGAAACGCCAACGCCCCAATTGGAAATAAAGGCCCGTAGCGCCACACCCAGTAGCGGAACGCCGATGGTCACGGTTAACCACGCCACCACGACCGCGCCCGCGACCCAACGCCATTTCCCCAGCGGCAAGGCGCGCGACTGCGACGCTTTACCTTTCATGGTCACGAAGCGGTTGGCGGTACGCATCAACCGGCGCTGCAACATCACCAGCGGAATGGTAATGCAGATTAACACCACCGCGACCGCCGCCATCAGATGGTAAGAAGGCGTTCCCAGTTTATTGGTCAACTTATAGAGATAGGTCGCCAGCACCATGTTGCCCTCCGGATCGCCGAGCACCAGCATCAGGCCAAAGACCTCAAGGCCGAGGAAGAACAGCAGCACGCAGGCGTAGAGAATGGACGGGCGTACCATCGGCAGGCTCACCGAGGTCATCACCTGCAGCGGCGTGGCGCCGACGGTACGCGCCGCCTCTTCCACATCCGAACCGACGCTACGCAGCGCCGAGGAGATATAAAGATAGGCATGCGGGACGTGCGTTAAACCGGCGATTACCACGATGCTGAACATCGAGTAGATATTCCACGGCACAAAACCAAGCCACGCCTGCGCCCACTGCGACAGGAAACCGACCGGCCCGGCGGCCACCACGTAACCAAAGCCCAGCACCATCGGCGAGACGAAAATCGGCACCAGGATCAGCGGCTCAATAAAGCGCCTGCCGGGTAAATCGGTACGTACCATTAAAAAGGCCAGAATGCCGCCCAGCGGAATCGCGATAATGACCAGACCAAAAGCGAGGATAAATCCAGAGCGTAAGGCCAGGTAAAAATCCGGGTCGGTAAAAATAAAACCGAAGGCTTCGAGGCTCCACTCTTTCGAGCGGGCAAAAAATGGTGCGGAAAGAAAACTTTGCGCCACGATAAATAATAGCGGAACGTAAATTACCAGTGCCGCTATCAATACCACCATGCCACGCGGTAGCCCTTGCCACTTTCTGCGTAAAATGTTCATCTTTAATTCCCCTGGCAAAGTGCAGAGATAAATTATCAAGAAGAGATAATGAGTACTTATTTACTGAATACTGATACGATCATTCCCCCGGATACATTCCAGGGGAAGTTTCACAGGTAATTACTTTATTTCGCAGCAGCGGCGCGCCATTGCTTAATAAATTCCAGACGCTGTTTGGGTTGCAGATATTGCAGCAGGCTTTCATCCACCGGAATAGGCTTCAGCGCATTGCCCAGTAATTTGGTCATCCCGTCGATATCATTTTTACCTTCAATGTCGTTGCGAATTGACGGGATATCGCCCTGAGAGGCAAGAATCGTTTGCCCTTTTTCCGACAGTACATAATCGAACCACAGTTTCGCCGCATTAGGATGCCCTGCTTCCGCGGTGATAAATGAGACGCGGGACAGCACCAGCACGTAGTCTTTCGGATAGGCGATGCCTAATGACGGGTCGGTTTTAGCGCGCGCTTCGGCATAGGATCCCAGAATGTTATAGCCGATCAGGTTTTCACCGGAGGAGACGCGCTCCATCATGGTGCCGGTAGAGGATTGCACCGTCAGGCCGCCTTTGGCGATATTCGCCAGGTCGGCAAAGTAATTGCCGTCAGCCTTGCTATCCTGCACCGCCAGCATAAAACCAAGCCCCGATTTCTCGATATCGTAGGTGGTGACTTTGCCTTTAAATTTATCAGCCTGCCCGGCGATAAGTTTGGCCAATGCGGTATGTGAATCCGGCACTTCATTTTGTGGGATCAGCCGTTTGTTATAGATAAAGACCACCGGCTCATAGGTTGTGCCGTAGGCTTTTTGCTGCCAGACCGCCCATTTCGGCAGCTTGCCAACTTCTGGTGAAGCATACTCTTGCGCATAATCGGTGGCTAATTTCAGCGCCGTGTCCATAGAAGAGCTCCACACCACGTCGCCGCTCCCGCCGCCGGCGGCTTGTTCACTAATATAACGGTTGTACAGCTCGGTGCTGTTCATATCGTTATATTCAACTTTAATCCCAGGATATTGCGCTTCAAAGCCTTTAATTAACGGCCCTGCCGCTTTGGTGTCCGTTGTGGAATAAACCACGACTTTGCCCTCTTTCACCCCGGCATCAACGACTTTTTGATAATCTGCCGGGTAGCCCTGCGGCACCTCCGCCAGCGCGGAGTACGAGAAGACTGTCGTCAGTGAAACCACTAAACCGCCGATTTTCTTATACATAAAATCAACCCTTAAGCATCAATAATTAAACACAAATTTAACATATAGTGCTACAACCCCCTCTGCAACGCTGGGGGAAGGGTTTTTATGGCTTTTGTGACAGTGGTGTAGTTTAAAAAGTGGTGTTTATGGAGTTTATTCAGCGAATAGAGAAAACAGCGAGCGAGGTCACAGATTAATGCCGCAGCGTCACGAAGCGATTACCGCCAATGGCAAAGCCTTTATTTGCATTTCTTCAGGACCATTCGAATAAAGAAAAACAGGAGCAGCGCCATTACGAGGATGGAGTAATAAATGTACCTTTTACATATTCACCTAATATTACATTCAACACCATTTTGCCGGGCGGTTTCGTCAAAATGAACCATGCCAATAATCTCCCTATTCAGTGAGAGATATTTATCGCCTTGATCTTCTGCGCCTTGCGGCGCAGCATGGAATGGCAAACGCAACAAAACAACAACATACATCGAGGAGACTATTCGTGCCTACAGGACATCGCTTTCGCCCCACGGAGCTGCACCACTTCGTTACCACCCTGTTCACGCAGCTGGGCAGTACACCAACCGAAGCCGCGCTGGTCGCAGACCACCTGATCGCTGCCAACCTTGCCGGACACGATTCGCACGGCGTCGGCATGATCCCGAGTTACGTAAAATCCCATAGCGAAGGATTTTTGCAGCTTAACCGCCATGCCAGCGTGATGAAAGACGCCGGCGCCGTCGTCACCCTTGACGGTAACGCCGGCTTCGGTCAGGTCGTTGCCCATGAAGCCATGCAGTTGGGGATTGAAAAAGCCAAACAGCACGGCCTGGCCGCGGTAGCGCTGCGCAATGCTCACCATATCGGGCGCATCGGTTACTGGGCGGAACAGTGCGCCGCGCAGGGGTTAATATCCATTCATTTCGTCAGCGTCGTCGGCGATCCGATGGTGGCGCCATTTCGCGGCAAAGATAGCCGCTTCGGCACTAACCCGCTCTGCGTGGTCTTCCCGCGTGAAGGCCACCCGCCGCTGCTGCTCGATTACGCCACCAGCGCCATCGCTTTTGGCAAAACCCGCGTCGCGTGGCATAAAGACGAAGCGGTGCCCGCCGGCTCATTGATTGACTCTCGCGGCGAACCGACCACCGATCCGGCGGTGATGCAGACCTCACCGCTTGGCGCCCTGCTCACCTTTGCCCAACATAAAGGCTATGCCCTGGCGACGCTGTGCGAGGTGCTCGGCGGCGCGGTCTCGGGCGGACAAACGACCCACCAGGATAGCCTGCAGGGCTGCGTCGACGCCATCTTCAACTGCATGACTACCATTATTCTCAGCCCCGAAGCCTTCGATGCGCCGCAGATGCAGCGCGAAACCGAGGCCTTTATCGACTGGTGTAAACAGTCGCCGCACGATGCCGATACGCCTATTCTGGCGCCGGGTGAGTGGGAAGCGGCCAATCGTCAGCAGCGGCTGGCAAACGGTATTCCGCTCGATGCCAGTAGCTGGCAGGCGATCTGCGCCGCCGCGCGGCAGGCCGGCATGTCGCAAGAGACGCTGAACCAACTTCAGCAGAATATGGAAGTTAACGCTTAACCTCAATCCCCGCGGGGCGATCGTCAGCCACGGCGTCCCGCGTCATCGTCACTTATGACGACATCCATGATTTTCCCGCGTCTTCATCACCTTCATCCCGCGTCATCAGCGCTATCTTCACTTTGGCACGCATTATGCAATCGATTTGTATCGCACGACGATCGACGTCGCGCGTTTGCTGACGGTAGCCTGCCGGGCCCGGCGCGCTATCGCCCTATCTTCACTGTTAACAGGTCTGTTACTGATGAATAAAATTACCAGCGTGTGCCCCTATTGCGGGGCGGGTTGTAAACTCAAATTGGTTGTCGAAAATGATAAAATCATTCGCGCCGAGGCCGCCGACGGCGTCACCAATCAAAACCAGCTATGCCTGAAAGGCTACTACGGCTGGGATTTCCTCAATGACACGCAGCTTCTCACGCCTCGCCTGAAGCAGCCGATGATTCGTTATCAGAAAGGCGGCCCGTTCACCCCGGTCAGTTGGGAAGAAGCGATTCGCTACACCGCCGCTAAGCTCCGCGAGATCAAGGCCAAATATGGCCCGCGCGCCATCATGACCACCGGTTCGTCCCGCGGCACGGGGAATGAAACCAATTACGTAATGCAGAAATTCGCCCGTGCGGTACTCAATACCAATAACGTCGACTGCTGCGCCCGCGTTTGCCACGGGCCGTCGGTCGCCGGGCTGCAGGCTTCGCTCGGCAATGGCGCGATGAGCAACTCGATAAGCGATATTGAGAACTCAAAATGTCTGCTGGTCTTTGGCTATAACTGCGCCGATTCTCACCCTATCGTGGCGCGAAGGGTATTGAGAGCCCGCGACAACGGCGCGAAAATCATCGTCTGCGATCCGCGGCGCATTGAAACCGCCCGCATCGCCGACCAGCATCTGCAGCTCAACAACGGCAGCAATATGGCGCTGGTCAACGCCTTCGCCTATGTCCTGCTGGAAGAAGATCTCTACAA
Source organism: Klebsiella sp. CN_Kp088 (assembly GCF_040064335.1). Classification (NCBI taxonomy): domain Bacteria; kingdom Pseudomonadati; phylum Pseudomonadota; class Gammaproteobacteria; order Enterobacterales; family Enterobacteriaceae; genus Klebsiella; species Klebsiella sp. CN_Kp088. The sequence continues at coordinate 139,720 of NZ_JBEAIQ010000028.1, read as the reverse complement.
TCACGATTACGTTGAGCGTTATACCGAAGGGCTTGAGGCCTATCGTGAGGCGGTGAAAGACTACTCTCCCGAAGCCGTGGAAGCGCTGGTCGGCGTCCCGGCGCTGGCCATTCGCCGGGCGATGCGCACCTTCGCCGCCGCCCCTTCCGCCACCATTATGTGGGGAATGGGCGTAACCCAGTTTGGCCAGGCGGTTGATGTCGTCCGCGGTCTCGCCAGCCTCGCGCTGCTGACCGGCAACCTCGGGCGGGCTAACGTCGGCGTCGGCCCGGTCCGTGGACAAAATAACGTCCAGGGCGCCTGCGATATGGGGGTGTTACCCAACCAGTTCCCGGGCTATCAGGACGTCACCGACGCCGCGGTGCGCGCCAAATTCGCCAATGCCTGGGGCATCGATCCGGCGCTGATGGATACGCAAATCGGCACCCGTATCACCGAAGTCCCGCATAAAGCGCTGGCGGGAGAAATCAAAGCCTACTACATCATGGGAGAGGATCCGCTGCAAACCGAGGCCGATCTGGGTCTGGTACGCAAAGGGATGGAAGCGCTGGATTTTGTGGTAGTGCAGGATATTTTTATGACCAAAACGGCGGAAGTGGCTGACGTGCTGCTGCCGGCGACGTCCTGGGGCGAGCACGGCGGCGTCTTTACCTGCGCCGACCGCGGCTTCCAGCGTTTCGAACAGGCTATTCCGCCCACAGGTAATGTGAAACGCGATTGGGAAATTATCAGCCTGCTGGCCAGCGAGATGGGCTATCCGATGCATTACGCCAGTAACCAGCAAATCTGGGATGAAATGCGCGAACTCTGTCCGCTGTTCTACGGCGTAACCTGGGAGAAAATGGGCGATATGGGCCACGTGCAGTGGCCGTGCCCAACGCTCGATCACCCCGGTACGCCATGGTTGTATCAGGATAATCACTTTGATACTCCATCGGGCAAAGGGCAACTGTTCGCCGCGCCGTGGCGCGCGCCGGCGGAAACGCCGGACGATGATTTCCCGCTGGTGCTCTGCACGGTGCGCGAAGTCGGCCATTACTCCTGCCGTTCAATGACCGGCAACTGCGCGGCGCTGCAGTCGCTGGCGGACGAACCTGGCCGGATCCAGATGCACCCTGCCGATGCAGAGCGGACTGGTATCGCCGATCGTCAGCTGGTATGGGTGAGTTCGCGGCGCGGCAAAGTGATGACTCGCGCCGATCTCAGCGAGCGAATCAACCCCGGCGCGGTGTATATGACCTACCAGTGGTGGGTCGGCGCCTGTAACGAGCTGACCCAGGATAATCTGGATCCTATCTCGAAAACCCCGGAAACCAAGTACTGCGCGGTGAAGGTAGAGGCTATTGCCGACCAGGACTGGGCGGAACGGTACGCGTGGACGACCTATAGCCTGATGAAGGCGCGGTTAAAGGCGGCAGCTAACGCCTGAGGGTGAATTCAGGGAGAGGCTTAGCTTCTCCCTGATATCTGACGTTGACCGGATTGACATAAAAATAGGTCTTCTTTGGCAGGCCTGCTTTATGAAAATCTGTTGTCCCGTTCAGGGATCTGCCAGCAGGGACTGAAGTATAAAGCCGCCCACCCGTCCTGGGACGCCGGCAAACAGGGCTTTCTCCTGTTCGGTAAGTTAAGACATGGTGTGTTTTCCTCAATTCAAGCGCATGGCATGACGGACGCTGTCAGGTGTTTTTCCAGTCCACCCCTGGAATGCGCGATAAAAGGAATTGGGATCTTCGAATCCAAGGAGGAAAGCGATCTCTGCGCCGGACATCGTGGTATTTGCCAGGTAGTGTCGGGCAAGGCTCTCCCGCACCATATTGACCAGGGCGCGAAAGTTTTCCCCCTCCTCCTCAGCCGACGTTGAAGCGTACGCTTACTCAAGCCCAGTCGTTCCGCGGCCTTCTCAATGGTAGCCGCATTACCAGGCAACAGCTCCAGTAAGACAGCACGCACGCGTTCCGCCGTCGACGCCGTCGAATCAAGTTCACTGAGCCGTCGGCGAAGATCGGGTTCGAACGCGTGAAACATGCTTTCGTTGACCGTCAGGAATGGACGCAAAGCATCCACAGCGGCGAAAGCGATAACTGGATACTCTCCCTTTTGCACAGGTACGCCGAAGAAATTCTCGTAACGCCGGAGATAACGACTGGACGGAAGTTGCGGCAGGATAACGCGATGCGCCTTAATGTGCTCACGGGTAGCCAGTCTGGTTAGTCGCACGAAAAACGCAATCTCGGCCACTTGCAGCGAGTAAGGTACCTCGGTTTGTATCGACAACCAGCGAGGCGTCACGACCAGCTCGCCTGCGTCACCCGTATTGACTTCCAGGCTCATGGGCGCCACCAGTTGCTTGTATTTGGCGAGGCGCTGCAAAGCCTGTACCAGATTCGCGCTGCACAGGGCAGCGAACAGTGGTGGGTTGAAAGAATCAGCCGAGAGAGTCTCGACGAGGCGTAAGGGAAACATGGCATTACTTGCCTCAGCCTCTAAAGCGCGCCAGAAACGAAAATAGTCTTCGCCAGAAAGCCCCTGTCTTGTACGAGAGAGTAAATCGTCTGGAAGGCCGGCCCGACGTAATACATGACCAGGCTGAACATCTAAGTCCTTCAGTATTGCCAGCCAGCCAATATCCATGGGAAAAGTTTTGTTTTGCACCTTCAGAACTCCGTCACTATTGCTCTTTCAACCGACGCTCAGAGTATAGAGCAGTCGTGCGCTTAACCCCCTTCAAACCGCGCCACAATGACTGCACGTTACGCCAATCTGTAACATCCACGACTCAACTCCCTGTGCTGGCATCTCTCGCATTAAAATTGGCGCGGATTGCCAGAGCGTTGTCGTGGCTTGCTTCCTATAGTGAGATGTAAACATCACACCAGCCAGGACACGTTCCACCTGTCCTGGCGGTCCAATCTGAACAATAGAGAAATTCCCATGAATGCTACCGAAGCTATCGACCAACTGGATCCCCAAAAATGGACCACAACATCTCCCGCAGAACGTTTGCGTCTGCTGGAGGAAGTCCGTGCAAACCTGAAGAAGTACGGTGATGACCTCGCCTTCGCCGACAGCAAGATGAAGAACGGCATCCTCGGTGCGCCTCTTTTTTCATACCCAATGTCAAAGGTTGCTACCGTCGTTCCTATGGCGAGTACCGTCTCGGCAGCCATCATCCTTTATGAATCCATTCTCGACGGCAAGATGCCACAGCCGCTGAGCGTGGAAAAAGTGAGTGAGGATCTCTACGATATTTATGTCTTTCCGCAGGAGCGGAAGGACAAGTTGATGTACGCGGATCAGAAGAGTCGCATCCGTGTGAAAGGCGCACCGAAACAAATCAATCCGATGGAAAAGCCCGCGGGTATTATTGCCGTGCTGGGTGCAGGCAACTACAGCTCAGCGCTCGAGGTGTTGAAAGCGATCTTCTTCGAGAACTGTACAGTCGTACACAAACCGCATCACCTGAACGAAGAAACCGACAGGATTTGGGCAAAGATCATGCAGCCGCTGATTGATCGGCGCGTTCTGAGCTTCTGCGATGCCGATCGGGGACAAGATCTGACAGTAGACCCCCGCCTCTCCAGGATCTACTTTACTGGTGGAACCGCAACGGCCGAGGCTATCATGTCAGCGACAGAGACGCCGCTGATCTCCGAATGCGGCGGTAATAACCCATGCATCATCGTGCCGGGCGACCGGCCATGGACAAAGAAGGAAATTGAGCACCAGGCAGTGCAGATAGCCACCATGGCAAAGTTCAATGGTGGCGCGAACTGCGGTCGTCCCCAAACTCTGGTGACAAGCAAACACTGGCCGCAGCGCAAGGAATTCCTCGACGCGCTGCGGGTCGCTATCTCGGAGACTACTCCGGCCATGGGTATGTACTACCCTGGCGCCGACAAGGTCGTGGATGGTTTTCGACAGGCCTATCCCGATGCGGAAGTACTGAGCCCCGAGGGCGGCAAGTATCCGCATTCCGATGTCATATTACTCACAGACGTTGAGCCCGGTGGCTACGCCACTTCACATGAAGCGTTCAGCCTGGTGCTCGCTGAAGTGCCGCTTGACCTGCCAGCCAATGCCGCGCACTTTCTCCCCGGCGCCGTCAAGTTCGCCAACACCCAGCTCCTGGGCACGCTCGCCAGTGCGATACTTATCGATGAGGACACCAGAAAGGCCCATCAGAAATTACTTGAGCAGGCGGTGTCTGACCTGGAATATGGTGCGGTCGCCATCAACAGCATGCCGTCCTTCATTTTTCTCAACCCCTATCTGGCCTGGGGTGGAAATGAGGCAGGCAAGACGTTCGTTTCTGGTCGCGGCAACTTTGGCAACCTACTCAATTACGAGAACGTTGAGAAATCGATCATGGAGACAAAGTTTATGTCACCTGGGCACATGCTCTACACCAACAAGCGAGCGTTCGACAATATGGCTGGAAACATGGCGAATTTCGCAGTCGAGCCTACCTGGATGAACCTGACCTGTCTGATGGGGGACGCCATCCGCGATAGCTTCCGTAAAAAAGATTTCTGAGTCAGTAGAACGTATCGGCCTGAAAGGCCTTATCCATTGCCCTTTACTCGACTATCTTCTAGCGAGTCTGCTTCGTAGCCTGAGCAGTGAATGTGACCTTGAGGACATGCATAGGGTGAGCTCCACAACAATAAATCGGAACTCATCGCGGCTTTCCACAATAAATCGTGGTGCTCGAACGGCTTGTACGCCAGTTCGAGCGCTATCAGGCCAGAGCCGGTCGTGGCATTCTGCACCTGAAAGTGAGTCTAGCAACGATAGACTTGACGACACCTTCACTATTGTGAATTTAATTACACCATAGTAAATTACGTGGATTCATTTTGTAGGTTATTACCCAAAAACATGTCCATTTTAAGGAAAAAAAGATGATAAAAATCAGAATGTCACGACCTTCTGAAGCGGAAGACATCATCCAAATTTGGAAAAATTCTGTCGATGCTACGCACGATTTTCTGAAAGCTCACGACCGGCAAGAGATCGAAAAAGAGGTGGTCGGCTTTTTTTCGGAAACCCCTGTATGGGTAGCGACAAATGATGAAGACCAGCCACTCGGATTTATGTTTTTACATGATGGTCACCTGGAGGCCCTGTTCGTAGATGCTGCTGCTCGCGGGCTTGGCGTCGGAAAACAGTTGATATCCCATGCCCTTGCTCTTCATCCTGATTTAAGCGTCGACGTCAATGAACAAAACCAACAGGCTGTCGGGTTTTATCAACATATGGGCTTTCAGGTTTCAGGGCGCTCCGGGCAGGATAGTCAGGGAAGACCTTATCCCCTGCTGCACCTGCGTAAAGGGCATGGCGTCTAACCGTTTGCCAGGGAAATATCATCTGTTTTTTTGGCTAAACGCAACGATGTATGTACAGCTCTGTTCGCTATCCGGGTTGGTCATTTGGCACTCGCCTGCAAAGGTAAGAGCAAGACAGTCACCCGCTTGCAAATGATGAGTCTGATGATTGATCCTAAAATCAAGGTTGCCGCTCAGCATCCAAAGTGTTTGCCCGCAAAGATGCTCAATAGCGGAAGCGGGGATCGTCAGTTGCCCCAGTGCAGGGATTTCAACTTTTATCAGTTCCGGACTGGCGCCCGCCGGGGACAATGTCCAACGAATAATGCCTGATTGTTCATCTGTCCAATGCTGCTGCTGGTGAGCGAAACGAACCAGCGAATTCTGATGTTGCTCAAGCTCGGCGAAAAGTTTTGATAGCGTAATATTCATGGCGTTCGCTAAACGACTAAGGATAGTCGCGCTGGGGCTGGAGACGCCTCGTTCAATCTTACTAATCATCGCCTGGCTCACGCCTGAGCGTTGAGCAAGCTCCGTTACCGTCCAGTTACGAGCTTTCCTGTGCTTTAGTAATAACTGTGCAATGTCGCTATCTACTATCTGATTTTTCGCTGTTTTATCCATTTTCACCCTCACTTTCGCCTGCCTGATTATGCCATTAGCCAAATTAGGCTGGAATCATTGATTATGTCAGTGTGAAAAAATCAGGTTTCAATGGATGGACAATTATCTTTAGCACCCACGTCATCAGAAGAGCATGAGTTTGCGATGCCCGCATCCGGCACAACGCGGGTAAGTTAATCCGAGTTCTTCGTTTCATAGCAACGTCCCCCCTTGATTAAGGATAGCGTTGCATCGACCCGTTGAACTCACAGCGAGGAGTGAACATTGTGCTTAAATAATGATGATTCTGGCAGGATGGGTTTTCAATGCCTGGAAGGTAGCCACTAATTCAGGTGACGTAAATGTGTAGCAATCCCCCACTTTAGGCCAATACATTTTCCATTAATCAGGTCGATAACAGAATAACTTGCATTGGGATGAGCATAGCGAGGGAAACTATCGACAGTCCCTTCTTTAAGAATTGCCAGAGTGCCCTGACTGACATGCCCGTGAGACACAATACATATTGTTTGTTGATGTGATGAAGTATCTTCCAGGTTTTGTAAAAAACGCATAACTCGCTGAGAAGCATGCGCCAGTGACTCCCCCCCTGGTGGACAATACTCTGCATCAAGCCTGAATAATGCATTTGCATAGTTTGGATGTTTTTGTCTGAGTAGTTCTAACGGCATACCTTCAAACTGACCAAAGGCCTGCTCTTTAAGGGCCGGTTCAGCCGTCAGTGAACAATGAAAGTGTTCAGCCAGGCTTTGCCCCATTTGCCAGGCACGCCCAAGCGGAGAAGCGTAAATACGCTCTATTTGATACTCACTTGCACTAAACGCTGCTAGTAGGAGGGATGTTTCACGCAAACCCCGACAGGTCAAGGAGCTATCGCTGTGCCCCTGAATAATTCCTTCCCAATTCCACTCTGTTTCTGCGTGTCGAACAAGTATCAATTTCATCGTTAGCTGGCCATGCTCGTTGTTGATCAAAATGTCCCAACTGCGCGATGTCAAACACACACCGTTGAAGCAGCGGAAGGCTTTCCTGTTGTGGAAATAATGAACAAGTGTAGCTTATTGCCGTTATGCAGCGGCTCTGGGTGTGGGGCGCTGAATTTTATCCGTAGTTAACTTCCGCTTTTGGCACGGAGCGGACGTGTTAACGAAGCTGAAGGTCCGCTGGGAGCGCTTAGCGGACATGCCATCAGCTTATCAGCCACCTTTACGAGCATTCCATTCATCACGTGTGATTTCCCATAGCTCGGAATCCAGCAGACCGCTGACATATGCTTTCTTTTCAGTCCTAATGAGCCGCATGCCACTGCTTTGTGAGATACGTTTGGAGCGGTTATTGAGAGCCGCTTTCGGCGCACGCAATATAGTCTTATTTAAGGAATTGAACCAATAATCTGTAGCTGCGTTACAGGCCTCACGCATAAAACCTTTGCCCTGATGCTCCGGAGATAACCAAAATCCTCGGTTGTTATCCTCAACATCATAAAGACAGATTAAACCTACCATGTTGTCAGGTGTTTCACGATGCCTAATAGTCCAGATCCAAGCGATTCCATTTGCTATATCAGGCAAGGCAACGTTATTGACATAATTCTCGGCGCCATTATCCGGATAGGGCCACGGTACTGATGAGACCATGTACCGAACAATCTCCCAGCGAGGATAAAGTATCTGAATTTGTGAGGCATCTTCTGAGGATAATGGTTTTAACAGTAAGCGTTCTGTATAGAGAATAGGTATTGGCATCAGCACTTTTCCTTCCTGAACTTAGTGTCTATTACTATTTAAGCCATTAAATAGCTATCTCAATGTATCTTGATGTACAGAAAATATCTATACAATAGGAGGCGCGGTTAACAAGCAGTCAGGGGCAGTTTTTGGCACTGCGCGGATGAACCAACTGAGTTTAAGCTCCAGTCTGAGCGAAGAGCAAACCACACTATCTGAGGTAACGTATTACTGTTAATGGTGACCCCATTAACGCTAATACTATTATTACTTTTTTCATCAACGGTTAGGCAGATGCATTAATGGTTAAGCTTAGGGAAATAGAAATGAAATATCCAGGCGCAGGGGCCTGGCAAATGGGAGACAGTCCAGAACTGGCAAGCGAGCTTGCTAACCTTATTAAAAAAGGAATCAAAACGGCCTCTTGTGGATCTTTTGCCTCTTACCAACAGGAAGAATCTGCTCCGAGGATTGGCAGCTATAACATAATTCTTGATGGACAGAATGTCCCGGTATGCGTGATCCGGCTGGTTTCGCTACAATTGGTGCGTTTTTGCGATATTAATGAGGAGTTCGCTCGCAAAGAGGGTGAAGGCGATTTAAGTCTTGAATACTGGAAGAAAGAGCATCAGCGATTTTTCATCCGTGAAGGTCATTTTTCTGAGGATATGGAGTTGATCGCAGAAGAATTCGAAGTGGTTGAGGTGCTGTAATCGGAGATAAAATTGCTGATGTTTATCTATCACCCTTTTCATAAACGTCCGCTCCTGGCACGAAGCGGTCAGCATGCAGGATCACCAGAACTGTCATGACAAAAGAAGATGTTGTCCTCTAACGAATGCAGGATTTATTCTCTGCCTTTCTTATTCGAAGTAATATAACGTGTGGTTTGATTGACATTACTGGAGGTATAACATGTTGGTTTATAATGTCTTTGGTCGATACCTTGGCATTCTGCGTAAGAATGAGTGCTGGTTGGTTTTTCGAGTAGATCTGACAGAAAGAAAGTATTCCCGTATCTATGACGTTGTTATTCCAGATGATCTGGCAGAAGATGAAATTGCAGGCTGGTTAGATGATATTTTCCATGAAGCTGCAACCGAACGTCATCCAGATGTTAAACGCATCGAATAATTAATTGATCAAATTATCAATATCCGCTTCTGGCGCGACGCGGACTGCCTGAATAGCCGTAAGATCTCTATGAATGAAAGGTGGAGTTTAGCTTCTCGGGCCTGTTTATACACAATCGGGCTGGCTGTATTGTAACGTCCGAAAAATCTGGTAAAACATTGCTACACAAAATTCTTTACTATCAAGATTCGTGAAGGCCGTATTGAACCGGCCTTATGTGATTTTCAGACTGAATTACTGACCCGAGAGAATCGAAGCCGGAACAAGCGGCACGGAGCTCAACTTATTAACGAACCTTCAGGTTGAGAATGGAGGTTATGGGTGCTTGCCCTCTTCCAGCAGGCCATTTACCAGCAGGGTGAAAACCTGAATCGCTTTTGGTAAAGCATGCTGCGGATCTTCACTGGCAGCCACCCACTGAGCGGCATTCAGTGCAGCTCCATTTAACAGCCAGGCGGTAGCATCCACATCTACCGGCTTGATTAAGCCGCGTTCAATCAGATCTGAAATGCTCTCTCGGGTGGCGTCAAGGCAGTTATTCTGACTCGGCCATTTCGTAGGATCGCCAAGAAAAGCCGGGCCATCAAGCAGAACGATACGCCGGACTTCTTCATCCAGAGCCATTCTGATATAGGCTATCCCTTCAGCCAGAAGCTTTTGCTGGTCATCCCTGAACTGTGTCGCTGCACTCTTGGCACTTTGTGCCATTTCTGAGTCAATCTGGGCAACCACAGCGGCAAGCAACCCTTTTTTGTCCCCAAAATTATGGTACAGAGCCCCACGCGTCAGGCCAACGCTGGCAGTCAAATCATCCATTGATGCTGCTGCAAACCCTTTTTCGGCAAAGGCTTTTCGTGCGGCTGTAATCAACTTCGTGCGGGTTTCTTCCATCGTTTCGGCGCGGCGTTTGGCAGCCATGCGGACTCCTTGCAATATACGCAGCGTATGAAATTTGACATACGCCGCGTATGTGTGGTTAAGTTTACATACACTGCGTATATTAATTCATTTATTTATGTCACGCACGGCTTCACACATCCGAAAAAAGGATACGTTATGAACCAACCGAAACCTGTTTTCCCGGCGAATCGCCACGCTCTCTATGAGAAGCATGGTTATTCTGCTGCGATCCGCTCTGGTGATTTACTGTTTGTATCCGGTCAGGTGGGTAGCCGGGAAGATGGTAGTCCTGAGCCCGACTTTGCAACGCAGGTAGAACGTGCCTTTGAAAACCTCAAGGCCACTCTTACCGCCGCAGGATGTTCGTTTGAAGATCTTATCGATGTGACAACCTTTCATACCGATCCGGAGAGTCAGTTTTCAACCATTATGCAGGTGAAACAAACCGTTTTTCCGAAGCCGCCATATCCCAACTGGACAGCCGTGGGGGTTAACTGGCTGGCGGGATTTGATTTTGAGATAAAGGTTATCGCCCGGATTCCGGAACATCAGCAATAAAAACTTCACACACAGATATCACGAGATCCGATATCTGTGTGTAAACCCGCCGCCAGGTCAGCTAAGTCTGGCTTCGGCATTCACTTCATCCAATCGAGTGAATATTTTCTTTTTTTAAGCTCTGCAGTCAGCTCTTACACATGTTTCAACGTGATATGGTATTTCGCTATAATGCCCCTGAGACTCATACGAATCCATTCCATATCGATATGACACTTTTTACCCCCTTTTCATATGGTCAGGGTACAATTTGCTCTACACAGGTAAACTATTATCCTTCTGGGCTTCTGGGTATTGACGAAACAGCGCTAAATATTCAATTTTTCCACAGGTGCTCAAACCGCCTATATACAACTGACCTGCCCTCAGCGGCTTAGATTGTTTTATTGTGCCTGGATTCTGTGCTCTGCTGTAATAAGGCCGTCGTATGGGTGTACGTGGTTTTGATCTCTGTTTAATATATGAAACTCAAAAGCAGGAGTTATGATAAAAGTACAACGGTACTTATCCCCTCTCCTCAAACTATTGATGGTTACAGCCAGGATAAAGCGGATACCTTGCCGAGATACGGCGAGCGAAAATAGAGCCATCAGGTGCTGTTATCCCGCATCAGTCAGGACAAATTAGATGACATTTATTATTGAGATCAATAGGTTATTCTGTCACGGAGTGGACGGATTCACTGAGCAGAAAGGCCACTGTGAGCGAAGAGCTGTCATGCTTACCTATGGAACAGGTTCTCAATGGTGGCATCACTTAATAATGAAGGGAAGCAAGCCAACGAATCAGCACAGGAATGCCCATTATACACGTGTATAATGGGCATTCCTGTTATGGCATGGCGAACTTAGCTGGAGGACCGCAGTGAGCGAAAAGCAGACGTTGCTTTTAGCTCTAAATCTAAATATGTATACATTGATACTGGTGTCCCTGTGCGCACAAAGCTATTCAATTAACGCAAAAAAACTAAAGATGGGGACAGAAATACCCACACATTGGATTTCAATTTGTCCTCTTTGAATCGTAAGTTGTGTCCCGCGGGCTTATTACCCTGAAGTCTTTGCGTACCTACACTGGTCCCCGTTTAATATATCGAGTCCACGTAGTTTATGAGTACGAGAATTATCCTTTATCCCATTTTACTGGTCGTTTCACTTAACGCCGTCGCGTCGTCCACCTGGGTGGATAACCGTTACGCACAAAAAAACCAGTACAAGATTGGTGGACAAGGAATCACTGAATCACACAAACACCCTTATAACAAACTGCACGCCAAGCAAGGAATCCGAGCAACTCTATCACTGGCCGCTGGGAAGACGTCCTGACGATCACCCGAGTCTGAGTGATCCTGCACTGTAAGGCATTCAGTAAGAGCGTCGGGTGGCGCTGCGCTTACCCGACCGGGATACTCCGTAGGCCTGATAAACGCAGCGCCATCAGGCATTTTAACGGAATGCTACACCTCCAGTCCGGCGCGGAACTGGCCCCACTTCAGCACCGAGTTCACCCCAATCGACAGGAACGGCTCCGGCGGGGTTCTGTTCGGGCCCGGCGAGGCCACCAGGAAATCGATCAGCTCGTTGCGCTCCCCGGCGATCATATCCGCCAGCAGTTTGCCGGTGGCGGTGCCGCGGGTTATCCCCAGACCGTTACAGCACAGCGCGCCATAGACGTTCGGCGCCAGCTGGCCGAAGAAGCCTTCGTGATTGTCTGACAGGCAGATGGCCCCGCTCCAGGAGTATTCGAAATCAACCTTGCTCAGCATCGGGAAGCGGCGCTCGAACGATTTACGGTGGGTCTCAATATTGTGCTTCAGCTGTTTTTCACGCGGGCGACCGTCGGGATGGAAGCTAAAGCTGTTGCGCATCAGGATGCGATTATCAACCGTGCGGCGCACGGTGCTGCCAAACGGATGCGCGGGAATAACGCCCCACACCGGCTTACCGCCAAGCTGCGCCTGCTCTTCGGTGGTCAACGGACGGGTCAGGCTGCCATAGAGGAAGGTCGGCAGCAGGCGACCGCGCAGAAAACCAAAGTGCGCAGCAAAGGCGTTGTTCGCCAGGATCAGCGTGTCGGCGGTGATGCTGCCGTGGTCATGCACCAGCGTCACTTTGTCGCCATAGTCGATGGACGTGATCGGCGTATTTTCATACAGGGTCACGTTAGAGGGCAGGCTGTCCGCCAGTCCTTTCACCAGCGCCGAGGGCTGGAGCAGAATAGTGCCCGGAATGTAGAGTGCCTGCTGGTAGTATGAGGTGCCGATATGGTCCGGCAGATCCTTCCCGGGGATCATCTCCGCGTGACGGCCAATTTTCTCCAGCCCGCTGCGGTAAGCCTCGAGAATAGCGATCCCCTTCTCCCCCACCGCGGCCTGATATTTGCCGGAATCGCTCATCTGACATTCAATGCCGTGCTCCTTCACAATCTCACGCAGGTAGTTCTGCCCGAGGGTGTTGAGCTTGAGGATCAGATTCGCGGTGGTGACATCACCGATATAATCCTTCGCCCCGATATCGTGCGGGACATCAATGGCGAAACCGGCGTTGCGCCCGGAGGAGCCGTAGCCCACGTCTTGCGCCTCAACCAGCACCACTTCATCATCCGGGAAGTTGAGCGCCAGCTGGCGGGCCGCGGCCAGCCCGGTTAATCCGGCTCCGACTATTGCCCAGCGGGCATGCTTTTGCCCGACGTGGGCAAGACGCGGGGTACGCGGTTGACTGGTGTGATACCAACCCGGCAGGGCGTCGTCAGCAGGTAGAGAAGTGATCTTTTGCACGTGGGTTACTCCGGTAAGTAGCGTTGAATCAATGTTAGCCATCCCGAGAAAATGTGTATGTGATGTATATCTCATGTATACATAAAGTATAAAAATAGTTGCGAGAATAATAAAAAAGGCGTGCAGAGCCCGGCGCAGCGGGGCGTCAGAGAAGAAATACGAATGGGGAAAGGAGGCCTGTCAGCGGGTGCCAGCAGACCTTAGCGGGATGCGATCAGCGGTTATTGCCCTCAGGGAAAGGGGCGAAGTTATCGGCTTTCAGCCCCTGGGGCGCGATGAAGATCTCCATGTTTTCCCGCGACAGTTCCCAGTGCTCAAACACCAGATCGACAACCGCCTGTTCGTCACGCGCTTCGATGGCAGCGATAAAGGCGTCGTGATGATCCGCAGCCAGCTGTAAACGGCGCTCCATGTCCTCGTTTTGCGGCCGGAAGAAGGTATGTCCGATGCGACAGTGGTCGATCAGCAAACGCCCCAGGCTCGGCTGCAGATAGGGGTTGGCCGCCATCTCGCCCATGATCTCGTGAAAACGATTGTTCTCCAGCGCCAGCGCTTCGGCATCGCGGGTTTGCACCGCCTTACGAAAGCGTTTCTGGGTCTCTTTCAGCGCCTTAAGCTGCGCCGGTTTGTAGTGCTGCACGGCAAGGCGTCCGGTGGCGGCATAGATCATCGGTGCCACCAGGAAGAAATTACGCAGCGTCGAGTGGCTCATCGGGATCACCCGTACGCCGCGTTTTTCCACAATCTCGAGATACCCTTCCCCCGCCAGGCGCTGGAATACTTCACGCACCGGTGTACGGGAGAGACCGTACTGCGCGGTCAGCGCGGCTTCATCCAGCAGCTCGTCCGGATCCAGCTCCATGGTGAGAATATGTCGCTTGAGATCCTCATACAGCGCTACCTTTCCCGTTCTCATTGCCGCCTCCTGAAAATCGACCTGTGATGCTTAACTATGATGTTGCTTAACCTACAGATAAAGATGTGCAACAGCAAAATTATTAGCCACAGCAATCATGCTCTGCGCATCTCGCTGGCAGTTTGATAGATCAGCCTCAGGAGGGGCTCCGGATCCCGGTCCGGTGGATGGCGCAGGATCTCCCCACGCAGCCAGACAATTTCACTGCCAGCCACGTGGCGAAACGGCGGCAGCTGCCCGGCATTTTTTAGCCACTTCATAATAAAGGCATTTTTCTGCCGGTTTGAGCAGATGCGTCCCTGCTTTCTCGACAGGCCAACCGCCACCAGAAGACAGAAATAGAAATGAATTCTCTCTTCCAGACCGTTAAAAACGGCTTCAGGCGTCGTCTTCAGAGAGATCAACCCACAGGGTCTTCAGTTCGGTGTACTGGTCGAGGGCGAAGACAGATTTATCGCGCCCGCCAAAGCCCGACTGCTTGTAGCCGCCAAACGGGGTGGTGGCGTCGCCTTCCCCGAAGCAGTTCACCGTCACCGTGCCGGCGCGAATGGCGCGCGATACGCGAATGGCCCGGTTCAGCCTGCCGGTGTAAACCGACGCGGCCAGTCCGTACTGGGTATCGTTGGCCAGCGCGATGGCCTCGGCTTCGGTTTTGAACGTGGTGACGCACAGCACCGGGCCGAAGATCTCCTCCCGGAACAGCGCGCTCTCAGGCGTTACGCCATCGATAATGGTCGGCTGGACGTAAGCGCCCTGCTCGGTATCGCCGCCCTGCACCATCCGCAGCCCTTCCTGGCGGGCGGTGTCGAGATAGCCGCTCACCTTGCTGAAATGCTCCGTCGAGACCATGGCCCCCAGCCGGTTGTTCGGATCGAGCGGGTTGCCCATCGGCCAGTCGCCGATCTGTTTGGCCATCTCGGCCAGCAGCGCCTCTTTGACACTTTCCTGCACCAGCAGGCGCGAGGTGGCAGAACAGTTCTCGCCCATGTTCCAGAATGCGCCATTCAGCACGTGGCTAGCCACGGTCGCCAGATCCTGAGCATCGTCAAAGACAACCGCCGGGTTTTTACCGCCGCACTCCAGCACCACCTTCTTGAGGTTGGACTCTGCCGCATAGTGCAGGAAACGCCGTCCGGTGGCGGTGGAGCCGGTAAAGCTCACCATGTCGATATCCGGATGCAGGCCAATCGGTTCACCCACTTCTTTGCCGGTGCCGGTGACGATATTCAGCACGCCCGCCGGGACGCCCGCTTCGAACGCCAGCCCGGCGACCCGCAGCGCGGTGAGCGAGGTTTGCTCCGCCGGTTTCACGATCACCGAGCAGCCAGCCGCCAGCGCCGGGCCGATTTTCCAGGCCAGCATCAGCAGCGGGAAGTTCCACGGCAGGACGCAACCCACCACGCCAATCGGCTCGCGCACCACCAGCGCCATCGTGCCGTTACCGACCGGGGCAGTATGGTCGTAGAGTTTGTCGATGGATTCGGCGTGCCATTTCAGCACGTGAATGGTTTCCGGCACGTCCACCGCCAGGCATTCGCTGACCGGTTTGCCGCTGTCGAGGCTCTCCAGCACCGCCAGCTGGTCGATCTCCTGCTCCATCATCGCTGCCAGTTTCAGCAGCACCGCTTTGCGTTCGCCGGGTGCCCGCTTGCTCCAGCTTCCGGCCTCGAACGCGCTGCGCGCCCCTTCCACCGCCGCGTTAACGTCGGTGGCGTCGCAGGCGGCAATGTGGCCGATGGTCTCTCCGGTAGCCGGGTTAGTAGTCGGCAGCGTTTTGCCGGATTGCGCGGCCACGAAGCGCCCGTTGATAAAGGCCTTACTCGCCAGGGAGAGTTCCCGTGCAATGGCCGTTACGTCGTCCAGGGTCTGCAACTGACTCATAGTGCCTCCTTACAGCGCCGCAGCGACGTTGCGTTTCACATCGGCAATCACCGCTTTCAGCTGCACTTTCTCTTCTTCATTCAGATCCTGCAGCGGCGCGCGCACCGTGCCGGAGGTCAGGCCATTCAGCTCGCAGCCGTAACGGATCGACTGCACGAACTTACCGCCGTCGAGGAAGTTCATCAGCGGCATCATCGCAGCCATGATCTTGCGGCCTTTGGCGAAATCTTTCTCCACCACGCAGGCTTCATACAGCGCCACGTGTTCACGCGGAATAAAGTTGGAGCCGGCGCAGACCCAACTTTGCGCCCCCCAGGCGAAGAATTCGAGAGCCTGATCGTCCCAGCCGCAGGAGAGCGCGATGTTCGGGAACTTGCAGGCCAGCAGGTGCAGGTTATTGAAATCGCCGGAGCTCTCTTTGATGGCGACCACGTTCGATGAGCGGCTCACTTCGCGGAAATAGGTTTCGCCCATGGTGATGCCCATGCGACCCGGGTAGTTGTAGAGCATGATCGGCAGCTGCGCGGCTTTATCCACGGTCAGCGCATGATGGGCGTTTTCCAGCTCGGTCGGCAGGGCGTACGGCGGTGAGGTCACCAGAATGGCATCGGCTTTATGCTCACGGGCATGTTTAGCGTACTCCACCGCGTCTTCAGTACGGGTAGCCCCGGTGCCGACAATCAGCGGCAGGCGGGTGCCAATCACCTGGCGGGCATGTTCTACCAGCGCTTTACGCTCTTCCGGGCTCTGGGCGTAGTATTCACCGGTAGAGCCACCGATGATGATGCCGTGTACGCGGGCCTCGATCAGCGACTCCAGCACGTCGGAAAAGCGTGCAAAATCAATGCTGCCATCGGCTGCGTAAGGGGTAATTGCCGGGGTGTAGATACCTTCAAATGTCAACACGATAACCTCCAGGGGGAATTCACGACCATCACAGTCTGCTACGCAACCCTGATGGACTGCGTTTGTTAAAAATTTGCATACGGGGGGGCAAAAGGTCAATGAATGAATATTTTTTGTATACATAAAAAATACAACGAAAATACGTAATAACAGAAGATTATGACAAACACTGAAAATTTATATTATACAAATCAATAAATTAAATATTTTATTTCATCGTAGTAATTTTCTATATGATTTCCGATAGCGATCACATTCCCGAATTATCACCCTCTGAGACGTATTTACAGCGCCTTTCCGGCGGCATAGTTTTAATGCTGTAGTTAACCAGAATTTAACAAAGCGGCACGCCGGAACGCCGGAACGCCGGAACGCCGGAACGCCGGAACGCCGGATTATGACCAGAATGTAAACAGAGGTACAGGGCATGCCCCATAAGAAAGCGACACTCATCGGCCTGATCGCCATCCTGCTCTGGAGCGCGATTGTCGGCCTGATCAAAAGCGTGAGCGAAGGCTTTGGCCCGGTGGGCGGGGCGGCACTGATCTACACCTGCAGCGCGGTGCTGCTGCTGTTTACCCTTGGCTTTCCGAAGATCAAAAAATTCCCGGTGAGTTACCTCATCATCGGCAGCGTACTGTTCGTCTGCTATGAGCTGTGCCTGTCGCTGTCGCTGGGCTTTACCCACTCCGGGCGGCAGGCGATTGAAGTGGGGATGGTGAATTATCTCTGGCCGAGCATGACCATTTTACTGGCGGTGATCGTTAACCGGCAGAAAACCAGCCCGTTAATTATTCCCGGGGTGATTTTAGCCATCGTCGGAATAGGCCGAGTATTAGGTGGCGACGACGGGTTTTCGCTGACGGAAATGATGAATAACGTTATGGATAATCCGTTGAGTTACGGGCTGGCATTCAGCGGAGCGGTGATCTGGGCGACTTATTGCGTAGTCACCCAGCGTATCGCTCAGGGAAATAACGGCATTACCTTGTTCTTTATCTTAACGGCGCTGACGCTGTGGGTAAAATATCTCACCTCACCCCAGCCGGAATTTAATCTTTCGTGGCATGCGTGGATCAGTCTGATGCTGGCGGCGATGGCGATGGGCTTTGGCTACGCCGCCTGGAACGTCGGGATCCTGCACGGCAACGTCACGGTGCTGGCGGCAGCGTCCTACTTTATTCCGATTATCTCGGCAGTACTGGCGGCCTTTATGCTGGACTCACACCTGACGCTGGCCTTCTGGCAGGGAACGGCGATGGTCAGCCTCGGATCGCTAATCTGCTGGTGGTCGACGCGTACGGTTGCCGTAAAACGCTTATCTGACGAAGCGTCTTAAAATAACAAACACAGTAACAACATAATAAATATAAATAACATCTTATCCGACCATCCTGCAGCGGAGGAGTATTTGCCATGAATTACGCGAAATAACGCACGCTCTTATTTAACGCTTGAACCTTCTTAGACCTATATTTATTCCGTAATCGATGATTAATGGAAAGCGGTTTCGCTCGGCCTGAATAAACATTCATCGCTAATGATGTTTATTCCTGCTGTGACCCATTAATTCAACGATATCGGGGAAAGACAGGAGTTACCATGTCAAATACCGTTTCTGTTGAAGACGTACCACTCAACCGCTTTCACCGTCTGCTGACCGTTCGCTCCGGCGGCGGCTCCTTCGTCGATGGCTATGTGCTGAGCATTATCGGCATCGCCATGATGAAGGTCTCCCCGGCCCTGGGGCTGACCGCCTTCTGGGAGGGGCTGATTGCCGCCTCGGCGCTGATCGGCATCTTCTTTGGCGGTTTTATCGGCGGCGCTCTTACCGACCGGCTGGGCAGACGGATGCTCTATTTCGTTGGCCCGACGCTGTTTGTGGTCTGCTCCGTGGCGCAATACTGGGTGCAGAGCGGCGAGATGCTGTTTGCCCTGCGCTTTTTAAACGGCGTGGCGGTGGGCATTGAATACCCGGTGGCGACCGCCTTCCTGGTGGAGTTTTTGCCGAAGAAAAACCGCGGGCCGTGCCTGGCCACCCTCACCATCCTGTGGTTTGCCGGTGCCGCCGCAGCCTATATGCTCGGCGAAGCGCTGCTGCACTTTGGCGGCCCGGACGCCTGGCGTCTGACCCTGGCCAGCACTGCGGTCATTGGTGCGCTGCTGTTCCTGGTGCGTATGGGCACCCCGGAATCCCCGCGCTGGCTGATCAGCAAAGGCCGTCACGCTGAAGCCGAAGCGATTATTCGCAAGGTGTATGGCCCTGACTTTGGCCTGGGCAACCTGCCGGAGCAGGCGGAAAGCAAAAACCTCTCCTTCTTCAACCTGCTGCACTCAGGTTACGGTAAACGTATGGCGTTCGTGGCCATCTTCTGGACCTGCTCAGTGATCCCGGTCTTCGCGGTGTATGCCTTTGCGCCGAAAGTGCTGGATGCCCTGCACCTGAGCGGTAAGTGGGCCTCCTACGGTTCCGTCGCCATCACGTTGCTGTTCGTGGTCGGCTGCGTTATCGCAACCCGGCTGGTGAACACTCTGGGCCGCCGCAAGCTGCTGCTGCAAAGCTTCCTCTGGTCGGGACTGGCGCTGCTGCTGCTGGGCCTGCTGCGTGACGGTCCGTCGATGATCATTCTGCTGATGTTCGGTGCCTACGCGCTGTTTATCGGTGGAGCGCAGGTGCTGCAGCTGGTCTATCCGAACGAGATCTTCCCGACGGAGATCCGTGCCGGTGCGGTGGGCGTGGGGACCTCGCTGTCGCGCATTGGTGCCGCGGTCGGGACCTGGCTGGTGCCCGCCTCGCTGCAGAGCCTGGGGATCGGCACAACCATGTACATCGCCGCGGCGATCACCTTTGTGGGACTGGTCGTCTCCTGGTGGCTGGCACCGGAAACCAACGCCCGCAGCCTGGCCGATGCGTCCTCGCTGGATAATGAGGCCTCGCAGAAAGCGCGCGTGCCGGGGCATATGGCGAAGCGGCATATGTTGTAGTTGTGCCGTCTGTTGTGCCGGGTGGCGCTACGCTTACCCGGCCTACAAAAGGGCAAAGGCCCTTTACTCTTTCACTAGTTTTTCCACTTTCCTGCGCCGCTTTCTGAATGAACTGGGGGTTTCACCGTACTGCTTACGGAACCAGGCGATCAGGTGCGAGGCATCCGCAAAACCGGTGGCCGTGGCAATGGCGTTAATGCTGTTGCTGGAGTCGGCCATCAGCTTACGCGCCTGCTCAAGCCGCATCCGCCGCCAGTACACCGCCGCCGAGTGGCCGGTACACTGGGTAAAGATCAGATTGAGCTGGCGGAAGGTTACCCCGGCAAACTCTGCCACCTCCGCCAGCGGCACCGGCGAGTCGAGATGGTGCTTCATAAACTCAATCACCCTGGTGACCAGCGGGTTCTCGTAAACGTCGGGTTCGCTGAGCGACGCTTTGTACTTCGCTTTCGGCGTGAGCACCTCATCCACCAGCAGATATTTCAGCACCTTTTGCGAGCGCACCAGCCCGCAGTGCTGGCGGATCAGATCCGCCGCCAGGTCAATCGCCGTGCCGCCCGGACAGGAGATAATCCCGCCGTCCTTGATGTAGGTTTTATCAATCACCGGAATGGCATTCGGGAAGCGCAGCCGGAACTCATCCCGGGTGGTGAAGTGGATCGCGCAGTGGCGACCGTCCAGCAGCCCGGCGTTACCGGCGACAAAGGCCCCGCTGCACAGGGTAATGATCGGGATATTGCGGGCATGCAGGTCCCGCAGGGCCTGCAACAGCCACTCCGGCGACTGGCGGGTCTCTTCCAGCAGTCCGCCCGCGACCACGAAGTAATCCCACTCTTTTGAGAAATCGAGCTTAGCGGTGGGTGACACCGGCAGACCGCAGCTGGCGGTAATCGGCTGGTCATCGCAGGTCATCCACTCCCAGCGGCAGAAGATCTGCCGGCTGGAGAAGGACTCGTCCGCCGCAAAGCGCAGGGACTCCACCAGCCCCGCCACCGAGGCCAGCGTAAAGTGCTTCATTAGCAGAAAGCCGATCGTCAGATCGGGCTTCGGCTCACTGTCAGGCAATTTCGTTGGAGGCATAGTCATCAGGCTCCTGCAATCCCCCCCAGCTTGCTCAGCAGACGCTTCAGGTCCGCGATATCCTGGGAATTCAGACCAGCGGTAATCATCTTCTCGGCGCTTTTGGCCTGCTCAATCATCCGGGCAAGCATCGCCTCACCCTCTGCGGTCATGGAGACCTGCTTGCGGCGGCGGTTGGCGGGATCGGTCTCTACCGTCAGTAACCCACTTTTGGTCATACGATCAATCACATAGGTGCCGGTGGCTTTATCAAACCCGGCGCGGCTCCCTAGCGTTTGCTGGTCGCAGGTGGTTTCTTCCGCCAGCACTACCAGTATGGCGTACTGCACGGCAGATAACCCGGTATCGACGCACTGGCTCCAGCAGGTGGTGGAGTGCTGCCCTGCGCGGCGCATCAGGTGCATTAATGAACAATCGCCGTGCGGCCACAGGGGCGCGGCAAGGATTAAGTCGCGATTTTCTGCCATCGACTCTCTTGACTCCTGAAAATGACAATCATATTGTTCGAGAACAAACAGTTTGAACTCAAACTATACATGAAAGAATACATTCAGAGAACCCGCATGAAGCTTGTTGTAGGCATGACTGGCGCGACAGGCGCTGCAATTGGCGTTCGTTTACTGGCCGCGTTGAAAACTCTGGACGTCGAAACGCATCTGATCATCTCCAAGTGGGCGCGCGCCACCATTCAACTGGAAACGCCCTACAGTGTACAGGAGGTTGTCGCCCTCGCCTCGAAGACTTATAGCAAGCACGACCAGGCGGCCGCCATCTCCAGCGGCTCATTCCGCGTCGACGGCATGATCGTCGTGCCGTGCAGCATGGAAACCCTTGCCGCCATCCGCTGCGGCTACGGCGATGGCCTGATTGCCCGCGCCGCCGACGTGACCCTGAAAGAGCAGCGCAAGCTGATGCTGGTGCCACGGGAATCGCCGCTCAACGCCATCTACCTGGAGAACATGCTCGCCCTGACCCGCGCCGGGGCGATGATGCTGCCGCCGATGCCCGCCTTCTATAACAACCCCACCAGCACGGACGACATCATCAACCACTTTGTGTCGCGCATTCTGAATCAGTTCGGCCTGGATAACGCTTTAACAAAACGCAGGGGGGAATCTCACTCCACCCCAACGGCTTAAGGAGAGCCTGATGAACTATTACGGTGATTTACGCAGTTATATCGATGCCCTCGACGCCATGGGCGACATCATGCACGTGACCCGCGAAGTGGACGGTGATTTTGAGCCGAGCGCTATTACCCGCCGCAGCTATGAGATCCAGTCCCCTGCCCCGCTGTTCCATAAGGTGGCAGGCGTGGCCCCCGGTTTCCGCCTGTTCGGTGCCCCGGCCAGCCTCTCCTCCCGTCAGGAGATGCCTTATGCCCGCGTGGCGATGTCGCTCGGCCTGGCCCCGGAATCCACCGGGCCGCAGATCGTCGAAGCGCTGTCGGCGGCGCGCCATAAGCCCGGCATTCCCCCGGTGCGGGTGGAGTCTGCGGATGCCCTGTGTCATCAGAACATCCTGCGCGGTGAAGAGGCGAACCTCGATCGCTTCCCGATCCCCTTTGCCCACGACAAGGACGGTGGTCGCTACGCCAACACCTGGGGCACGCTGATCGTCAAAACGCCGGACGGCAAATGGGTGAACTGGTCCATCGCCCGCGTGATGAAGGTCGACGGCAAACGGATGGTGGGGCTGATTGTGCCGAGCCAGCATATCGGCCAGATCTGGAGTGAGTGGGTCAAACTCGGCCAGCCGATGCCTTACGCCCTGGTGCAGGGCCCGGCTCCGGCGATCTCGTGCGTGTCCGGCATTCCGATCCCGGCCCACGCCGACGAGGCGGATTACATCGGCACCCTGGCGGGCGATCCGGTGCCGGTGGTGAAAGCGGTCAGTATAGATCTGGACGTGCCTGCCACGGCAGAGATTGTGATTGAGGGCCATGTCTCGATCAACCGCGATTGCCGGGAAGGCCCCTACGGCGAGTACGGCGGCTATCTTGGCGAGGGCTCGTCTGCCCAACCGACCTTCCACGTCGAGACCATTACCCACCGGGACGACCCGATCTGGCCGATGTCGATCACCGGCCGACCGACCGACGAGTCGCACACGCTCTGGGCGATGGGACTGGCCGCCGATGCCCTGACGTATCTGCGTGAAGCGGAACTGCCGATTGTCACCGCCTGGATCCCGGAGGACTCTACCGTCCACTGGCTGCTGGTGGTGGTGCCGCAGAACTGGCGCGAGCTACTGCCAGGCGTCAGCAGCGAAGCCCTGGCCCAGCGCATCGGCGAGGTGCTGTTTAAGACCGACGCGATGGTATTTATTCCGAAGGTCTACGTGGTAGACGATGATTTTGATCCCACCAACCTGCGCGAAGTGGTGTGGGCGCTCTCAACCCGCGTTCACCCGGTTGGCCGCCGCGTGGTGTTCGACGATCAGCGCGTGATCCGCTTGCCGCAGTGTTATGAAGAAGAAGAGTATGTGGCAGGTAAGGGGGCAAAAGTGGTGTTTGATACGCTGCAGTCCACCCGCCATCTGCATGCCTCATTTGAGCAGGGGTATCCGGAAGAGGTACGCCAGCGCGTACTGGAGAACTGGCCGTCGGAGTTATAAGTCTCTTAAGCCTGTCTGTTTAAACAACTGACAGGCATGTCCGGGTTTCCCATCGCCCACTTATACGGCGATGAAAAACGACAAGGTCAAAGCTGTTGTCGCCTTCGAGCCTGGCAGCAGCTCTGTATTCCCGGAAATATCTTGAGTATGTTACCAGTCGTACCTGCCTGTGGCGTTTATCTCAGTAATACCTGAATCAATTGAAAGAAGATATACACTGACCTGCTCCCCACAGATTGATGCAAATAGATGTTAGTAACGTCCGCTCTTGGCACGAAGCGGACAGAACTTTAGCGGCGCAACGCGCCATAAACCAGAAGTGGATTCTTTAGTTCCGAAAGCTGCTTGCTATTTGAGCGAAAGGTAGTGCAATCTGTGTAGCCTCAGTTGAACCATGGAATTATGCCAGACAAATATGATGCTAGAATTCATGCTTTCTCAGTATGCTCAACTGCCCGTACCACAGGATATTCTCCATAGCTGGCTTGAAAAATGGATTTCTGAGCAGGAAAAATACTGTGTGGATAGCACCTTTTCAGCAAGGTTTCCGTGGAAAGAAACTGGCTTGCCACAGGAGTATTTTTTACAGCGAAAACTTAATATCGATGGACAGCATTTTCTTACTGGTCCGCGTTACCGTGGGGGCGATATCAATAGCCCTTTCATTGACATTGTCGCTTCAGACTCCAGTATAGATTGTTCTGTACTCAAATACGTTTGCCAAGAGTGGGCGCAGCTAAAGCCGCTGTACATTCGAATTCTCACGCCCGGCCATCATAAAAATCAGGGTATAACAGATCAATTCATCTATGCATCCTGCCTGTCAGGTGCCTCAGAATATCAGGATGACACAGTAACCCTGAGGCTGGCTAAACACGCCGATTTTGAATGGTGTCGAAAGGCGCTCATGGATGCCTATCAGAATTCGTTGTCAGCTATCCCAGCCTTAAGAGGCAATCTGTGCTCTGTCGATGACGAAGAACTCAGTGATTATATTTCAGAAGGCGTTGCACATATTGTTTATGAAGAAGGAGTACGCGTCGGACTAATAATTTGCGAAAAAGGAGGCGTCGCTTTTTTAAGTGGCCACAGGATTTCTGAAGAGGTAATCCTTCCTGCCTTTCGCGGACGCTCTCTGGCCTCCCGGGCTCAGCGCCTGCTTTGTAACCATCTTCAACGCTCCAGCCGGGAACCCTGCCTAATGACAGGGACTATCATTCCGGAAAATTTGCCGTCGATAAAGACAGCTGAAAAAGCGGGGCGGACATGCATTCTCAGATTTGAGTATTTACCTGTGATGTTTAGTTAATCTGCTGAACCTGAACGTTAAATCTGTTGCTGCGTGTGATATGAAATATGTCTATATAACTCTTTTCTTGCTGCACAAGGCAGACAAGATAAGTAGCGTTAAGGTCCGCAGTGAACGAGAAGCGGACATCTTAATTATTTTTTATGCTACTACCTCAATGTAGCCATGTTATATGGCTATATTTAGAAAGTGGTAAGGATTAGTCTTTTCCTGGACCATAATTAAATTTTGTACCTTTGCCAATGGCGTAAAACTGTCCGCCAGCTACGTAATGGACAGTACGTAATTCATCAGGCGCATCATCAAAAATCCAGTGCCCATTTCTGAAAACGCGGTCATCGCTCCATGCTCCGACAATTTCCCCCATGAACAAGTTGTGCTGCTTTTCATTTTCTTCATTGGGTATGACCTTACAGACTAGCCAACCAACGCAACCTTCAACTAAAGGCAGATCAAACTCTTTCTGATAAAACAGTGGAATTTTACTGTTTTTATCGGGTGTGTCAGAATAACTGTGGCCCCCAGCATATAAAACCATTTCCATCTGATTTACTACTGGGATCTGGACAACGTAATATCCGCTTTTTTCTACAAGCCCACGAGTAAATGCCTGTGGACCTATAAAAGCCATCACTTTGTTATTGCCTATTAATCCCACCCAAGCCGCTGCCATGACATTTTCAATGCCATCATTTTTAGCCGATATCATTGTTGTTGGCCCGATCTGCAATAAACGATAGGCTTTGTTTAACTCTACTGGTTGAATTGACATAATTTACTCTTTTGAGTTCTGATAAAAAATTAAGACAGGTTACTTATTTGATTGTTCGATTATATGACTGGAATAGTTGCAAATTAATTGCTATTATCAAAATACATTATTGCAATTTTCACAACAATCATGAACAAACTTGATGCTCTAAAGTTTTTTATCATCGCCTCTGATACCCTGAACTTCCGCGAAGCAGCAACCAAGCTGTCGGTTTCACCATCAGTAGTCACGCGGACAGTCGCTGAGCTGGAGAAACAACTTGGTGAACCTCTTTTCAAACGCAATACTCGTTCGATCTTTCTCACCAGTTTCGGCGAGCTATTTTTACCCCAAGCGAAGCGACTGCTGGAGGATTCTGAAAAACTATTTCAGACGGCGAAAGATGATAATGAAATGAAGGGTATTGTTCGTATCACATTACTTCGATTTCCAAATCATGAACAAATATTGTATGAACTATTGACTGCACTACGTCCCTATCCTGAGTTATTTATCGACTGGCGTTTAGATATGATGAAACTTGATACTATAGAGCATCGTATCGATATAGGTATACGCGTAGGGCGAGAACCTAATCCTAACTTTATCATTAAAAACATCGGGCAAGTTGAACATATTTTAGTCTCATCCCCTGAACTCATTGCACGCCTGGGAGCACCAACTGATTTAGAAGATCTTCGGCAGCGTTATCCATTTAGTGGTTTAATTAACCCTGATACAGGAAAATTATTTGAGTTTATGAGTGACGCAGTGAATACTTTTGTCCCTCGTCATATCGAGTTTTATACAACAGACCCATACGCCGAAATTCAGGCTGCCTTGGCCGGGAAAACAGTTGTACAATCCAG
Organism: Klebsiella sp. CN_Kp088; assembly: GCF_040064335.1. Lineage (NCBI taxonomy): Bacteria > Pseudomonadati > Pseudomonadota > Gammaproteobacteria > Enterobacterales > Enterobacteriaceae > Klebsiella > Klebsiella sp. CN_Kp088. The sequence continues at coordinate 113,361 of NZ_JBEAIQ010000028.1, read as the reverse complement.
CGATTTTATTTGTAGGGAGTACTTAACAAGCGGCCAACTTGTTCCCCCACTGCCAGAACTGCGACAGGAGAAATGGCAATTTTATTTATATCGGCCTTACCAGCTGATTACTCCAAAAAGGGTGACGGTCGTTTTCTCGCTATTAGAAAAAATATTACGCAAATATTTCGCATCAAAATAACATTCTCCTCAACGTCCGCCTCTGGCACGGAGCGGACAAACTCAGGTCTGCCGTAAGCGAAGAGCGGATTTATCTTTACAAAGGTTACCAGCCAAAACTAAAAGATCACCAAAAGGAAAACACTCATAAACCTTCTAGACAACCTTTTCCCGAGCATTTAGCCTGAATTAAAATTTTATATCTGTCAGGCTACTTCACTATGAAAAATGATATGAGAACCCTCGACCTTAACCTTCTTAAGGCCCTTGATGCATTACTGGATGAAGGAAGCGTGACCCGGGCTGCGCAGCGCCTCTCCCTGACACAACCTGCCGTCAGTGGCATGCTTATTCGCTTGCGTGATTATTTTGACGATCCCCTCTTTGTTCGCACCAGTCACGGTATGGTTCCCACAATGCGGGCCACCGAACTTTCTATGCCGGTGAAACAAATACTCACCGATATCGCTATCATGCTGAAACCAAAGCAATTTGATCCTATGGCGGCGGAGCTGACTTATACCATCGTCGCAACGGACTATGCACTTAAGGCTGTTGTCGTTCCGTTGATGGCTGAGCTAAAACAACGTGCACCGAATATTAAAATCGCCGTGCGACCCGTGGACAATGAGCGAATGTATCAGCAGTTGTCTCGGGGTGAAGTTGATCTGGCTTTGATAACACCGCAAACAACCCCCGAAGACCTGCATGGAAGAGCGCTCTATGAAGAAGATTATGTCTGCGTAGCACGACGTCATCATCCTCTGGCAGCGAGTTCGGAAATGACGCTCGAACAATTTTGCAAACAGGAACATATTTTGGTGTCATCAGAAGGTAACTTCACCGGTGTTACAGATGAAGCACTGGCTAAGCTCAGTCTGACACGACGAGTAGGCATGTCAGTTAACAGTTTTCAGGTGATACCTGATATATTGCAAGTAACTGATATGATTGCAGTTGTACCTCACCGCATGGTCTTGACTAACAACGATCTCATCATTCTCCCTTTGCCCCTGAAAGTACCCGGCTTTACCAAGAGCATGGCCTGGCATGAGCGAACCCATCGTGACCCAAGTCATCAGTGGATTCGTGCTTTATGCGCAGAAGTAAGCCAACATCCCGCGCCCTGATATAATTTATCTTATTAAGAATATAAGTAATGACAATTCGCCTTATAACTCCATTGCACCAATAATCACTGTCATCACGTTACTTCCGTAACGGCACACGCAGTGCAATCAACTATCGCAGCTGGAGAAATTTATGAACGCGATTAACTGGCCTGAAGGCTTTATTCCGGGTTTTACCGATAACTTTGTTTCTAATGAAATGATCATCTCAGGTCTGAACGTCAATGATGTCTGGCCGCTCCTGTGTCAGCCACTGCTATGGCCGGAATACTATAAAAATTCCGCCGATGTGCGCTTTTATGACAACAAAGGTCCAGAATTGGAAAATGGGGTTCGCTTCTACTTCAGCACGTTTGGTTTCCCAGTTGAAGCTCAGGTTGTGGAGTTTGTTCCACCTGCTGAGGGTAAACCTGCTCGCCTGGCATGGCACGGATGGGCCGGTGAAAAAGATACCGCTCAACGACTCGATGTCCATCATGCGTGGCTACTGGAGGATCTTTCCGGTCATAGGGTCCGTATCCTAACGCAGGAAACACAGAACGGAGTCCCGGCAAAAGATCTGGCCAATACCCGCCCGAACCCAATGCTTAATGGTCATCAGGAATGGCTTGACGGCCTGATTCGAGCAGCAAAGAAATAATAAACCGCTTTCCACAGTCATATCACTGAGGCTGCACTTCCCCGCAGCCTCAAGAATATTTGCCCGTTTGCTATGGCACTTGATTACAGGTAAATCATGTAACCCCCGCAAGTGACACCACACAGCCATCTCTGTAATGTCCCCTCCTGGCACTACACAGACATTTCAACTCTCAGTGATGCGGCAGCATTTTGTCCTTTTGATCAAATTACGCCCCACTACCGACCCGAAGGCCGGTAGCTGTTGATACAACCCATTACCACGCGTTATTTGAGATTCTTGCGGAAAAAGTCCGTCAGCTTGTCGAAGGGGATCACATCCGTGCGGTCATACAGATCGACGTGCCCTGCCCCCGGAACGACATACAGCTCTTTAGGCTGACCGGCGCGTTTAAAGGCGTCCTCGCTGAACTCTTTTGAATGGGCTTGGTCACCGGTAATAAAGAGCATCGGACGCGGCGAAATGGTTTCAATATCATTGAAAGGATAGAAGTTCATAAACTTACCGATACTGCTCAGCATCGGTTTTGTCGTCAGTTCCTCTTTCTCGCCCTGCGGGGTATAACCGCCGCGTTCGGTACGGTAGAAATCAAAGAACTCGCGCTGAATTTCCGGCGTGGAAGCGTCCAGCTTATTCACAGTGCCCGGAATGTATGCTTTCTCTCCTCCTTTGAACTCGGCAAACCGCTGCTCAATGGCCGACTGGATAAAGGCCTTACGCTGTTCCAGCGTCTGGGAGTGGTTAAGGCCGTTACGAAACGCGGCGCCCATGTCATACATACTGACGGTGGCGATAGCTTTCATACGCGGGTCAATTTTCGCGGCGCTGATGACAAAACTTCCGCTACCGCAGATGCCCAGCACGCCGATATTTTCTGGATCAATAAACGATTGTGTACTGAGGTAATCCACCGCCGCGCTGAAATCATCCGCGTAGATTTCTGGTGAAATCAGGTGCCCCGGCTTGCCTTCGCTTTCCCCCCAGAACGAGAGATCGATCGCCAGCGTAACAAACCCCTGCTCCGCCAGCTTCTGCGCATACAGGTTTGCGCTTTGTTCCTTGACCGCGCCCATTGGATGACCAACGACGATCGCCGGGTTTTTGGCGTTCTGATTTAACGTTTTCGGGACAAACAGATTGCCAACCACGTTCATTTGATACTGATTTTTAAAGGTGACTTTCTGCTGCGTCACCTTTTCGCTTTTATAAAAGTTATCAGCGCCTCTGGACATATCCGCCGCCGAGGCGGCAAATGCGCTGATGAACATTCCCAGGGCTAACGCAAATTTATTCATGATAGTTTCCTTGTCAGGACGAGTGTGATGAAAGACCCTCGGCAGACGCGTCTGCACGTGAGGTCAGGAAAATCAGTACGGTTGCGATAATCAACATCGCGGCGCTAGCCAGAAAGGTGCTCTGGTAGCCATGATGGTCGAACAGCACGCCCCCCACGGTGGATCCCAGCGCTATGGACAACTGCACCATCGCCACCATCAGCCCGCCGCCCGCTTCGGCATTCTGGGGGAACGTGCGTGGAACCCATGCCCACCATCCCACGGGCGCGGCGGTTGAAATAAACCCCCACAGCCCGAGCAAGGCCGTCACGATGGCCGCCTGGCTGCCAAACGCGATCAGGGTCAGCGCGACGATCGCCATCAGCACAGGAATAGCCATTAGCGTCGGGTAGAATCCGCGCTTCAGTACCCGGCCAATCAGCGTGGTGCCGATGAAACCCGCGCTCCCGATGACCAGCAGGATGAGGGTCACCGCTGAGGCGTCCACCTTCGTGACCGTCTCAAGGAAAGGCCGGATATAGGTAAAGAGCGTGAACTGCCCCATAAAGAAGATCCCCACACCGAGCATGCCCAGCATGACCACCCGACGGCGTAACAGTGCAAAGACGTTGCCGGCCCCCGCTGGCTGGCGGGTAACCTGCATGGAAGGCAGGCTGAGCAGTTGCCAGATAAACGCGACGATGGCGACGGGTAACAGGCACAAAAAGGCTCCCCGCCAGCCGATGACGGAACCCAGCCAGCTGCCCAGAGGCGCGGCCACAACGGTTGCCAGCGCGTTGCCGCTGTTAAAAATGGCCAGGGCCAGCGGAACACGGTGCACCGGCACCAGGCGCATCGCTGTCGCCGCCGACATCGACCAGAACCCGCCGACCACGATGCCAATCAGGGCCCGGCCGGTCATATAGGTCAGGTAATTAGGTGCCATCGCAATGACGCCCCCCGAAAGTGCCATGATGCACGTCAGGCCAAGCAGCAGCTTTTTCCGGTTAAGCGTGCCTGCCAGTCGGGAAATAAACAGGCTGGTCACCACCGCAAACGCGCCGGAAATAGCGATCCCCTGCCCGGCCATGCCTTCGGTGACGTTTAGGGAGTGCGCCATCGATGTCAGAAGGCTGACCGGCATAAACTCGGAGGCGATTAGGGCGAAGACGCACAGCGTCATAGCAAACACGCCGCCCCAGTGCGCCTGTTGTTTTTCACTTGCTCCGTTCTGGTTTTTGGTTTCAGTTTTCTGATTACGCATTTAGCCTTTCTTTTCCGTTGATAATGGGATGCCCTTCCCCTTCTGAAACGGCGACGTGGGGGATAAGCGCGTGAGTTAAAGAGAACGATGGATATGGAAGGCGCGACGGCTCAATCCGCAGCCCTGAGCCCGGCAGAGAGGAGCATCAGCAGGGACGTCTTACGGTGAGCATTTTCCATCTCGTTTAGCGTTGACTTTTTCATCGCATTATTGTTACCAATAGGCAGCGGTGAAACTAGCTAATGAATACTTAACAGCCTTATAAGTAAAATTTATAAATAGCCCGGAAACCAATATGGCAAGACGCAACCTCAACGATTTACTCTCTTTCGTCACCGTGGCGCGGGAAGGCAGCTTCACGCGTGCCGCCGCGCAGCTTGGCGTGACCCAGCCTGCGCTGAGCCAGGCGATTTCCGGGCTGGAAGAGCGAATGCAAATCCGCCTGCTGACGCGGACCACCCGCAGTGTGTCCCCGACGGCGGCCGGGGAACGCCTGTTGCAATCAGTGGGCCATCGTATTGATGAGATAGAGGCTGAGCTGGACATGCTGACTGAACTGCGGGACAAGCCTGCGGGAATCGTCCGCATTACCTGCGGACCGAACGTGCTGAAAACGACCCTGCTGCCCAAGCTGGCGCCGCTGCTCCGCGAATATCCGGATATTCATATTGAGTTCGATGCTAATCACGGATTCCGGGATATCGTGGCGGATCGGTTTGATGCGGGCGTGCGGCTTGGCGATACGATTGATAAAGATATGATAGCGATGCCAATCGGCCCGAAACTGCGCATGGCAGCAGCCGCCTCGCCAGATTATTTCGCACGATACCCGGTGCCGAAAACGCCTCATGATCTGACGCAGCATCAGTGTATTAATATGCGCATGGTCCGCTCCGGCGGGATTTATGTCTGGGAATTCGATCACGAGGGAGGAGAGTTGAAGGTCCGGGTTAATGGACAGTTGACGTTTAACACGTCGGATCATGTTGTCGACGCCGCCCTGGCAGGGTTAGGCATCGCCTTTTTACCTGAAGAGGAATTCGGCTCACACATCAGAGAAGGTCGTCTCGTACGCGTGCTTGAGTCCTGGTGTCATCCTTTTCCGGGCTACTATCTTTATTATCCCAGCCGCAAACAGCCTTCCCCAGCCTTCTCACTCGTTGTTGATGCGCTGCGCATGAACGGGAAACTTTAGGTTTAAGATTTTTTCGCTGTATCAGGATGGACTTATCAAATGACCAGAACAGAGAGGCTTCTCGAGTTACTACAGATATTAAGAGCGCAAAGATATCCCATCACGGCATCCACGCTCTCAGAAAGATTAGGGATAAGCGTACGTTCACTTTACAGGGATATAAAAACGCTACAGCATCAAGGGGTGCGCATTGAAGGTGGGGCCGGAATGGGTTATATCGTTAAGTCTGACTTTCATTTACCACCCTTAAATTTTTCTCATGAAGAAATCAATGCTATTACCCTTGGGCTAAATTGGGTATCTCATAACACAGATGATGATTTCAAAAACACAGCAAGGAATGCGCTTGCTAAAATACACGCCGTCATTCCCGACGAATTAAAAAGCCTTATCGAAAGCCAATCTTATTTAATCGGTCCTTCAGAAAGTAATGAGGTCTTTTTCAAAGACATTCGCGATGCTATTAAAAAGCAAAAGAGAGTCCAAATAAAATATTGTGACAAGAAAGGCACTGACTCTTCTCGTGTTATATGGCCCATCGGATTGGCATATATGCAGTCATGTTGGCTTTTGGTCACATGGTGTGAGATGAGAAATGATTTTCGTCACTTTAGAACTGATCAAATTGCAGAGATGACACAACTGGACTCTATCTACAGGGAAAGCCGAACGGCTTTATTGAAAAAATGGAGAATAAAAGAAAGGATCGACGAGGAAAAAGAGTACTGACAAAAACTGTCACAGCTATTTTGTATACTCCCCCAGATGCAAGACTCAATTCTACGCCATAGGGGGAAGGATGAATTTCCAGAATAAAGTTGCTGTCATCACAGGAAGCACGACAGGGATAGGTGAGGCAGTCGCAGAGCAATTACACCAATATGGTGCTAAGGTCGTTATTGTCTCCCGCTCGCCAGAGCAGGCCATCCAAAAAGCGAAACAATTATCTTCACAGGGGCAACAGGCGCTGGGGATCGGATGCGATGTGTCGCAACCTGAACAAGTACAGAAAATGATTGCTGAAGTGATCAAACATTTCGGCAGACTTGATTATGCTGTAAATAATGCGGGCATAACAGGTGAGCATGGTAAAAATATAACAGAACAGACAGTTGAAAACTGGGACAAAGTTATTGCCACTTCATTGAGCGGCGTTTTTTACTGCCTAAAATACGAAATACCTGCAATGATGAAGTTTGGCGGCTCTATCGTTAATTTATCTGCAGTCAATGGTCTGGTTGGCATTCCAGGATTAGCGCCCTACACCGTGGCTAAACACGGTATCATCGGTTTAACCCAAACCGCTGCATTAGAGTTTGCAACGCAAGGCATTCGAATCAATGCCGTTGCTCCGGGCTACGTCCAAACGCCACGAATGAGTGAATTCCCTGACAATATCGTACGTAGTTTCGCCAATAGCCACCCAATGAAGAGGATGGCAAAAATGCAAGAAATAGCAGACTTCATACTGTTTTTGCTATCAGAAAATGCGGCGTTCTGTACCGGCGGCGTTTATCCCATCGATGGTGGTTATTTAGCTGAGTGAAACTCCCCCCAGTGCTTTTAAACTGCAAGAGTTTCATAAGGCTTTAACGTCGGCTATGTCGAGGTGTGAACCTCATACAGTTCGACGTTAACCCTGGGGAACCGCTCATTCCCGTTCTTCTATCCAGCTCACAAGCTCCGCAAACTGAGCTTCTGAAAATACCGCGATGCCATGCTCACTGAGCAGTGACGCCGCCACTCCCATACCCGATTTACGCTGATTACTGAAAGAACCATTATAGATAAACTGACTGCCGCACGTAGGACTACCATCAGTTAACAATGCGGCGGTACAACCTGCTTCTTGTGCTGCTCGCAGAGCCAGCCAGGCTGCCAGTTGATAATGCGGCGTAACATCCCTTCCCGTATTTTCAATTATTCTGGCTTGTCCACTCATTACGTCTCTCCCATCAGCCGACACGATCTCGGCAGGTGGTCGCGGAACAGGTAGCCCGGCAGCCAGCTCAGGACAGTGGATTACCAGGCGCTGCTCCCGCTGCCAGCGAGCAAGTTGATGGGTCATCTGCGCTTTCTCTTTTCCGTTATAACGGACTTTAAGGCCCATCAGGCAGGCACTGACCAATATTTTATTTATCATTTCTTTGTTGGCCCCCGGAGACCGTTCACCCGCGCTTTCCGCGGCACACGAAAACTTAGCCCTGCCCGGCAGGCAGCAGTGATTCCACCAGCGCCGTCCACAGCGCCACGCCCGGCGCCAGTAGATCGTCGTTAAAATCGTAGCTGGCATTGTGTAGCGGCCTGGAGGGCGTCTCGCCGTCTGTGCCTATCCAGAAATAGGCGCCGGGACACACTTCCAGCATGCAGGCAAAATCCTCCGACGCCATGGAAGGATTGATCTGCCAGCGCACCGCGGCTTCGCCGAGCTCGGCCTGCGCCACCTCGCGCACCTTCAGCGCCTGTTGCGCATCATTTTTGGTCACCGGATAGCCCGGATACCACGAAATCTGACCGTCAACGTCGGAAACCTGCGGCTGCGTATGCACGTACTGCTCAATCAGGTTTTTTACCCGCTCGCGCACCGTATTGCTCAGGCAGCGAAAAGTCCCGCGCAGCACCACGCGGTCCGGCAGCACGTTGATCGCCTCACCGCCGTTTATCTGGGTAATGCTGACCACTGCGGAATCCTGCGGCGACAGGCGGCGCGACGGAATCGTCTGCAGCGCCATAATCAGCTGGGCGGCGGCGACGATAGGGTCGACGCCGCTCTCCGGCATCGCCGCATGGCAGCTTTTACCGGTGAGCGTTATCTCGAAGGCATCAAGCGAGGCCATCATTGCCCCGGGATTCACCGCCACATGCCCCAGCGGCAAGCCTGGCCAGTTGTGCAACGCGTAAATGGCGTCCATCGGGAAGCGCTCGAACAACCCCTCTTCCACCATTTTGCGCGCGCCGCCGAGGTTCTCCTCCGCGGGCTGAAAGACAAAATGCACGGTGCCGCCAAAGTTGCGGGTCTGGGCAAGGTGCGCGGCGGCAGCCAACAGCATGGCGGTGTGGCCGTCATGACCGCAGGCATGCATCACGCCAGCACGACGCGAACGATATTCCACCGTCCCCTGTTCAGCGATCGGTAGCGCATCCATATCGGCGCGCAGGCCAATCACCGGCCCCGGGCCGTTCTCAAGCGTCGCGACGACCCCGGTACCTGCCAGCCCGACATGTACCTGCAGGCCGAACGAAGCCAGTAGCCCGGCAACCCGACGCGAGGTCTCCTGCTCCTGGTACCCGAGCTCCGGATGAGCATGAAAATCGCGACGCCAGCCGATAGCTTCGGCAATCAGTGAAGACGATACCGCCATGTCCTGTTCCTTCCATTACTGAATGAGTGGTCCCCGTCCTGCTGCTTCCAGGCGGCACCCTTCGTTATATCCTTTCGCCCCCGCGGCTGACAACTTCAGCGATGATGATTTTTGTCTATTCACCAGCGGATCGTTTTATCGATATCAAAAATAGTAGCTATTCCAGCGGTGACTTCCGTCAGCTGATTAATTATCATGCAGACTGGTCGGCGTCTTGCCGGATTATCCACCTGCAACCTTCCGTTATCGGGAATACAATGTTTAACCCAGACCAGAATCGCCTGGCCCCCACGCTGGCGATGATCATGGCCGCTTCACTTGTGGGATTTATCACCGGCTATACGGTGCCATTAATCAGCCTTGAGCTGGCGCAGCAGCAAGTTGCTCCGCTTTATGTCGGCCTGCTGGCCGCGCTGCCGCCCGCTGGAATGATGCACTCTTCTTTTCTTTCTCCCGCGCTGTGCCGTCGTTTTGAAATGGGCGCGTTGCTCAGCGTTAGCCTGATCCTGCTGGCGTTGGCGACCATCGCCTCCTGCATGACCACCGACATGACGCTGTTGCTGGTGCCGCGTCTGCTGACCGGACTCGCCTCCGGCGTCATTATCGTATTGGGGGAAAGCTGGATAACCGGCGGCGCGGCGGGCAGTAATCGCGCTACTCTCACCGGCATCTATGCCTCGGCCTTTACCGGCTGCCAGCTCGCCGGCCCGCTGCTTATCTCCGTCGGCCCCGCCTGGCAACACGCGGCGCTGATGGCCATTGTCGCCATTACCGCCGTTTGCCTGCTAATGCTGCGTCATCTGCCGCGCGGCAGTCGCGAAAGCCTTGCCGAGCGCGCCAGCTGGCGCAGCCTGGGGGCGTTTCTACCGGTGCTGGCCTCTGGGGTATTCTGCTTTGCCTTCTTCGACGCCAGTATTCTCGCGCTACTGCCGCTGTACGGCATCGATAAAGGTTTAAATGAAACGATGGCGGTACTGCTGGTCACCGTCGTCCTCACCGGCGACGCTATGTTCCAGGCGCCGCTGGGCTGGGTTGCCGACCGCTTCGGCATCCGTCGCGTGCATCTTATCTGCGCGGTTGTCTTTAGTCTGTCGCTACTGGCGCTGCCGTTTATGCTCGCCTCGCGAGTACAGCTGATGGCTATCTGCCTGCTGCTCGGCGCCGCGGCGGGCGCGCTTTACACCCTGTCGCTGGTGCGGGCGGGGAAAACCTTTAGCGGGCAAAAGCTCATCATGATTAACGCCCTGTTTGGCTTTTTCTGGTCCGCCGGTAGCGTGGCCGGGCCGATTGTCAGCGGCATGCTGATTGGCGTCTCCGGCTATGACGGCTTGATCATCACCCTGTTCGCCAGCGGCGTGCTGTTCCTGCTAATCCAGTGTCTTAGCAAGAATGAAAAAACGCTGCTCGCCAATGAGCAGGAAGAAGACATGGAAGAGGCTACCGAGACCGCGCAATAGCGGAGGTTGTTGATAACGGGCAGGCGGGGATCCACCTGCCCGTTTTGCTTTTGGCTACAGCACCTTACTGAGGAAGGCAGCGGTGCGCGGATTGGTCGGCGCGCTAAAGATCTGCGCCGGTTTGCCCTCTTCCTGAATCACCCCCTGATCGATGAAAATCACCCGGTCGGCCACTTCGCGGGCAAAGCCCATTTCGTGGGTCACGATCACCATCGTCATCCCTTCGCTGGCGAGATTTTTCATCACTTCCAGCACATCCCCTACCAGTTCCGGATCCAGCGCTGACGTGGGCTCATCAAACAGCATGATCGATGGCTTCATTGCCAGCGCACGGGCAATCGCTACCCGCTGCTGCTGACCGCCGGAGAGGCTGGAAGGCCAGGCGTCACGCTTATCGCTGAGTCCCACCTTCGCCAGCAAGGCCTCCGCCAGGTCGACCGCCTGTTGGCGCGGCATGTTGCGCAAATTCATCGGCGCCATCAGCAGGTTTTCCAGCACCGTCATATGCGGGAACAGGTTAAAGCGCTGGAACACCATGCCAACGCTTTCACGCATCTTGTTGAGGTCGGTCGTCCGGTCATGGGCGGCAAAGCCGTTGACCACCACTTCGCCTTCGCTCACGGTTTCCAGCGCATTCATACAGCGCAAAAAGGTGCTTTTGCCGGAGCCGGAGGGCCCGATAATGCACACCACTTCCTGCGGTTTAATATCGCAACTGATGCCGCGCAGCACGTGGCTATCGCCAAAACGCTTATGTAAATTATTAATGTGAATCACTTTTGCCAAACCTCTTTTCCAGACGGTTAACCAGCTGCGCCAGCAGGAAGGTAATCACCCAATAGACCAGCGAGATCGTCAGGTAGGGCTCCCAGTAGGTGGCGTACGCGCCGGAGACGGTTCGCGCCGCGTAGGCCAGATCGGCAAGCCCGATCGCCGAGGCCAGCGATGAGTCTTTAACAATAGCGATAGCGTTGTTGCCAAGCGGCGGCAGAATGCGGCGAAATGCCTGCGGCAGGATCACTTTACGCATGGTTTTCCACCACGGCATACCCAGCGCGCGCGAAGCTTCCATCTGCCCTTTATCGATAGACTGGATCCCGGCGCGGAAAATCTCCGACACGTAGGCCCCGGCGTTAAGGGTAATCGCCACGATACAGGAGAGGAACGCGCCGTAGTTAGAACGCAGTTCGCGGGCAAAATCGGCGCTCATCATCCCGCTGGTGACCAGCAGGCCGTCGCGCGGGTTAATAAACAGCGGCACCAGCGCAAAGTGGACCACCATGATCTGCACAAACAGCGGCGTACCGCGGAAGGCGCTGACGTAGAAGCGCACCGGAAACTGCACCAGATAACGCAGAATATATTTCCATGGCCCGTGCTCGGCCTTCGCCATCCGCCCCAGCCCAAGCGTTAACCCCCACAGCGTCCCGAGGATCACGCAGATAATGGTACATTTAATCGTCATCAAGGCGCCGTCCATAAACAGCGGGCCATACTCCTCGATGATCTCCCAACGGAATCCCGTCATAGTCTTTCCCTAAAAAATACGGCCATCGCCTGAGCGACAGCCGCGGTCACTGAAAATTCGTGTTATTGCGCAGGCAGCGTCGGTACGTTGTCATCGAACCAGGTTTTATAGATTTTGGCGTAGGTGCCGTCGGCAACAATTTTCTGCAAACCGGCGTTGATTTTGCCCAGCAGTTCACTGTTACCTTTAGCGACGGCGATGCCGAAATACTGGCGCTCAAATTTAGCGTCAGGCACCAGCTTGAACTGCTTTTCCGGGTGCTGCTTGATGTAGTATTTAACCACCCCGACGTCGCCTACCGCGGCGCTGACGCCATCCTCAAACAGCTCCTGCAGCATCAGCGGCGTATTGTCGAAGCGCTTAATAGAGGTGCTGTTTTTACCCAGCTCCTGCGAAACCACAATATCGCCAGTGCTGGAGTTCACCACGCCGACTTTTTCGTTTTTTAACGCCGCCAGCGAGTTCACTTTTGAACCTTGCGGCACCACAATCGACTGCTCGGCCGGGAAGTACGGCGCGGAGAAATCCACCATCTGTTTGCGTTTATCGGTGATGGTAATACCCGAGATGATAATGTCGCGATCGCCGGTACCCAGAGTGGCGAAAATGCCCTCCCAGGGGGTATTGACCAGCTTCACGTCAAAACCTTCGGCCCTGGCGATCGCTTTGATGATATCGATATCAAAGCCTTCCAGCTGCTTTTGGCTATTTTCGAATTCAAAGGGACGGTAGGTGCCGCCGGAGCCGACGGTATAGGTTTCCGCAGCCGCCTGTCCGGCTGCCGCCAGCGCGGCCATCATGAAACACGCTTTGAGCAAATTCTTGACCATGAGATATCCTTTTTATGCATTTATTTTGCATAAAAAATACACACACTTAGCATAGCATGCAACCGGAAAGCATCGGGATAGCGAATTATCGTTTGTTCAACCGCGTTGACCACCTGATTTGCCAATGGCTCGATGCAATTCATTGATTCGCTTCATTGATTTGACCGTCTTTTGCGGCGTAGTCGAGGCAACGGACAGCACGATCATTTCAAGGCAAATCAGCACCGTACCGTGCAGCGGCACTCGCCCGTTATCGCCGCCGCGCGGAACATCAATCACCACCTGTGCCAGTTGACTGAAGCGCGAATCCAGCGCCTGGGTGAGTAATATCGTCGGGATCCCCAGCCGCTGCGCCTCGCGCAACGTGGTCATGCCCTCCCGATGCGGTGATTTTTGCCCCATCATAATCAGCACGTCGCCGCGCTGCAGGCTAATCAACTGCTCAGCAAGACTGAAGCCGGTACGGTTGAGGGTACAGGCAGGTAAGCCAATACGATTAAACAGACGCGCGGTGTACTCGGCGAGGATCCCCGACGCCCCGATGCCAAATATCGCCACCTGACGCGCATCGCCCAGCAGCGCCACCGCCTGGGCTACCGCCGCGCGATTGTCCGCACGCGATAGCACCTCACAGGCGCGTTGATGCCCATCGAGCACAAAATCGATGCTGGAATTGACATCACAGGAGAGTGCCCCCACCGTCGAGCGCATCTTTTCCGACGAGGTCGCTGACGGCCCGAACCAGCGCGCCATGGTCTCTTTTAATTCGCGTAGCCCGGCAAAACCCAATGCCTGAATTGCCCTCACCACGGTGGCATCGGAGGTGTGAGTAGCGGTGGCGATCTCCATCGCCGTGCGTTCCAGTACCACCTCGCGATTATCATTGATGTAGTTTGCCACTTCGCGTAAACGGGGCGAAAGTTGATGCGCGCGGGCGCGAAAACGCTCGCCAAACAGATCGACTCTCCCCTTCTCTTTTTTCACTCCCGCTTTCATTTCGCCCCCGCCGGAATCGGCCGACCGGCGATGTGCGACTGCACCTGAGCAACCATCAGCGTCAATGCGGCATACGAATTAGAAATAACCTCTTCGCGCGGCAGCAAAATATAGCGGCCGGTGCGGCAGGCGCGCATAAAATCACACCAGCCGGGCATTACCGCCTCCATGGCCTTTAGCTCATCCTGCGGCTTACCGCCGGTGTCCGAACGCCAGGTCGCGAAGACAAAATCGGCATCCAGTTCCGGTAGCTGCTCGGCGCTGACGTCGATCCGCTGGCCATCGGGGATCTTGTCGATCAACGGCGGGAAGCGGAACCCGGCGTCACGCAGAACTCGCCCCAGCGCGTGATAGGAGTAGTGTACCGTCACCTTGCCGTTATTCGCCTGAATCACCGACACGCGGTACTGCTGCGGGTCGACCGTGGCCTTTAGCTGTTTAATTTGTTCCTGATAACGACGTTCAAGCACCGCCAGCCGCGCCTGGCTGCCGGTGAGCTGCGCCAGTTTGCGGTAAATCCGCGGCGCGCTGCCCTGCAGGTGATCGATACTGACCGTCGGCGCGATTTTCGCCAGTTGCTCCACCGAGACATGGCGGCTGGGCTCGGTAATAATCAGATCCGGCTTCGCCGCAGCCACGGCTTCAAGGTCGATATCGGCGGTGCCAATAAAGCGGATCTCGCTATTGTCGAAATCGACGCCGGTTAACTGGGCGCTGGAGCGCAGGTAGTGGCTACCGTCCGGGCGCGTGCGGCCATGGCTGGCCACCGGCGGTACCCCAAGCTCAATTAGCGGGATGGTAATATCGAGATCGTGCATCGAAACGATACGCTGCGGATGCAGCGGTACGCTCACCGTACGACCTAAATCGTCGGTGAAGGTTTGCGAATCGGCAGCCGCGGCAGCGCCCGCGCACAGCACCAGCAGAGAAACGAACCAACGCATAACAATCCTTTTTGATTTACAGGGCGTCACGGCGACGCCAAAGCAGAGCAATAAAAAATGGGCACCCTACCAGCGCAATGACAATCCCCGCCGGGATCTGCAGCGGCGCAAACGCCAGCCGCCCCAGCGTATCGGTTGCCAGCACCAGCAACGCGCCAATCAGCGCGCTGCCGCAGAGTAGCGCCACCTGACCGCCGCGCAGGACGAAGCGCGCCATATGCGGCGCCATCAGACCGACAAAACCCAGACTGCCAACGCAGGAAACGCTGGCAGAGGTCAGCAGCACGGGGGCAAAGAAGCGTAGCAGCGTGAGCTGCGGCAAACGTACGCCAAGACCGATGGCAGTACGATCGCCCAGCAGCGCCACATCCGCCGCGCGGGCGGTGCAAAACAGAATCAATGCGCCAGGCAGCGCCCAGCAAAACGCCACCGCCAGCAGCGGCCAGGTCGCCGCGTGCAGGCTGCCGGAGAGCCAGATCATCGCCGTCTGTACATCGCGTACGTCGGCGGTGGTCATAAAAATGCCAACCGCCGCCGCCAGCGTCCATGACACGCCGATGCCAATCAGAATAAAGCGCGGACGTGAACAATCGCGCGCCAGCGCCAGCACCAACAGCGCCACCAATACGCCGCCGAGCATTCCCGCCAGCGGCCGCCACGCCAGCCCTATGGCCGGGAAGAACAGAATTAGCGCCAGTACCACAATGCAGGCTCCCTCTTTGACGCCAATAAGGCCGGGGTCCGCCAGGCCGTTACGGGTAATGCTCTGCATCGCCGCCCCCGCCAGGCCAAGCATGGCGCCGCACAGCAGCGCCATCAAAATTCGCGGCAGGCGAATGTCAAACAGGATAAAGCGTTGCTGCTCGCCAATCTGCTCCGGCGCCAGCAGCGCACGCGCCCATGTCGAAGACGGCAGCGGGAAGCTGCCGCGGCTGAGGCTGTAGAGCCCCAGCGTCAGCAAAATGAACAGGATGAAGGCGGCAATTTTTAATGCCGCCGGACGTAACAATAGGCGGGTTGAACCCATCGCCAGAGGCCGAAATCCGGCGCGATGAACGGCGCGTTTCATTTAAAAAACCTCGCGGCAATAAAGATAAACAGCGGCGCGCCCACCAGCGCGGTCATCGCGCCGGTCGCCAGTTCCAGCGGGGCGACGATCGTACGGGCGGCGATATCCGCCAGCACCAGCACCAGCGCCCCTACCGGCGCCGCCAGCGGTAACGCCAGACGAATATCTTGCGTTATCAGACGGCGCACCACGTGTGGCACCACCAGCCCGACGAACCCTATTGGTCCGGCGACCGCCACCGCCGCGCCGCACAGCAACGCAATAGCGGCCAGCCCCAGCAGCCGGGTCTGCACCAGATTCACCCCCAGCCCCATCGCCACTTTATCGCCCAGCGCCAGCACGTTCAGACGTGGCGCGAGGCGCAGCGCCAGTCCCATGCCAGAAAGCACCGGCACCAGCGCCGCCTGTAGGGTAGCCCAGTTCAACCCGGCCAGATCGCCGGCAAGCCAGGTGCGCATCGCCAGCAGCGTTTGTTCGTCAAGAATTAATATCGCCGCCGTCACCGCCGAGGCAAACGCCGAGATCGCCACGCCGCATAGCGTAATGCGCAGCGGCGTCGCCCCGCCGCGCCCGGCAGAGGCCAGCGCCATTACCCCGCCGAAAAGTAGCGCCGCGCCACAGGCGGCGGTTAGCGGGCGAGCTGCCGGAAAATCGCCGACAGAGAGGCCCAGCGCCGAGGTCGCGACCACCGCCAACGAGGCCCCGGCGTTGAGCCCAAGGATATGCGGCTCGCCAAGCGGGTTGCGGATCACCGTCTGCAGCAGCACCCCGGCAACGCCAAGCGCCGCGCCGGTCAACAGCGCCGCTGCCAGCCGAACCAGACGTAAATCAACAATAATACGGTGACCGAAGTTCCGCGGGTCGTACTCGATCAGCGCCTGCAGGACCGTCTGCGGCGCGATCCATCGGGCGCCTAAACCAAGATGAATCAGCGAACCGGCGATTAGCATCAGGGTTAATAGCAGCATGGCCAACCGCGGACGAGTACGACGCCGCGTGGCGTACAGCACGGCGGCGCTCATCGGGCAACGGCCTGGGGTGCGCGAAACGGCATAAAGAAAGGTTTGCCGGTTTGCGGATTGATTGACATCTGCACATCAACATCAAAGACGTTTTTAATCAGTTCGGGGCTGCAGATTTCCTGTTCTGAAATGGTCCCGGCTATCCGCCCCTTTTTGAGAAATACCAGCAGGTCGGCATAGTTCACCGCAAAGTTCAGGTCGTGAAGCACCGTCACTACCGTGCGGCCATGTTCGCGGGTCAGGCTTTGCAGAAGTTCAAGAATTTCGACCTGATAGCGCAGGTCGAGCCAGGTGGTCGGCTCATCCAGTAATATGGTTTTCGTCTGCTGGGCCAGCGCCATCGCTATCCAGCAGCGCTGACGCTGGCCGCCGGAAAGGCTATCCACCGCCAAATGGGCGAATTCGGCGGTGCCGGTTAATAGCAGCGCCTCTTCCACCGCCTGTTCATCGGCTTCAGACCACTGGCGCATCAACCCCTGCCACGGGTAGCGCCCGCGCGATACCAGTTCGAATACCGTGAGCCCTTCCGGCGTCAGCGGCGATTGCGGCAGGATCCCCAGCTGGCGGGAGACCGTTTTGGTCGGCATGTCGTGGATGGCCTTTCCGTCCAGACGCACGCAGCCGCCGAGCGGCTTTAGCATCCGGGCGATGGTCGATAACAGCGTTGATTTGCCAGAGCCGTTAGCCCCGGCAAGCACCGTCATTTTACCGCTGGGGATCGTCAGGTTAATGTCATCGACGATAAGCGTCTGGCCATATCCGGCCGACAGGGATTCCAGGACGATCCCCTTTTCTGCAGGGTTTACCCGCTGTGGCATAACTCGCTCCTGCGCCGCAGCGTTCCGGCATCAGCCCTCGACGTTCTGCAGTCAAATCAAAATAAATCTCATTCTCTTTTGATCATGAAGGGGATGAATGTAGTAGTCAATACTGTGCTTCATGTTGCTTCCTTCACGTTGACCATCTCGCGAAGCGACAAAATGAATTTTATGAATAGCATTTATAATCAATAAAATAAGAGCATCTTACCGCCTACGACAGGCTGCGAAATCGCGCTTTTCTTCTGCGATGATTTTTTATCTTACATAACATTTACTACTACATTTCTTCGTGTTTGAATGATTCTCAATTACATATCTGAAGGCGCGTTCAGACGCTTAACAGATAGGTTTTATTTTCAGGGCAATGATTTTATTGGCTTTATCTGACCGCAAAGGCAGATTCGTTCACGAGAAACAGATAATGACTCAACCCCATGTCGCCTGCAGGACATTGCAAAGGCGCGCGCTTTTTTCGCTTCTTTTTTTAGCCTCACCGGGATTAATGGCCGCAGAAAATAACGCGGCAAAGAATACAAAGGATGTTGAGGACACTATTACCGTGGTGGCTGACGGCCGCCAGCAGAACGCCACCAGCGGTTATCAGCCGCTGAGTTCGTCCACGGCGACATTGACCTCAATGCCGCTGCTGGATATTCCGCAGGTGGTGAATACCGTCAGCGACCGGGTGCTGGAAGATCAGCACGCTACCTCGCTGGATGAAGCGTTGTATAACGTCGCCAACGTAGTGCAGACCAATACCCTCGGCGGTACCCAGGATGCCTTTACCCGCCGCGGCTTCGGCGCCAATCGCGACGGTTCTATCATGACCAACGGCCTGCGTACCGTTCTACCGCGCAGCTTTAACGCCGCTACCGAGCGGGTTGAAGTCCTGAAAGGCCCGGCCTCAACGCTGTATGGGATTCTCGACCCCGGCGGGCTGATTAACGTGGTCACCAAACGCCCCGAGCGCCAGTTCTCCGGTTCTGTTTCCGCCACCTCCAGCAGTTTTGGCGGCGGCACGGGTAGCTTCGACGTGACCGGTCCGATAGAAGGGACTCGTCTGGCCTATCGTCTGATCGGCGAATATCAAAATGAAGATTACTGGCGCAATTTCGGCAAGAACAAAAGCAGCTTTATCGCCCCTTCCCTGAGCTGGTTTGGCGATAGCGCGACCATTACCGCTTCGTATTCACATCGCGATTACAGCGCCCCCTTTGACCGCGGCACCATTTTCGACCTCGATACCGGCCACGCGGTCAACGTCGATCGTAAAACCCGTTTCGATGAAGCCTTTAATATCACCGATGGTTATTCCGATATTGCCCAACTGAATGCCGAGTATCGACTTAACAGCGCCTGGACCGCGCGCTTTGATTACAGTTACAGTCAGGATCACTACAACGATAACCAGGCCAGGGTAATGGCCTATGATTCTGCGACCGGCAACCTGACCCGCCGGGTCGACGGCACGCACGGCTCGACGCAAAAGATGCATTCCACCCGCGCCGATCTACAAGGCAATGTGGTCATCGGCGGCTTTTATAATGAACTGCTGACCGGCGTCGCCTATGAGAATTACGATTTGCTGCGTACCGATATGCTGCGTTGTAAGAACGTGAAAGGCTTTAATATTTATCATCCGGTTTACGGCACTCTCGATACCTGTAATACCGTTTCCGCTGCCGATAGCGATCAGCGCATCAAGCAGGAGAGCTATGCGACCTATCTGCAGGACGCCCTGTATCTGACCGACAACTGGATTGCCGTGGCCGGCGTACGCTACCAGTATTACACCCAGTACGCCGGTAAAGGCCGTCCGTTTAACGTCAATACCGATAGCCGCGATGAGAAATGGACGCCGAAGGCTGGGCTGGTTTACAAGGTAACGCCAAACGTGTCGCTGTTTGCTAACGTCGCCCAGTCGTTTATGCCGCAGTCGTCGATTGCCAGCTATATCGGCGAACTGCCGCCGGAAGAGTCCACCTCTTACGAAGTCGGCGCAAAATTCGACCTTTTAGAGGGTATTACCGCCAATATCGCGTTATTTGATATTCATAAACGTAACGTGCTGTATACCGAAAGTATTGGCGACGAGACGGTGGCGAAGACCGCGGGTAAGGTTCGCTCGCGCGGTGTGGAGGTGGATCTGGCGGGCTCGCTCACCGATAACCTCAGCGTCATCGCCAGCTACGGCTATACCGATGCCAAAGTGCTGGAAGATCCCGATTATGCCGGTAAACCGCTACCGAACGTGCCAAAACATACCGGTTCGCTGTTCCTGACCTATGACATTCATAACGTCTATAACAGCAACACCCTGACCGTTGGCGGCGGCGGCCACGCGGTCAGCAAACGTTCCGGCACCAACGGCGCGGATTATTATTTGCAGGGCTATGCGGTGGCCGACGTCTTCGCGGCCTATAAAATGAAGCTGCAGTATCCGGTAACGCTACAGATGAATGTGAAGAACCTGTTCGATAAGACCTATTACACCTCGTCAATCGGCACCAATAATCTCGGCAACCAGATTGGCGACCCGCGTGAAGTGCAGTTTACGGTGAAAATGGATTTTTAAACCTTGCCCTGCCCCGGATAGCGGCGCGCTGCGCCTTATCCGGGCTACTTCTCCCCAACCCCTGCTGCGGGGAAATACCGGATAACGCATTTGGCTTACCAATCCTCTTCCTGGCCGAGGATACGCAAAATATCCTGCCGATGCTGCAATAGCAGCGGATTGTCGCGATGGCGGGGAAACGCCAGAGGAAGCGTAAATTCAGCGATAATGCGCCCCGGCCGCGGCGACATCACCAGTACTCTCTCGCAAAGCAGCAACGCTTCTTCAATATCGTGAGTGACCAGCAGGCTGGTATAACCCTGCTGCTGCCACAGCGCAATCAGCTCGCGCTGCATGCTGATGCGAGTGAGCGAATCCAGCTTACCCAGCGGCTCATCAAGCAGCAGTAAACGCGGTTCATTCAGCAACGCGCGCGCCAGCGCCGCACGCTGCGCCATCCCGCCGGAAAGCTGCCGCGGCCACGCCTCGCTGAACGACTGCAGCCCGATGCGCGAAATCAGCGCGTCGGCCTTCGGCGCCAGCCCCTTTTTCCCCTGCGCCTGCGGCCCCAGCAGCACGTTCTGCCGCACCGTCAGCCACGGATAAAGCGTCGGGTCCTGGAAAACCAGGATCCGTTCCGGCCCCGGCCCGCCCATCGCCGCATCGTCAATCTCAATATGCCCGCTTTGCTGTGGCTCCAGCCCCGCCAGCAGGCGCAGAAGCGTCGATTTACCGCAGCCTGAGGGGCCAAGCAGGGCGACACTCTCCCCTGGCCGCAGTTGCAGGCTGATATTGTCCAGCACCGGCACCGTCTGTTTGCCCAACGTAAAAGCATGATGAAGATGACGTACCGCCACCGCCGCACCGGTCGAAATTGTCTGGGCACTTACCATTGCATCCCTCCGCGCTGCCAGCTCAGCAGCCGATCGCGAATCATAAATAGCCCGCTAATCAGGCCGGAACATAACAACGCCATCACGAATAGCGCCGCGTACATATTCGGATAGGCCGCCCAGCCCTGCGCCCACTGCAGATAAAAACCGATCCCGAATTTGACGCCGACCATTTCGGCGACAATCAGCACCGAAAACGACGCGCCAAGCCCCATAAACAAGCCGACAAACACGTTCGGCAGCGCGGCGGGGATCGCCACGCGCAGGATCAGAAATCGCTGGCTGGCTCCCAGCGTTCGCGCCACGTCATACCACGCTTTATCGATTCCGATGACCCCGGACCAGGTCAATACCGTGACCGGGAACCAGGTGCTGAGCGCAATCAAAAACACGCTGGCGCCGAAGCTGGAAGGAAAGATAAACAGGCACAGCGGCAGCAGCGCGGTGGAAGGTACCGGCCCCAGCAGGCGTAAAATTGGATGCACCCAATAGCCAATACGCTGAGACCAGCCAATCGCCAGCCCGCTGATAAACCCGCAACTGGTGCCAAGCAGCACTCCGAGCCCGAGCAGCCCCAGCGAATGCAGTAGGCTATCAAGCAGCCGCGGCCAGTCATCGTGCAGCACTTCAATCAGCGCCTGCGGCGGAGCGAAAAACGGCACCGGCAAAAACGCCGTCTTGGCCGTCAGCCCTTCCCATAGCGCGAAGAGCACCGGCAGCAGCGCCAGCCATTTTCCGGCACGCTGCAAACGCGCGCCCCGCTGGCGCCAGTAACGGTAACTCAGCGTCAGTAACAGCAGTCCGCCGCCGAGAGTGAACTGCGCCAGCGCCCACTCCTCGCTAAACGGCCAGCGTCGACCGGCATCGGGCCAGGCCTGCGTGAACAGGCCGCCCAGCAGCCATAGCGCGGCGGCAAGCCCGCCCTCCGTCCAGATCAGAGCGCCGAACCCCGGTCGGGCGAGCGCGCGGTCAGGCGAAAACGTTGACATAAATACTCTCCGCAAACTGATGAGGATCGGTTCCCGGTTTGATGACCTGTACCCGCTGCAGATCCACGGCATACTGCGTCAGCTCTTTAACAAAAGCCTCGCCCACCGCATGATGACCCTGCCCCTGGCCGTGAAGAATGCCGCTCACCTCCGCTTCGTTAGTATTTAGCGCATGGGTGAGAAAAGATTGCGCCACGCTTTCCGGATGCGCGGCGGCATAGCTGTGCGCTTCCAGAATCGCCTGGGTAAGCGCGGCCGCCGCCGGTTTATGATCGCGCGCAAGGGCACCGCTGACGCCCAGCACGCAGCAGCTGAGATTGGCATAATCGCCGGTCATATTGCTGGCGATTAGCTGATATTTCCCGGTTTCCAGCAGACGATAGCTAAAGGGCTCGCTGCCGCTAATGGCGGCGATTTCGCGTTTATCCAACGCCACGCTGAGCAGGTCTGCCGGATAGACTTTCCACTGCACATCGCTTATCGGGTCGATGCCGTGGCGTTTCAGCAAGATGGCGAAGAAGTTTTTATCCGGCCCGGCCATATCGGTAACGCCAATGGTTTGCCCTTTCAGACTCTCCAGCGCGCCAAAAGGCGAGTTTTTGGCCGTCAGCAGATTCAGGCAACCGCCGTGCGTTCCGGCGGTAAGTTTGACGTCAAAGCCCTGCTCCAGCGCCTTCAGCCAGCGTAGCGCCATGCCTACCCCGGCGTCGGCCTTGCCGGTGGCAATCGCTTCCAGCAGGACATCCGTCGAGTTACCAAAGTTAACAAACTCAACGTCGAGGTTATATTTACTAAAAATCTTCTGCTGCTCAGCGACGGCGACCGGCGCCAGGCACACTGCGCTTTTGTTAATCGCCAACTTGATTTTGTAAGGCTGCGCCAGACGCAGCGCCGGATGTTCATCACCGCTCGCCATCTCCGCCATATCGTGAGCCCATAGCGGCACAGACGCCCCGGCCAGCGCCAGGCCACCGGTAAACTGTAAGAAACGACGACGGGTAAAACGTGTGGTCATCATGGCGCCGCCTCCGCATGAACCGGCGTGACCGGCACGTTAAAGCCGTGATCAAATGTCGGCGTTACATCGAGCTTTGCGCGAATGAGGCCGTTGGCAAGATAAAAGTCCGCCGTCGACTGCTGCTGGGCGACCGTCGGCGCGTCCAGCCGCTGCCACTGCGACTGGCGGTTGGCAAACTGCGCGCGGGCGATATCCGCCGGGAAACGAATGATCTCCCCCAACGTTTTGCCATAGCTATCGAGATTGGCGTAAGCCCAACGCTCGGCGCCGGCCAGTCGGGTAAGATAATCCTGAAGCGCCGCGCGCTTTTGCGGATCCTTCAGCGCATTATCGGTGGCGGCCAGGAAGGTATTACCCGGCAGCAGCCCTTTGCCGCTCACCAGAATCTGCCCTTCAGCGGTTTTCACCAGTTGCGTGGTATAGGGCTCCCAGGTCGCCCAGGCATCTACCGAACCGTTAAGCAGCGCGACTTTTGCATCCACCGGGCCAAGGAATACCCACTGCACTTCCTTCGGCGAAACACCCGCCTGCTCCAGCGCTTTCAGCGCCACAAAATGGCCAATCGATCCTTTCCCTGTGGCAATGCGTTTACCTTTTAAATCCGCCGCGCTTTTTAAAGCGCTGCCGGGAGGTACCAATACAGCGGTCCCCGCCGGGTTGCTCTTATCGACGGCAATCGCTTTTACCGGCGCGCCGTTCGCCAGCGCGAACAACAGCGGCGCATCGCCGATAATCCCCACGTCAACCGCGCCAGCGTTGAGCGCTTCAGCCAGCGGCGCGGCGGCAGGAAACTCGGCCCATTTAATATCGTAAGCGAGGTTTTGCAAGGCGTTAGCGGCCTCCAGTTGTGACCGCATGCCGCCTTTTTGATCGGCAATTCTTAGTGTGATTCTTTCCTGAGCTGCAACATAGCTGCTCAGCGTCAATAGCATTAGCGCCCCGGCTATGCGGGTAAAATGGGGTATGCGCATTTGAATTATCCTTGTTGTTGAAAAGCGTGTTTACCCGCCGCCAGCCACGCGCTGTCGTTCTGCGGCGTATGTACCCGCCCGCACAGGACGTTGCGATAGTGGCGTTCCAGAGGATGTTGCCGGCTTAAACCATGATTGCCGGTGAGTTCAAGCGCCAGGTTGACCGTCTGAATGGCGTTGTCGGTGACAGTGACTTTCGCCAGATTGGCCTCAATAACGGAAAAGCCGAGCTTCGCGGCATTCTCCAGCAGCGCGCGGTTAACCAGCAGCAGCCCTTCGATCTGCCCCACTTTTTCCTGTACCCGCGGCAGGCTGGAAAGCGCTTGCCCAAGATTGCCGGGGACCCGCGCGCCGAGCCACGCGACAAGCCAGTCGCGCGCCGCACGGGCCACGCTATCGTAAATCGCCGCCAGTAGCGCCGTATGACGGTTGGCAAACAGACGAAATTGTTCGGCGTCCGGCGCGGGCGGCTCGTCGGTGGGCCAAACGTCTACCGCGTGCCCGGCGGACACCTGCACGTTTTTCAGCACCACCTGGTGACTGCCGGTGGCCCGCATGCCGAGGTGATCCCAGCTTTTCACTACGCTGATGCCCTCGCTGTCGGCAGGAACCAGCCAGCTACCGACCAGCGGCGGGTTGTCGTCGCTGCGCGCCCACAGCGCCAGCCAGCTCAATCCTTCGATACCGGTGGTATAAATTTTGTGGCCGTTAATCAGCCAGCCCCGACTGTTACGGCTGGCTATCGTTTGCGGCAGGCCGCCGCGCGCCGGAGAGCCCAGATCCGGTTCGACGCGCAGGCTATTGATCAACCCACCGTTTGTGAGCGCATCATCAAATACGCGCTGGCGTAGCGGCTCTGCCCAGTGCGTATTTTCCGCCAGCCGCAGATGATGCAGATACTGCATGCAGACAATCAGCGCGGTTGCCGGTTCGCCCCAGGCGATGGCGGCGATAGCCTGTTGCAGCTCGGCTAAACTGGCACCAGGTCCGCCGTACTGCTGCGGTACGGCAAGGCTTAAAAACCCGCGTCGACGCAGAACGTCAATATTGCGATGGGGAAAATCGCCGCTGGCATCAAGGCTGGCAGCCTCCTCCGCCATCAGTTGGCGGATCTCGGCAAGCTGCCGTGGCCAATCTGCGATTGGGCGATGACTCACGATGCACGCTCCGCCACGGCGCGCAGCGCGGCTTTTTCGCGGGTAATCGGCAGTAGCGCTTTGCCATACTCCTGCGCATCGTTCAGGGGGTCGAATCCGCGGATCAGGAAGTTACGTACGCCGAGGTCGTAGTAGTCGAGCAGCGCATCGGCAACCTGTTCCGGCGTGCCGACCAGCGCGGTGGAGTTGTGGCCGCCGCCCACCAGCTGCGCGATGCCGGTCCACAGGCGTTTATCCACCACCTTGCCCTGCGCCGCCGTAGCCCGCAGACGCTGCGCGCCAACGCTATCGGGCTTGGCTTTAAAGCCCCCGTCGTTCTGCGCCGCCCGCTCGGTGGCGACATGCAGAATATGCTCGGCCTTCTCCCAGGCTTCCGCTTCGCTATCGGCGATAATCGGCCGGAACGACACGCTGAAACCGATCTCGCGCTGATGTTTTGCCGCTTCGGCCCGTACCCGCTGGATAGTTTCCGCAGTCTGCGCCAGCGACTCCCCCCATAGCGCGAAGACGTTAGCGTGTTTACCGGCAACCGTAATTGCCGCCTCCGACGAGCCACCGAAATAGAGGGGAATATGCGGTTTCTGCAGCGGGCGAATCGCCGACCACGCCTGTTGCGCCTGATAAAAATCATTGTCGATGTCCACCGGCTGTTCGGCGGTCCAGACTTTGCGGATGGTATCGAGGAAGGCGTCGGTGCGCGCATAGCGCTGGTCGTGGTCGAGATAGTCGCCGTCACGGCGCTGCTCGGCATCATTGCCGCCGCTGATAATATGTACCGCCAGCCGGCCGCCAAGCAGATGTTCAAGAGTGGCAAATTTACGCGCGGCGAGAGTTGGCGAGACAAAACCGGGGCGGTGCGCCAGCAGGAAAGCTATCTTTTGCGTCGACAACCCCGCCAGCGCAGTCACCAAAAAGCCGTCGGGTTGATCGGACCAATGCCCCACCAGCAGACGGTCAAACCCCGCGGCTTCATGTGTTTGCGCGAAGCGCACAATATAATCACGGTCAAAAATCGGCCCTACCGGGGCGATGGTTTCTGACGACAGGCGGTGGCCGATCATGCCGAGAAACTGAATGCTCATACAGAACTCCTGGTAGCAAGGTAATGAATGGGCCGCGGCGGCGGCGCGTTTTCATTACCCTATACACAGGCACTTAATGATCGAAATGCATTTTTATCATAACTTAATATGCAGAATAAGCATTTAAAAATTTATAGATATCTTTCAATCAGATGCGTTAAGTTGCTGCACAATTTTTCCGGCAAAAAAAGTCAGCGGCTGGCTCAGATTAGCCAGATTCTGCGCGTTTACCAGCCACAGATGCACTTGCGGCTGAAAATCCGCGAGCGCAAGCGTGGCCACTTCATCGCGCCACGGGCTGGCGGCCAGCGCGGCGCGAGGCACCAGTCCAAGCCCCAGTCCCTGCGCCACCAGGCTGATTTGCAGCTGGGCGCCGGCGGTCTCGACGTTCAGCGCAAGCCGCAGCCCCTGCGATTGCAGTTCGCGGATTAGCCCGGCCCGCAGGCCGCAGCCGTCGGGATTCAGTACCCAGCCTCGCTGCGCACAGTCGCGCAGCGCCCCGGCGTGCAGTCGCCAGCTTTTCGCCGCGATGACCACAATATCCAGCGGACACAGCAGCCTTCCGCTGTAGCCGTCAGCAAAGCGCTGCTGTTGTGGTCCCATCGCCAACACGCCATCCAGTTCGACGCTCTCCAGCCTTTTTTGCAGCAGCCCGCTCCAGCCGCAGGTCACCTGCGGCTCCAGGGCCGGAAACTGCTGGCGTAGCGCGCTCAGCGCCGGCTGGAGGGCGATTTCCGCCACGCTCTGCGGCACGCCGAGTCGCAGAACGCCCTGCGGTTCCGCCTCCGGGTCAAGCAGACCGTACAGCTTTTTGGTTTCCCGCTTAATGCTCAGGCACTGCTCATACACCCGATGCCCGGCGGCGGTGAGCGTCAGGGGCCGGGTCTGGCGCTCCAGCAGCGTCACATTGAGGGTTTGCTCCAGACGCTGAAGCCGACGGGTAATGGCCGATTGGGTAATGCCGAGATATTCCGCAGCCTGGTTAAGAGAGGAAAACTGCACAGTAGCCAGCAGGGCATCAATGTCATCGATACGCATATAATCCTTAATGTGATTTTTGCATATTAATATATGCGGAAATTGCATTTTAATTATATTAACGTCTTTGCTAGCGTAATGACCAGTCCCGACAACAGGAAACCACCATGACTGCACCGCGAGTGGAAAAATTACGCCAGTTTATTCAAGACCTTGATGCTCTGCATCGCCAGTTTACCGATGAGGCCACCCTGCTCGACGCCGTCGCCGAGCGCCTGGCTTCGCTGGTGCAAAAAGACGACTGGTTGCCGGAAGAGTACACCCTGCCGCATCCCCATCACTATCAGCAGTATTTGCTGCATGCCGATTCCGGCCAACGTTTTTCGATTGTCAGCTTCGTCTGGGGGCCGGGGCAATCGACGCCGATCCACGACCATCGGGTCTGGGGAGCCATCGGTATGTTGCGCGGCGCGGAGGAGAACCAGCGCTACCGACTCGACGAACGCGGTTTGCCGATCGCCACTGGCCCTGCTGAACGGCTTTCACCCGGCAAGGTGGAAAAAGTCTCATCCCGCGATGGCGATATTCATCGGGTGAGTAACGCGCTCGCTGACCACGTCTCAACCAGTATTCACGTCTACGGCGCTAACATCGGCAGCGTCCGGCGTGCTGTTTATACCGCGGATGGGATCGCCAAACCTTTCGTCTCCGGTTACTCCAACCGTCACTTGCCCAATATCTGGGATCTCTCAAAGGATAATGAATATGCCTGACTACAATTATCGCCAGCCAGCCGAGGTACGCCAGGCGCTAATCGATGGCGCAGAAGTGGCGCTCATCGATGTTCGCGAAGAGGCCGTATTTGCCACTAACCATCCGCTGTTTGCCGCTAATTTGCCGCTCAGCAAGCTGGAGCTGGAGATTTTTCGCCGCGTGCCGCGCCTGACGACGCCGATTACCCTCTACGATAACGGCGAAGGTCTCGCGGAGCAGGCCCTTGAACGGCTGCAACGCTGGGGCTATCAGGATGTCGCGCTACTGGCTGGCGGACTGACGGGCTGGAAGCGCAGTGGCGGCGAGCTCTTTCAGGACGTTAACTCACCGAGCAAAGCGTTCGGCGAGCTGGTAGAGAGCGAGCGCCAGACGCCCTCGTTGAGCGCCGAGGAAGTGAAGGCGCTGATCGAGGGTCCCCAGCCGGTCGTGGTGGTCGACGCGCGGCGTTTCGATGAGTATCAAACGATGAATATTCCCGGCAGCATCAGCGTGCCCGGCGGGGAGCTGGCGTTACGCATCGAAGGCCTACTGCCGTCGGCGCAAACGACAGTGATCGTTAACTGCGCCGGCCGTACCCGCAGCATTGTCGGTACCCAATCGCTGCGCAATGCCGGCTTAGCCAATCCGGTATACGCACTGCGCAACGGTACCATCGGCTGGACCTTAGCCGGACTGGAACTCGAGCACGGCCAACAGCGTCGCTACGACGCCGATTTCCGCGCCTCAGCGCAGCGCGTGGCTGCGGTGACGCAGTTGGCCGAGCGCGCTGGCGTGGCCTTCATTGATGCCCCGACTTTAGCCCGCTGGCAACAGCAGCCGAGCCGCACCACCTATCTGTTTGATGTTCGCAGCCCCGAGGAGTATGCCGCAGGCCATCTGCCGCACAGCGTGAATGCGCCCGGCGGCCAGCTGGTGCAGGAAACCGATCATTATGCCAGCGTACGCGGAGCACGGATTGTGCTGGTCTCCGATGATGAGATACGCGCGCCGATAGCAGCGTCCTGGTTAGCGCAGATGGGCTGGGAAGTGGCGGTTTTACGCGATGTCCGCGTGGAGCAATTGAGCGAACGCGGCGTTCCGCCCGCCAGCGTACCGCCGGCGCCGCAGGCTGAGGAGATAACCCCAGCGCAGTTAGCGGAACAATTGCGCGAACCCGGCACCGTGGTACTGGATTTCACCACCAGCGCTAACTATGTCGCACGGCATATCCCCGGCGCCTGGTGGCTGGCGCGTTCACAGCTGCGTCAGGCGCTTGAGCTCATCCCTCCCGCAAAACGTTACGTTGTCACCTGCGGCAGCAGCCTGCTGGCCCGCTATGCCGTGCCTGAAGTCGCGGCATTGACCGGTAAGCAGGTACAACTGTTAAGCGGCGGGACGCTGGCGTGGATTGATGCCGGGCTGGCGCTGGAACAGGGCGAGACGCATCTGGCAACGCCGCGCGGCGATCGCTATCGACGGCCTTATGAAGGAACCGATAACTCCGCTGAGGCAATGCAGGCTTATCTCGACTGGGAGTATGGCCTGGTGGAACAGTTAGCGCGCGATGGTACCCACGGCTTTAAAGTGTTGTAAGTCACAAACCCGGTGGCGACACGGCCACCGGGAATAGCTTACCTTTATTGGAAATTAAATTTCCGGGGTGGTTTTAAAGCCAACCAGCATCAGGATCGGCTGCTTCTGCGCCGCTGCGGCGTCAAACTGATAGTGGTTGCCCTGACGGTCGCCGCCGATGTACCAGGAGATCTCGGTTTTCCCTTCCGCCAGCGCCTTACGCACTGCTTTATCGATATCCACCATCCGATACTCACGAGATGAATTGAGATACAGTTGAGCATCAGAGTTGTAGCTGCAGGTCGGGCGATGCTTCCAGGTCACGCTCACCGCGCTCCAGTCATTACTGGCCGGGTAGAAGAAGATCTGATCCGCGCCGTTAGTTTCCACTTTGCCGCCGTACAGACGCAGGCGATATTTAAACAGCGACGCATCCTGATCTTTCGGCAGCACCGGGATTTTAAACTTCACCAGGGTCAGGGTTTCCGGGTTGCTGGTACGGCCACCGTTCTTCCAGTTATCGGAAATCTGCAGCGCTCCAGGCGCCCCGAAGTTAACATTCGGCTGCGCGCTCTCGACCACCGCGTTTTCTTCCGCCAGCGAGAAGCTATAAGGCACGTTGGTCCCGCAATCCATGCCTTCATTCATACAGTGTTCGGTCATGAAGTGCGCGCCCTCGACCGTCCAGCCGTTCATGAAATCAGCATGGGCAGTATAGATGCTGCCCCACTTCTCTTCACGTTTATCGCCCTTCATAACCGGGTCCATCGACAGCTCAATTTTCGCCGTGTCCAGTGATTTAATCTGCGGCAGCACGTAGGCGATATTCATATTAACCGTCGGGATTTTTACCGGATAGTCGGCCGGGCAGGCACCGTTGACATCATAGGCGGCGTTGCTGTGACCGTGGCTCGGCTTCAGGTTGACGCCATCCCAGCAGTTGGGGAACTGAATACCGATATTAAACTGCACCGCGTCGCCCGCTTTACGTAGGCCGCAAACCTCACCTGCCTTGTTGCTATAGCCTTTACCGTTAGCGCACAGGAAGGTTATCCGTGAGCTCGGCGCAGTGCCGTGGTGGTCGCCAGCCAGCAGCTCTAACCCCGACGGGAAAGGATGCAGCGGATACTGTTCGACTTTGGTCGCCTGGTAATAGGTTTTCTGATAAGCCGGAGTGACAATTTGTCCATCCGGCAACTTCATTGACGGCGCCCAATAGGCAGAACTATCGGCCTTGTTATCACAGGTGGTTTCCGGCTGCGCGCGCAGGGTTTGATAAGTTGAGACCGCGTCGGTGTGGGTATTGCCGAAGAAATCATGCCACATCGCCTGGTTTGGCATACCGAACATCATAATCGCGTCGTCGCCAAGAGTGTGGCTGTAACCGCATACCGCCTGGGCTTGCGGTCCTGCATGGGCGGAAAAAGCGCTGGCGGCCAGCAGCGGGGTCAGGGCCAGTACAACTGAGTTAGCTTTCATTTTACGATCCTCCTTGTTTGAAGGACCGTAGAGATAGCAAGCGTGCGCCAATGTTACACATCAGCAAACATCATTTTATCTCATTCGCGCATAATCCATGAATACTGGAAGGTTTTCGCCGCCGGAAAATGGGTGCGCCGACGGTACGAGCCGAGCGCCTGCGGCGTGCAGTAGGTACAGCTTCCCAGCCATTCGGTATTTTCCGCCGCCACCCCGGCCTGTTGCAGCACCCGCTGCGCCAGCGCGCGGAGATCGAACCACAGATTATCGTTCCCGGTCGCCTGCGCTTGCCCGGTTTCTGGCGGGGCGAGGCGCTGATGAAACAGCTCGTCATTGTACCGTTTTGCCAGCTTGCCCGCCGGCATGGTCAACAGCAACTGATAAAACTCGGCCGAAACCTCATAGCAGCAGGCGTGAATATGCGGCCCGCAGACCACCACAACGTCTTCTATCGCCACCTGATGCTGGCGAAATAGCGCCAGGCTGTTTTCGATAATGCCGCTGGCCGCTCCTCGCCAGCCGGCATGCACGCTGCAAACATAGCGCCCATCCCGCGAGGCCATTAACAGCGGTAAACAGTCGGCGGTGACGACGCCGACCTTTTGCCCACGCAGAGCCGTAAATACAGCATCGGCATGCGGCCGCTCTGCCTGCGGCCCCTGATAATGATGAACAACATTGCCGTGCACCAGCTTAACCGGCGCCATTTCGCTGTACGGAAAAGCGGCGGTTTCGTGCACATCGAGAAAAGCGTAACGAATACCGGGGATATCACTTAATAAGCGGGATGGATAAGACATAACGGCGCATGAATGGATTGGTGGTGGATTTACCGTAGGTCAAAGCCGCTCGATACGCAAGATGTGGATGCTTTGTTCCCGGTATCGCTATATAATTTAATATATATCGCTTATTCTTATCCAATCGGGTTAATCCATGTCACCACACCGTTTACTTTTGGCGCTAACGTTGTTCAGCGCCAGCCTGTTCACCAGCCAGGCCTTTGCCGACCGCACCGTCACCGACCAACTGGGCCGCCAGGTTACGCTGCCGGACCACATCACCCGCGCGGTCGTCCTGCAGCACCAGACGCTAAATCTCCTGGTCCAGTTGAATGCCGGCGACGATATCGTCGGCGTGTTAAGCAGCTGGAAAAAACAGCTCGGGCCGCAGTTTGTCCGCTTTATGCCCGCTATTGAAAATCTGCCGACGCCGGGCGATTTAACTCAGGTCAATATCGAAAGCCTGCTGGCGCTGCATCCGCAGGTGGTGTTCGTCGCCAATTAC
Source organism: Klebsiella sp. CN_Kp088 (assembly GCF_040064335.1). Lineage (NCBI taxonomy): Bacteria > Pseudomonadati > Pseudomonadota > Gammaproteobacteria > Enterobacterales > Enterobacteriaceae > Klebsiella > Klebsiella sp. CN_Kp088. Next base: position 80,937 of record NZ_JBEAIQ010000028.1, on the reverse strand, counting down.
GCGCCGCAGGCGATGATCCAGCAGATCCAAAACGCCGGGGTTCCGGTCGTCGCGATATCCCTGCGTCAGGACGCGGCGGGCGAGAAAAACAAAATGAACCCGACAATGGCCAATGAAGAGCAGGCCTATAACGACGGGCTTAAACAGGGGATCCGCCTGATTGGCGAAGTCGTCGAACGCCAAAACCAGGCCGAAGCGCTGATTGATTACACCTTTGCGGCGCGGGCAGAAGCTAACGCTCCGGTCGCCGGTATCCCTGACAGCCAGCGGGTGCGCGTGTACATGGCCAATCCAGATCTCAACACTTACGGCTCCGGCAAATATACCGGTCTGATGATGAAGCATGCCGGGGCGCTGAACGTTGCGGCCGCGACGGTTAAGGGTGCCCGTCAGGTCTCGCTGGAACAGGTTCTGCAGTGGAACCCTGAGGTGATCTTCGTCCAGGACCGCTATCCGCAGGTGGTCAAACAGATTGAAAACGACCCGCAATGGCAAGCGATAGACGCGGTGAAAAACCACCGGGTATGGCTGATGCCGGAATACGCCAAGGCCTGGGGCTACCCAATGCCGGAAGCGCTGGCGATAGGCGAACTGTGGATGGCGAAAAAGCTCTATCCTTCCCGCTACCGGAACGTCGATGTCGATGCGAAAGCGCAGGATTACTATCAACGCTTCTACCGCGTGAAATGGACGCCGAATGCGCAGTAACCTTCACTGGGCCCTGCTGCACGGCGGGCTAACGGCGGCGACGTTGTTTATCGCTATCGCTTCGCTATGCCTGGGGCAGTACCACCTCAGCCTGAATGAGGTCTTTCATGAGCTTACGCATGGCGCGCCCGATAGCGGCATCGCCGGGCAGATAGTCTGGTCAGTCAGGCTTCCCAGGGTAGCGATGGCGCTGCTGGCCGGCGGCTCGCTGGGGCTATGCGGCGCGACTTTACAAGGCGTATTCCACAACCCGCTGGTCGACCCGCATATCATCGGCGTGACCTCCGGCTCCGCCTTCGGCGGCACGCTGGCGATCCTGCTGGGTTTTGACATCATATCGATGATGGGGTGTACCTTCTTCTTCGGCCTCGCCGCGCTGGCGCTGGTTTATCTGATTGCCAGGCTGCAAGGGCATGAAAACACGCTAGCGCTGATCCTTTCCGGCATTATTCTCAGCGGTTTCTTTGCCGCGCTGGTCAGCCTGATGCAGTACCTTGCCGACACGGAAGAAACCCTGCCGAATATCGTTTTCTGGCTGCTCGGCAGCTTTGCCACCGCTAACTGGCATAAAGTGCTGTCCATGGCGCTGCCGGTCGCCGCCGCCGCCGCTATCCTGCTAAAGCTGCGCTGGCGTATCAACCTGCTGGCGCTGGATGATAAAGATGCGCGCGGTCTTGGCGTTTCGGTGACCACATTGCGCCGCGGAGTGTTGGTTTGCAGCGCGGTGCTGGTCGCCGCCCAGGTCGCGGTCAGCGGCAGCATCGCCTGGGTCGGGCTGGTGATTCCGCATCTGGCGCGACTGCTGGTTGGTGCCGATCACCGCCGACTGCTGCCAACGGCATTCTGGCTCGGCGGCGCGTTTATGGTAGTGGTGGACGACCTGGCGCGCACCTTAACCCAGGCGGAGATTCCGATTGGCATTATTACCGCCCTGCTCGGCGCGCCGCTGTTTACCCTTTTACTCATTCGGTCCCAACGCCGCGGAGTGGCCCAATGAACATTTCATTATCACTGGACACCCTGCGCTATGGCCATCGTCAGCCGCTCTTCTCCCCACTATCAATGCAGTGCCGTCACGGGCAAATCTGGGCGATACTGGGCGCCAACGGTCGCGGCAAAAGTACACTACTGGATACCCTGACCGGCGTTCTGCCGCCGCTCGGCGGAAAGTTTAGCGTAGAAGGCGGCATCGCCATCGTGCCGCAGTCGTTTCGTCCGGCATTCGGCTGGCAGGTACGCGATGTAGTACTGATGGGGCGCGCCCGCCACGTCGATCTGTTCGCGCAGCCGGGGCCGGAAGATGAACGGGAGGTTCAACAGGCGCTGGCGCAGTTGGGGATCGCCGCGCTGGCCAATCGGCTTTTTCGCGCCCTGTCCGGCGGACAGCAGCAGTTGGCGCTCATTGCCCGCGCGCTGGTCAGTGAGAGTCAGAATATCCTGTTAGACGAACCCTGCTCAGCGCTGGATCTGGCCAATCAACAGATTGTGTTACAGCTGATTAGCGACCTTGCTCATCGGCAGAAGCGCACCGTGATGTTCACCACCCATGATCCGACTCACGCCCTGCAGGTCGCCAGCCATACCCTGCTGCTGTTGCCCGGCGGCGAATGGCTGGCGGGAGAGTCGTTCGCGGTGCTCAGCGAGACAAACCTCCGGCGCGCCTACGGGCTGCCGGTCCACAAAATCGATCATCCCGGTAGCGCGGTGCCGTTACTGGCGCCGCAGTTTACGATCCATCGTTAACGGCCAAAAAACCTGCCGCGCGCAGAAAATTCTGCCCTTCCTCAGCGGTGATAAAGCGCCGTAACTGCCGCGCGGCGGCGCTCTCCTCAATTTCTGCCAGCTGATATTCGCAGCGAATATTCCACGGCTCGGGAATGAGTAACGTGCGAAACTGCGCGCTCTCCGTCATCTGAACCGCATAGTGGGCGTAGCCGATAAACAGATCGGCAAAGTCTTCGCCAATTAGCCATGCCCCTGCGGTAGCGCCCGACGGCACAGTGAGCGACGCCCGACCACCGACCAGCTGCTGCGCCCGGGCCATCAACGTCCGTCCGAGGCCCGGATAGCTGGCCTCAAGACGGGCAAAAAGCTGCCAGGTGTAATCACCGGAAGGATCGCAGCCCGGCGTCGAGGTCGCCAGCCGCAGCCGAGAATCGTGCAGTAACGCCAGCCAGTCAGCGCGATCGGTATCAGGCGTGCGGCGCACGGTCAGCATCAGTCGGTTAGCGGCAAACGAACAGCATTTTATCGCAAGCCCGGCTTGCAGCAGCGCCTGAGGGTGTTCGGTATTCGCACAGGCGAACAGCGAGCAGCGTTCGCCGCCTTCAATGCGTTCGCGCAGCAGGCCGGCCGGGCCAAACTGCGCCTCGACCTGAATGCCGCTAAGCTGCTGAAATCGCGCCAGCAGCGGGAGGAAAGCGCTTTTCAGGCTTCCCGCCGCCAGCAGGGTCAATGAAGTGGTCATCACACGAATCGCTATAAAGATGAAAATATAGCGCCAGGATAACGCCTTTTTTGTTGATTCAGTAGCGAATTTCCGCCCGTTCGCGCAGCTGTTCCGGCGTCGCCACCGGCAGCTGGAAGAACTCGAGATAGGCCGGAATCATTTCGAACAGCATATCGGTACCGCGCTGAATCGGACACCCCAGCGCCTGCGCCGCCCGCAGTAGCGGAGTATATTCAACGCTCATCACCACCTCGCCGACCCAGGTACGCGGCGACAGGCGCGAAACGTCCAGCGGTAGCGGATCATCCGCTTTCATGCCCAGCGGCGTGGCGTTGACCACCAGATCCTGCGCGGCGGGATCGCGCTGCATCAGAACGATCTCCAGACGCGGATAGTGCTGATGCAGCCGCTGCGCCAGCGCCTCGGCGGCGGATAAAGAGGTATCGAACAGCGTCAAGGTACTAACCCCTGCGGCCGCCAGCGATGCGGCAATCGCCGAGCCGACGCCGCCGCAGCCGAACACCTGCGCCCTCGCCCCTTGTGGTTGAAAGCCCTTGCGCTTAATCCCCAGCACAAAGCCTTCGCCATCGAACATATCGCCGCGCAGGCTGCCGTCGTCTTCGCGGCGGATGGCATTGCAGGCGCCGGCGATTGCCGCCGTCGGGCTCAGTTGGTCTACCAGCCCGCAGGTAGCCATTTTATGCGGCATGGTGACCAGCGCTCCGACGATGTTAGTCATGGAAAACAGCGCTGGCACCAGCGCCGCGTAATCCTCCGGCTTCACCCCCATCGGCACCACTTTGACGTCCGCCTCGCAATGGGCCAGCCATGGGTTATAAATCATCGGCGCTTTAAAACTGGCGGTCGGATAACCAAGATGCGCTATCAGCCGCGTATGACCACTAATGATCATGCCCTACTCCTGTTGTTACTGCGAAAGTTCGATGCGTTTGACATCGCCAAGAATAAACAGATAGGCCACTACGCCAAGCAGCGCCGCGCCGCCGATATAGACCAGCGCGTAGAAAAAACTACCGGAAGCGGCAACGATAAAACCGATAATCAGCGGCGTGAGGATCCCCGCCAGATTGGTGCAGAAATTAAAGATACCGGCGGTTATCCCGCCCATCCCCTGCGGCGCGATATCGGAGATTAGCGTCCAGCCGAGGCCAACCATACCCTGGCCAAAGAAGGCAAATGACATCATCAGGATCACCGCCAGGTCGCTCGGCAGCCAGTTGGCGGAAATAATGCTGCTGGCCATCATCAGCCCGACGACGATAGGCAGCTTACGCGCCAGATTGGCCGAACCGGTGGCTTTCAGCAGCTTGTCGGAGAGCCAGCCGCCAAACAGCACGCCACCCGCCGCGGCGAGAAACGGCAAGATGGCGAAGAAGCCTACTTTCAACCACGCCATGTGTCGCTCGGTCGCCAGGTACGTTGGAAACCAGGTCAGAAAGAAGACCAGCACGGTATTACCGGCGAATTGACCGACGCTGGCGCCAATCACCTGTCGTTTTGCCAACAGCTGGCGCACCAGCGGCCAGCTAAAAGCGTTTTGCTGCTGCTGCGCGCTAGCCAGTCCGCCGCCGCGAAGAATATGTTCGCGTTCACTGTCGCTCAGGCGGCTGTCCTGATGGGGTTCGCGGTAGCAACGCCACCAGACCAGCGCGAACAGGATGCCAACAACCCCGACGCTGATAAACAGCGCGCGCCAGCCGAAGCTGCCCATAATCCAGAACAGCAGCGGCGAGAAACAGGCCAGCCCGAGATATTCACCGACGGTGTAGACCGCCGTGGCCTTCGCGCGCTCCTGCTGTGGAAACCAGGTACTCACTACCCTGCTGTTGACCGGAAAACAGGGCGCTTCACTGACGCCAAGCCCGAAGCGACACAGCAACAGCGTTTTCAAGCCAATCGCCATACCGTGAAATAAGGTGAACAGCGACCACAGCGCCAATGAGAGGAAATAGGTCACCTTATTGCCGAAACGATCGAGGAAAATACCGCCGGGGATTTGCGCCAGCGCGTAGGTCCAGGCAAAGGCCGAAAAGACAATTCCCATGATGGCGGCATCAATGCCGAGCTCGGCGGTCAGTTTCGGCGCGGCGATACCGAGCACCGTGCGGTCGAGATAGTTAATCATCGTGCCGACGGCCAGCAGCGCCAGGATCCCGATACGCCGCCGGGAGCGAGGCGCGGTGGTCGCGGTATCCGCCGCCGTCGCCTGGTTATGGCTATAAGAGTTCATAGTCGTTTCCTGTCTTGAGTACAGATGAATGTTGTTATTGTGTTTGCGATGTTGTGTTGTGAACCATTTGCTACGTTTAACTGTACTGCATCGCCGAAAGGCGGACGGCGGCATTTACCGCGCCGTACTGGGCGTAACCGTCGCGCCGTTCGGTCAATTCGAAGAAGAAACGCCCCGCCGCGAATGGACGGGTATAAAGGTGGAGGAATTCGCCGCCGCGGGTATCACGGTCGTAGAGAATTTGCAGGCGTTGCAGCGTCTCTACCTGCGACTCTCCACCGAAGCGCGCCAGCAGATCCTCATAGTAATTCGCCGGGATCGGTAGCGCGTTCAGCGCGGCCTGCGGCAGATTTTCGAGCGTTGCGGGTAAATCGCGGCAGGCAAAAGCGGCGTGCTGTAGCCCGGCGCCCTGATAACAGGCGACCGAACGCGCTATCTGCGTGGCTCGACTTTGCGAAATATTCAGCGCCAGACGGATATCGCCCTGCGGGCTATGAACCGCCAGGCTGCGCACCAGGCCGTATGGGTCGGGCAACGTCTGTTCGTGTTCGAGACTGAAGCCGAAAACCGTACGGAAAAAGATAATCCAGTTGTCGCGGCTATCGGCCTCCATGCCTAACGCCAGATGGTCAATACCGCAGTAGTCGTCGCGCGGCGCGTCTGCCTGCAAATGAAAATCGCGGGCGTAGATGTCGTCACCGGTTTCAACCAGGTAGATCAGGCTGCCATCCGGGGCGCAAACCGCCGGGATCGAACTCTCATTAGGACCGGCATCCCCCTGCCAGGTGGCATAACCGTAGGCGCGGGCGCGCTCCACAACCGGTGCGCTGTGGCTAACCCGCAGCGCCATTGCGCACAACGAGATGCCGTGGCGCTGATGAAAATGGTCGGCCCAGCTGTGCGGCTGCGCGTTAACAATCACCCGCGCCTCGCCATTACGCCAGAGCGCAACCTGCTTGGAACGATGCTTGCCCTGGAGCTTAAAACCCAACTGCGCCAGGCGCTGGCCAAGCGCGACAGACTCCGCCGGACTGGCGGCGAATTCAATAAACTCCAGGCCGTCATAGTGCGGTAGCGCAGGTGGCGAAAATAACTCCGCATCGCTATCCGCAAGCTGCCGACGGGTCTGCTCTTCGAGCCACAGCAACGAACGATAGCCATCTTTCGCCGTGGCACCCGTGGGCGAGGCGCGAAAGCCGTCATTGAAAATCTCCAGCGACCAGGGTCCGCGATAGCCGCAGCGGGTCAGTTCACAGGCGAAATCCACCAGCGGCAGTTGTCCCTGGCCAGGGAAGCAGCGGAAATGACGGCTCCATTCGAGGACATCCATCTTCATCAACGGCGCGTCGGCCAGCTGCAGGAAAGTGATTTTCTCAACCGGCACCTCGGCAAGGCCTTGTAGATCATCACCGAGCGACAGAATATGGAAACTATCAAGAACGATGCCCATCGCCGGGCTGTTAACCCGCTGCACCCGTTCCCATGCCTGACGCCAGCGGTTAACGTGAGTACCCCACGCCAGCGCTTCGTAGCCAATGACAACCCCCTCCTGCTCGGCGAGATCGGCCAGCGCGCGCAGGTCGGCGACCTGCAGTTCGATATCGGCCGAACAGTCCGGCTGGACGTTGCTACAGAGCAGCATGGTATCGCAACCCAGTTCATGCATCAGGGCGAATTTCCGCTTCGCCCGCTGCAGGTTAGCGGCAAACTGCGCGCGGCTGGCGCCCTCGAAATCGCGAAAGGGTTGAAAAAGGGTGATTTTTAGCCCTAATTCAGCGGCAAGGTTGCGAATATCGCGCGGCGTGCCCGTATAATAGAGCAGATCGTTTTCAAAGATTTCAACGCCCTGATAACCGGCCGCGGCGATAGCGTGCAGCTTTTCGGGTAAAGTTCCGGATATCGAGACGGTAGCGATGGAACGCAACATAAGAGTCCTCGGGTCATCATTCGACATGAGCACTGACTATGTATCATTTGGTTCACATGCGCCAGATTTGGTTGCTAAATTGTGATCATTATGTGTATTTTTTGTCTCCATAGAAAAAGGAGTCGTTATGTCCCTCGTTGCTCATGATGAAGCACAATCCCTGAAAGAGCGCATCTTTGCCGCCGCCATCACCGTGTTTGCCGAATATGGCCTCCCCGGCGCGCGTATGGAGCAGATCGCCATCGAGGCGCAAACCACCAAGCGCATGGTGGTCTACTACTTCAAGAGCAAAGAGCAGCTGTACCAGGCGGTACTGCAACATGTGTATGCGCGGATCCGTGAAACGGAACAACAGCTGGGGCTGGAGCACCTGCCGCCGGTCGAGGCGCTGGTGCAATTGGTGAAATGGAGCGTGCGCTATCACGCCACTCACGCCGACTACATGCGAGTTATCTGTATGGAAAACATGCAGCGCGGCAAGTGGTTGAAGGGTTCCGGGGAGCTGAAACCGCTGAACCGTACCGCGCTGTCGATTATCGAAGATATTCTGCAACGCGGCCAGCAACAGGGGATTTTCCAGGCCGGTCTGCAGGCGCGCGACGTGCATCGGCTGATCAGTAGTTTTAGCTTCTATCAGGTATCGAATTTTTATACTTTTAGCAGCCTGTATCTCGACGATCCGCTGCCTGAAATCGACGATGAAGCAATGGTTTCACACCACTGCGAGATTGCGGTAAAAGCGGTGATTCGGTTCGTTATCTCTTAAGCATTACTTATGTCGGGGCGCGGGGTTTAGTGCCCCGACAACGCGTGAATCACCCTTTCCATCGCCTCGCGGGTGAGCGCTGAACGTTCAATTTTGCTATTTGCCAGCGCGGTGCGTACGACACCGGCAATAACAATATGTTTCGGCTCCTGACCAAGATCGCGCATTTCCAATACCACCTTACCCACTACGCGGCACATTTCCTGATAGAGTTCGTCGTCTTTCGCTTTATTTCCCATTATTAAGACTCGTAAATTATCATTATCAATCAATTCATTATTGATACGATTTTATAATAAAGCAAACTGCGCTATTTTTTTCCACTCAATGAAGCGTTTTACTGCCTTTAATAGGTTTGTAAATATCATAAAACGCCGTTTAATCTGATCCGCTGCGGCAAAAGTGTGTTGCAGCTTCGCGAGCGAATCGTGTGAATTTTGTTACATTAATCACACTAAAAATGAAACGCCGTTTTTATTTTCCTTTTTCGTTTCGGCAGCGTATAATGCGCCTCGATTCTTTCTTGAATGGTTTCAGCGCATTGGACTGCACAAAAAAACGTACAAAACATTGCCACTTTTCATGGGCTGAACCGCCAGCACACATTCTTCTGCACGCTCTTTTGTTGTCACCTATCCTTAGAGCGTGGCATTGCAACTTTCGTAACACAGGTTTGACTCCGCGGCAGTGCGCCCCCGGAGCGAGATTTCCATATCCTTCACAACTTAAAGACTAAGACTGTCATGAAAAAGACCAAAATTGTTTGCACCATCGGTCCGAAAACCGAATCCGAAGAGATGTTGACCAAAATGCTGGACGCGGGCATGAACGTCATGCGTCTGAACTTCTCTCACGGCGACTATGCGGAACACGGTCAGCGCATCCAGAACCTGCGCAATGTGATGAACAAAACCGGTAAGAAAGCCGCAATCCTGCTGGACACCAAAGGGCCGGAAATCCGCACCATCAAGCTGGAAGGCGGTAACGACGTCTCCCTGAAAGCGGGCCAGACCTTTACCTTTACCACTGACAAGTCCGTGGTCGGCAACAATGAAATCGTTGCGGTGACCTACGAAGGCTTCACCACCGACCTGAGCGTCGGCAACACCGTACTGGTCGACGATGGTCTGATCGGCATGGAAGTGACCGCGATCGAAGGTAACAAAGTTATCTGTAAAGTGCTGAACAACGGCGACCTCGGCGAGAACAAAGGCGTTAACCTGCCGGGCGTCTCTATCGCTCTGCCGGCGCTGGCTGAAAAAGACAAGCAGGACCTGATCTTCGGTTGTGAGCAAGGCGTTGATTTCGTAGCCGCTTCCTTTATCCGTAAGCGTTCTGACGTGGTTGAAATCCGCGAGCACCTGAAGGCGCACGGCGGCGAAAACATCCAGATCATCTCTAAAATCGAAAACCAGGAAGGCCTGAACAACTTCGACGAAATCCTCGAAGCATCCGACGGCATCATGGTTGCTCGTGGTGATATGGGCGTTGAAATCCCGGTAGAAGAAGTTATCTTCGCGCAGAAGATGATCATCGAAAAATGTATCCGCGCGCGCAAAGTCGTTATCACCGCGACCCAGATGCTGGATTCCATGATCAAAAACCCGCGTCCGACCCGCGCTGAAGCAGGCGACGTCGCTAACGCCATCCTCGACGGCACCGATGCCGTTATGCTGTCCGGCGAATCCGCGAAAGGTAAATACCCGCTGGAAGCCGTTACCATTATGGCGACCATCTGCGAGCGTACCGACCGCGTGATGACCAGCCGTCTGGATTACAACAACGACAACCGTAAACTGCGCATCACCGAAGCGGTTTGCCGCGGCGCAGTTGAAACCGCTGAGAAACTGGAAGCGCCGCTGATTGTCGTCGCCACCCAGGGCGGTAAATCCGCACGCGCCGTGCGTAAATACTTCCCGGACGCCACTATCCTTGCGTTGACCACCAACGAAACCACCGCCCGTCAGTTAGTCCTGAGCAAAGGCGTAGTACCGCAGCTGGTGAAAGAGATCGCCTCTACTGATGATTTCTACCACCTGGGTAAAGAGCTGGCGCTGCAGAGCGGCCTGGCGCGTAAAGGCGACGTGGTTGTGATGGTTTCCGGCGCGCTGGTTCCAAGCGGCACCACTAACACAGCCTCCGTGCACGTGCTGTAATAATTTACAGGTTATTTTATCTTTTTTTAAAGCGCTCCAGTCGGGGCGCTTTTTTTTATTCATTCACTAGCTGTTCTTAATAAAAATGCAAATCGGATTTTACTATTTAATAAGAGATTATCTAAGATGAATCCGATGGAAGCCTTCTGTTTTCACAGCGCTTTTTAAACTAGATCTACGAATTCGATGCTTCTTTGAGCGAACGATCAAAAATAAGTGCATTCGGATAAAAAAAATATTCTCATCCCAAAAAAGTTTGTGTAATACTTGTAACGCTACATGGAGATTAACTCAATCTAGAGGGTATTAATAATGAATCGTACTAAACTGGTACTGGGCGCGGTAATCCTGGGTTCTACTCTGCTGGCTGGTTGCTCCAGCAATGCTAAAATCGATCAGCTGTCTTCTGACGTTCAGACTCTGAACGCTAAAGTTGACCAGCTGAGCAACGACGTGAACGCAATGCGTTCTGACGTTCAGGCTGCTAAAGACGACGCAGCTCGCGCTAACCAGCGTCTGGACAACCAGGCTCACTCTTACCGTAAGTAAGAGTTCTGGTAATAAAAATGGCGCACATTGTGCGCCATTTTTTTTGCCTGTTGTTTTCCCCTACTGCGTCAGTTTAGTGTCATTCTGCTGGCTATTCTGCGCTGACAGCTCGGTCGTCGCGCTGCCCGCCCCTTCAGAAACCACCACCGGATAGCCCGCTCTTCGCGACAGCGCTTTTTTCAGCTGCAGGTCATCCACCGCTTTATCGTCAGAAAAGGCGTGAAACGCGGCAGGAAGCGTGTAAGAGATTGTCCGGGTATTTTCCCCTTCAGTTTGCGAAAGCGGCCTGTGGACCTCTACATAGCGTTTACCATCGGGTTCTACTGCGAACTTCACCGGCTGATTGATAATCCGTACCGGCGTGCCGGCGCGCACCTGGCTGAACAGCGCCTTGATGTCGTCAGCGTTCATTCGCATACAGCCGGAACTCACCCGTAGCCCGACGCTATCAGGCGCATTAGTGCCGTGGATAAGATACTCGCCGTTACCGTAGGCCAGTCGCAGCGCGTAGCGGCCTAATGGGTTATTGGGCCCGGCGGGGATCACCGGCGGCAGCTTAATGCCCTTCTCCAGCGAGCGCGCGCGAATACCGGCAGTCGGCGTCCAGGTCGGGTTAGGGATTTTCTGCCCGACACGGGTGGTCATCTCCGGCGTTTCCAGCCCCAACTGGCCAATGCCGAGCGGATAAACCTGCACCTGATTTTGCCCCGGCGGGAAATAGTACAGCCGCAGCTCGGCCAGGTTGACGACAATGCCTTCACGCGGGACATCCGGCAGCAGCATCTGCGATGGGATTAAGACCCGTGTGCCCGGCTTCGGCTGCACCGGCGCAATCGTATCGTTGGCTTCAAGAATCAGCATCGCCGCCGTGTCGAAATGGCGGGCGATAGCCTGCAGGTTGCGATCCCCTTCCTGTACCGTCCAGTATTGGTTTTGGCCAATCAAACGGCTGTTGGCTGGGGGAAGCGGATAATCGACAGCCCAGGCGCCGTGCTGCGCGCTCAGAGCTGCGAGAAGGGTCATTGCGATGAGAGACGCGCGTTTCATACTGAGATTCCTTCTTTCGCTGATAAAACGCCAGGATCTGCGCGGCGACGAAAGCGTTCGCCTTCGTCGCACGTAACAGAATGAAATCTACCTGTTTATTCTAGCTAAGATTTGCGGCTTTCGCGCGAATTGCGCGGATCATCGCTTCAAGGCCCTGCGAGCGGGAGGGGGTAAGATGTTGGGTCAACGCCATTTTTTCAAACCACGGGCGTACATCGAATTCGCTAATATCCTGCGCGGTCATGCGGTCATAAAGGATGAATACTACCGCAATCAGCCCTTTGACGATGGCCGCATCGCTATCGCCGCGTAGGGTAATCACGCCGGATGGCTCCTGCTCCATCACGATCCACACCTGGCTTTGGCAGCCCTGAATAATATTCTGCGCGATGTGTTCTTCCGCGCTGAGCGGCGCCAGGCGCTGGCCGAGTTCAATGATGTAGAGATACTTCTCTTCCCAGTTAGCGCAGCGAGAAAAGTTGCGCAGCAATTTGTCTTTGTCTGGTAATGCCGCCATAGTCGCGTCCTTTAACCCAGTAATTTGTGGATCCGCTGCAGCCCGGCCACCAGCCGATCCACCTCTTCCATCGTATTGTACATCGCCAGCGACGCCCGGCACATCGCCGGAACCTGATAGAACGCCATCAGCGGCATCGCGCAATGGTGTCCGGTACGCACCGCGATACCGTAGTTATCGAGAAAACTGCCGACATCGTAGGCATGATGTTTCCCGAGGTTGAAAGCGATGACGCCCAAACGATGTTGCGGGCCGTAAAGCGTTAAATCCGGCACCTTTTTCAGCTCCTGCAAGGCATAGCGCATCAGCGTCTGCTCATATTCGCCGATCTGCTCAAGCCCAATCTCGCTGACGTAGTCCAACGCGGCGCCGAGGCCAATAATTCCACCGGTATTCGGCGTGCCGGCTTCAAAGCGCCACGGCGCTTTCGCCCAGGTGGTGCCCTCCCTCAGGCTGACGGTGGCAATCATCGACCCGCCGCCTTCCCACGGCGGCATCTCCTGTAACAACGATTCTTTGGCGTACAGCACGCCGATACCGGTCGGCCCGTACAGCTTATGCGCCGAGAAAACGTAAAAATCGCAATCCAGCGCCTGCACATCCACCGGGTGATGCATCACCGCCTGCGCGCCATCCACCAGCACCTTCGCGCCATGCTGATGCGCCAGCGGGATCAGCGCCGATAGCGGGTTTTCTGTCCCCAGTACGTTCGACACCTGGGTTATCGCCAGCAGCCGGGTGCGGTCGTCAAATAGACCGGAAATAACATCGAGTTGTAGGGTACCGTCCTGGTTGAGCGGGATCACTCTTAGCTCGGCGCCGACGCGGGCACAGAGCATCTGCCACGGCACGATATTGGCGTGGTGTTCCATTTCGCTGACGATAATATTATCGCCGGCCCCGACGTTAGCCCCGCCCCAGCTATTGGCTACCAGATTGATGCCTTCGGTGGTACCTCGTACGAACACCAGCTCTTCCGGCGAGCGGGCATTAAGAAAAGCGGCCGCCTGCTGGCGTACCTGCTCCATCCGCGCCGTCGCTTCGGCGCTCAGGGTATGGATACCACGATGGACGGCAGCGTAACCATGGCGATAAAACTCGGCTTCGGCGTTAATCACCGCTTCCGGTTTCTGCGCGCTGGCGGCGCTATCGAGATAAACCAATGGTTGGCCGTTAACCTCTCGGCTCAACACCGGGAAATCGGCGCGCAGGCGTTCTACTGAAAATGTCATGCATCCCCTCCCGGCAGGCGCTTGCCAATGCGCGCCAACACCTGTTGTTTCAGCGCGTCATCGCTAATGGCTTCAGTAAGTTCGGCGGCGAAGGCGTAAAGGATCATCTGCTGCGCCGCCTGTTGTTCGATGCCGCGCGAGCGCAGATAGAACAGCTGTTCGTCATCGATACGACCGACGGTGGCGCCGTGGCTGCATTTGACGTCGTCCGCGTAAATTTCCAGCTGCGGTTTGGTATCGACTTCCGCCAGCCTTCCCAACAACAGATTGTTATTGGTCATCTGACCATCGGTTTTCAGCGCGTGTTTCGCGACGTTAATCAGGCCATTAAATACCGCCCGCCCCTTATCGCTGACGATGGTTTTGTGTAGTTGACGGCTGTTGCAGTAGCCAACGCGGTGATCGAGCCAGGTACGGCTGTCGCAGACCTCGTTTTTCACCGGCATCGCCAGCGAGTTAATGCGCAGATTGCTGTTTTCACCGGCCAGACGGGTACTGGTATGGTGTCGTAACACCGCGCCGCCCAGCAGGAAGCTGCTGCTGAATGCCGAAGCATCGCGGCCAAGCAGCAGATCGTTATGGGCGAAGTGGTAGCTTTGCCCATTTTCAAACGCCAGCTTGATATGCTGCAGATGGGCGTTGTCGGCGACAGACATCGTCAGGCGTCCGCCGGTGAAATGCCGCTGCTCATCAAGGCTAATATAGTGTTCGATGATGGTCGCCTGCGCCCCGCTCTCCAGCGCCAGATGATGGCGATAGTGAGCGGTATTAAGCTCGTCGCCGGCCAGTCCGCTGGTAATATGCATCAGCAGCAGCGGTTTCTCCGGGCGCTGATTGCGCTTCACATCGATGCGGGTTACCGTCTGCGCCAGACTTTCGGTGAGATGAAGAAACACTTCCGGCTGTACCGCATCCGGCAGATGCTGGCGCTGGTTATCAACGCTAACGTCAAAACCGCTAGCGGTGAGATCGTCGCTGAGCGCCGGGCTGAAGCGGCCATCAACAAACACCATCCGCCAGGCGTCGAGGTTGAGCGCCAGCGCGTCGCGCTGCGCCACGCTGAGTGTAGCCGGCGTCGCAACAAACGTGCCGCTTAGCAGCGCGTCCAGCGGTGTGTATTTCCAGTTTTCATGTTTGCGCGTCGGCAACCCCAGGCGCAACAGCTGTTGCAAATGCTGATTGGCCTGCGGCGTGCGTTCTTCGCCCTGTGCTTCAAACAGATGATGCCACTGCTGCAGCGCGTTACTGCTGTTCGGTAAGCCAGCCATAGCCCTGCTCCTCCAGTTGTTTAACCAGAGTGAAATCGCCCGACTTGACGATTCGCCCCTGATACAGCACGTGGACATAATCCGGTTTGATGTAATCAAGGATACGCTGATAGTGGGTGACGATAATAAAGGCGCGTTTGCCGTCACGCAGTGAGTTAACCCCCTCCGAGACAATCTTCAGGGCATCAATATCCAGCCCGGAATCCGATTCATCGAGGATACACAGCTCAGGCTCAAGCACCGCCATTTGCAGAATATCGTTGCGTTTTTTCTCGCCGCCGGAGAAACCAACGTTCACCGAACGAGTTAGCAGATCTTCCGGCATCTTCAGCAGTTTGATCTTCTCTTCCATTAAATCCTGGAAATCGAAACGATCCAGCGCCTCCAGGCCGCGATAGGCGCGTACGGCGTTGAGCGCGGTTTGCAGGAAAAACTGATTACTGACGCCTGGGATTTCCACCGGATACTGAAAAGCCATAAAAATGCCCTCCCCGGCGCGATCCTCCGGGGCGAGTTCGAGCAGGTCTTTGCCCTTAAACTCGACGCTACCGCCGGTGACTTCGTAATCCTCCCGTCCGGCGAGGGTAGCCGAGAGCGTACTTTTCCCTGAGCCGTTAGGGCCCATGATCGCGTGGACTTCGCCGGGGCGCACCTCAAGGTTCAGCCCGCGCAGGATCTCTTTGTCTTCTACGGCGACTTGCAAATCTTTAATACTTAACATCTTTTTTCCTTAATTATCAGCCGACGCTATGTTCAAGGCTAATAGCCAGCAATTTTTGCGCTTCGACGGCGAACTCCAGCGGCAATTCTGAGAACACGTCTTTACAGAATCCATTGACGATCATTGAGATCGCATCATCTTCGCTAATACCCCGCTGCAGGCAGTAAAACAGCTGGTCTTCACCAATCCGCGAGGTGGTAGCTTCGTGTTCCAGCTGGGCGCTGTTATTGCGGCATTCGACGTACGGGAAGGTATGCGCCCCGCAGTCCGGGCCGATCAGCATCGAATCGCACTGGGTGAAGTTCCGGGCGTTCGTCGCGGTCGGCATAATTTTGACCAGCCCGCGATAGCTATTCTGGCTGTGGCCGGCGGAGATCCCTTTCGAGATGATGGTCGAACGGGTGTTCTTGCCGATATGAATCATTTTGGTCCCGGTATCCGCCTGCTGATGGCCGCTGGTCAGCGCCACCGAGAAGAATTCGCCGATCGAGTTATCGCCGCGCAGAATGCAGCTCGGGTATTTCCATGTTATAGCCGAACCGGTTTCCGACTGGGTCCACGACATCTTGCTGTTTTCGCCTTCGCACAGCGCGCGCTTGGTGACGAAGTTAAGTATGCCGCCGGTATTGTTGTCGCCGGGGAACCAGTTCTGCACGGTGGAGTACTTCACTTCCGCATCTTTATGAATGATGACTTCAACCACCGCCGCATGCAGCTGGTAGCTGTCGCGGACCGGCGCCGAGCAGCCTTCGATATAGCTCACGTAGCTACCCTCGTCGGCGACCAGAATCGTACGTTCAAACTGGCCGGTTTTCTCGGCGTTGATGCGGAAATAGGTCGACAGCTCCATCGGACAGCGCACGCCTTTCGGCACGTAGATAAAGGTGCCATCGGAAGCGACCGCGGCGTTCAGCGCAGCGAAGAAGTTGTCGTTGCCCGGCACTACGGTACCGAGATACTTTTTCACCAGTTCCGGATGATCGTGAATCGCTTCGCCAAAGGAGCAGAAGATGATCCCCTGCTCCGCCAGCTTCTCACGATAGGTGGTTGCCACCGATACCGAGTCGAAAATGGCGTCCACCGCCACTTCTTTGCCTTCGCGTACCGGTACCCCGAGCAGGTTAAAAGCTTCCTCGACTTCATTTGTCAGGAAGGTGTTTGCCCCGGTCTGTTGCACCGCGCCGGGCTCCGAGGCGCAGGTCTCGTCGCAGTTGCCGCAGGATGGCGCCGAGTAGTAGCTGTAATCCTGATAATTAAGCTTATCGTAGTGCGCTTTCAGCCAGTGCGGCTCCTCCATCTCCTGCCAGGCCTTAAAGGCGTTGAGACGAAATTCGAGCATCCACTCCGGTTCATTACGACGAGCGGAAATCGCGCGTACCACCTCTTCATTAATGCCTTTGGCCAGCTCATCGGTTTGTAGCTGGGTAAAAAAGCCTTCTTTATAGTTGAGCGGGCCGCCGGTCCAGCTTTTGACATCGTCAGTTGCTTCAGTATTTCGAGACATAGTTACTCCGCCTGAACCCCGAAGCTTTCGCCGCAGCCGCATTCGTGCTGCGCTTTCGGGTTATGAAACTTGAATATTTCATTTAAGCCTTCGCGAACATAATCCAGTTCGGTACCGTCAATGAACGGCATCGCCTGCAGCGGCGCAAACAGCTTGGCACCGTCGCGTTCAAACAGCAGATCGTCGTCCGCCGGCTCGGCAATCATTTCCAGCACGTAGCCAAAACCGGCGCAGCCGCTGGTTTTAATCCCCAGGCGCAGTCCCTGTTTGTCCGGCTGTTTGTGCATCAGATCGCGAATATGGGCCGCCGCAGCGGGGGTCATCGTTAGCCCCTGCCAGTTGAAATCGTCAGGATTAAAGGTGTTTGTTTGTAGTTCCATCGCTCTACCTCATCGAGTGCCGCCATCGGGCCATACCCTCATGTTAGTGATAATGATTATCACTTCAACCCTGCCGGAGCAGGGGTATTCGGCCATTTCGCCCGTTTCTGCGCTTTTCTATAAGCATAGACCCTGGTGAAGGGGTTATCAGGAAGCAATTCTTATATTTAATAGATTGATAAATAATAAGTTATTGAGAATAAGAGCACAGGCGAAGCGGCAATGGAAAAGATGTATCGAAAATACCGATTTATGCGATAGAGACCGGAAATGGCACTTTTCGTCAGTGTTGGGGATATGAAGGGGGTTAATCTACCGCAGAAAATCACAGGATAAGCAGGTCGTTCATAAAGGAACTCTAATGACGAAGGTCACCAAATTTAGTTCGCTCGCGGTTTTGGCTGTCGTGTTGTGCGGGATATATAAAACCGCGTCGATTGCCATGGCGGCTAGCGCCGATTACTCGCGCGCGGACTGGCTCACCTTCTATCTGATTGCACCGAGCGAAGTTAAACATGCCCCCCTCATCAATGACAGCACGCCGATTCACTTCAGGGCTGCTGATGGCGCCTCCCCCCAGATAGACGAGATTGAATACGCCAGGGATACGGACGAAAACATCTTGTCTGAATACCTACGCGCTTTAGGTTATCGCCAGGAAAAAGATCCGGTATTCGGCACCCGCTGGTCTTTGCAAGGCACCGATAAAAGCGCCTATATTGCTGCGACTGAAAATTCAATCAGGCTGACGTTTACGGATTGAAATACCTGAGACAACGGATAGCAGCTGGCGTTGTCGAACTCCCATCTTACTTTCGCAAACAAGCAACATACTTTTCCCCGCTGCGACGGACGATCTCCCCGGCGTTATTCAGAATCTCCCGCCCCTCAAACGCGCCGTAGATTTGGCTGAATTTCACGTCCGCCAGCCGATGAATGATATCCGTGACCGTTGATGCCGGCAGCGGTAGCATATTGGGATAGCTCCACATGAAAGAAACGGCGTTTGCTCCGGGCGCCACCTGGACAATATCGCCGGATAATAGGAGGCCGTCGCCCTGCGCCCAGTGCAGGACGCAGCCACCAGCAAAATGCCCACCCAGGCGAATCAGACTGGCATCGGCCGTCAGTTGCAGGCTATCGCCCTCCCAAAAGGTAATCCACGGGCTGTCTCGCATGACCCACTGGCGGTCATCCCCATGCAAATAGATTGGCGCCTTGAACTCCGCCGCCCAATCCTGCATACAACTGTAGTAATGCGGATGTGAGATAGCGATGGCTTTCAGCCCACCCAGCGCGGAAACCAGCGTTTTTGTCGCCTCGTCGAGGTTGGCGATGCAGTCCCATAGAATATTGCCCTGCGGCGTACGCAGCAGAAATGCCCGCTGATTAATGGCAAAGCCAGGAATAGTGCGAATGCTAAAAAGCGCGCTGTTATGCTGTTGCCACTTATTGCTGTGCGATGCGGTGAGCTTATTTAATGCAATCCACTGCTGGCCGCCCACCGGAACAAATTGCCGTTCGTCTTCGCATATCGGGCAATGTTGCGGAGGGTTTTCGCTAAATTCATATGAGGTACCACAAGCTTTGCATAGCGTAATCGTCATCTCTTTCTCTCTATTCCAGCATCCGATAACAAGCATGGCACAGCTTATTTTAGCGGTGTGGCAGATTGTGCAGAGCGCAAAAACCTACCTGCTTTGGTAGCGTTCTGTGTTTTTTATCGTTTGTCATAACGGGCATAATCAACCGGCACCAGTAGATGAACGATCGCCGGGGAAAAGGATGCGCAAATTTACAGCACTACTATTAATGGGGTTACTTACCGGCTGCTCGGTTAACGCGCCGCAAAGCGCGCAATACAATGCCGAGTACTCCCAGCGCCAGGATATACGCACGCAGAACGTATATCGATTTAAGATCAAACCGCTGCAACCCAGCGGCGGAAAATATTGGGGTGCGGATAATTTAACGCAGGTTTTTTACGTCAGTGATAAAAATGCCGCAGCCATTGAATTACGTTTCAATTTCCCCACCGCCACGCTGCAGGCTTCATCGTTAGACGAGCAAGGGAAAGTAGTAAGTACTCAAACGTTCGCCTTGTTAGCCGAATCCGCGACGCCGCCATCGGGTTCGGACACGAAGTATTTATATCTGACGAAAAGTGGCGAGTTACTTAGCAAATGGAAAAACTGTACTCCGGATATGAGCGTGGGTTGTAGTTGGGGGGGACATCAAATATTTATCACCCACAGCGCCGATCTGGCAGTGCAGTATGCAACCGGTGGCGCGGGTTTAGCTTTTCTGCTGATTCCATTTTACAATTCCGAAGCCCGGCTACAGATTTTCGCCAAAGCGCCAATCGGCGCAGCTGGCGACGAATAGAACGATTCAATTTTGTGATGCGATCGGTTAATTCTTAAAAACAGGGTTGGTTTAGGCAGCGTTTACTCATGTACAATTCGCGTCGTTTGTAAATGTTTACCGATGCAAAGTCGGATTATGGTTTACGGGAGCGAGTGTCGTACAGGATGATTGATATCAGTATTATGTCGATGTGCATGGTAGTGCTGCTGGTGATGAGCGTGTTGCTGGAGTAACCCTCCCCCTACTGTTTTTGTCAGCTTATGTAACCCCGGAATTAAACATAAAATTACCTCGCTGCTTCTCCAGCCGGGAAGGAGTCAGGCTGCGCCTTACCATCCTGCAAAACGGAGTTTACGCCCTTTGTCAGGAGGCAGCCGAAAAAATTTGCCAAAAAGGGTTCGCCCGCGGGTATCCAGCGGGCTTTTTTTTGTTTACGAGCGTCTGTCGCGGGCATAAAAAAACCGCCGTGGTGAACGGCGGTTTACTGTTTCAGAGTGAATATGCGCTCGGCGTATTAACTCTTCACTTTACGGTAGATAAACAGCACAACGATTGCGCCAATCACCGCCACAACAAAGCTGCCGAAGTTAAAACCGTCAACCTTGCCAAAGCCGAATAACGTACTGATCCAGCCACCGACTACCGCACCGATAATACCGAGGATCACGGTGACAATAAACCCACCGCCGTCTTTGCCCGGCATAATCCACTTAGCCAAAATACCAGCGATCAGACCAAAAATGATCCAGGAAATGATACCCATGGTTAACTCCATCCTCTTTGTTACCGTGAAAGTATTTCGTAATTAAAATAGTAGCATAATTACAACGAATGATTTAACAAATATATATTTATTAGATGATTGCTTGCCGTTTCGCTAGCCCTGGTCTACAGATTATTCAGTGCTCGTTAATAACGAAAGGGGTGAAGAATGGGGTATTACGTACTGAAAAAGTCTGATAAGAGCGTCCCACAGCCGTGGTATTTTCTGCTGAAGGCGGACAACCATGAGACCATCGCCACCAGTGAGATGTACTCATCGAAAGATGCGGCCAAAAAGGGCATCGCCTCGGTACAGAAAAACGGTGTCAGCGAGGTCATTAAGGACGAAACGCAATAAACAAGAAGGGGATGCAAGTGCATCCCCTTAAATTATTCTGCCGACCGCTACACCACGGCGGTGGTCAGTCGTGATGAGCAGCACAAACGCCCCTGCTCATCGGAGATATCGATTTGCCACACCTGATGGCGCGACCCCACATGTAGCGCGGTACAAACCCCACGCACCCGCCCGCTGCGTACCGAACGAATATGGTTGGCATTCACTTCCAGGCCGACCACTTTCTGTTCCCCTTCGGTACACAGATAGCCCGCGACCGAACCCAGCGTTTCAGCAAGAACCACCGATGCGCCGCCGTGGAGCAGGCCAAATGGCTGATGTGTGCGGTGATCCACCGGCATCGTCGCTTCAATGGCGTTATCGCTGATGGCCACAAAGTGAATATCCAGCAGGCCAACCATGTTCCCCTCGCCCATCGCGTTAAGCTGCGCTAGCGAAGCCTGACGTTTCCAAATCATCCGATAATCTCCAGCAGAGCCTGCAGCGGGTGACGCACTCCGCTGCCTTCGATACGCTTCACCTGACTGCGGCAGGAATAACCGGTAGCCAGACAGCGGCTGCGCGGTAAACGCGCCATCGCCTGCTGCCAGGAAAGCGCGTAAATCGCCAGCGAGTTGGCATGGTTTTTCACTTCATGACCATAGGTACCGGCCATACCGCAGCAACCCGTACTGATGTACTCCATTTTCGCCCCAAAACGGGCAAATATTTCCGCCCACTGTTTGGGCGCGGCCGGTAGCGCCGTCACTTCCGTACAGTGGCCAAACAGATACCAGGGTTCGCCGCTATTGTCCTGGCCGGCCGATGGCGCTATCGCCTGGGTCAGCCACTCATGCGCCAGCATCACGCGAAAATCGCCGCGTTTCTCGCCCAGCGTCTGGTTATATTCATCGCGATAGCAGAGCACCAGCGCGGGGTCGACGCCAACCATCGGTATATCCAGCCGCGCTACGCGGTTGAGAAAATCAGCGGTTTTCTGCGCGGTACGCGCAAAGCGCGTCAGGAACCCCTTGATATGCTGCGCTTTACCGTTCGGCGAGAACGGCAACAGCACCGGCTGATAGCCAATTTTTTCAATCAGGCGGACAAAGTCAGCCACCACCTGCGCTTCGTAATAGCTGGTAAACGGATCCTGTACCACCAGCACCTTCTTCGCACGCTGTTCGACGCTCATCGCCTCCAGATCCTCAAGCGTGGTATTGGCGGAACGATGGCCTGCCAGCTGCTGCTTGAGCGACGGCACGGAGAGCAACGGTAGATCGACCATACCGATATGTTTTTCCGACAGCTTGCGCATCCACGGCTGATTGATAAAGAAGTTGAATGTTTTTGGCGCCTGGGCCATCAGCGGCGCGTAGGACTCGACCGTCGCAACCAGATGGTCGCGTACCGGACGCAGGTAGCGGCTGTGATAAAGCTGCAGGAAGCGGGAACGGAATTCCGGCACGTCAATCTTAATCGGACACTGGGTTGAACAGGCCTTACAGGCCAGACAGCCGGACATGGCCTCTTTCACTTCATGTGAGAAATCATATTCGCCTTTACGCGCATGCCAGCTGTTGCGGGTACGCTCGATCAGGGCGCGCAGGCTTACACCTTTCTCCGGGAGTTCTTGCTCCAGTTTGTTCGGGTCTATCCCGCGGTCGGCCAGCAGGCGTAACCATTCGCGCACCAGCGTCGCGCGGCCTTTCGGCGAATGGATGCGCTGATTGCTGACCTTCATTGACGGACACATCGGGCTTTTTACATCGAAGTTAAAGCACAGACCGTTGCCGTTACACTCCATCGCGCCGCGCCAGGCGCTACGCACGGCGATGGGAATTTGGCGATCGTAGGTGCCGCGTTTCACCGCATCGACTTTCATCATCGGCGCGTCAACGCCTTCGGGCGGGCAAATTTTCCCCGGATTCAATCGGTTATCCGGATCAAAAGCGGCTTTCACTTTACGCAGTTCGCTATATAACTCCTCGCCAAAGAAGGCCGGACTGTACTCGGCGCGGAAACCTTTACCGTGTTCGCCCCACAGCAGACCGCCATATTTGGCCGTCAACGCCACCACCTCGTCGGAGATCTGCTTCATCAGCACCTCCTGCTGCGGATCGCACATGTCCAACGCCGGACGAACGTGCAGCACGCCGGCGTCGACGTGTCCAAACATGCCGTAGCTCAGACCATGTCCGTCGAGTAAAGCACGAAACTCGGTGATGTAATCCGCCAGATGCTCCGGTGGCACGCAGGTATCTTCTGCAAAAGGAATCGGTTTAGCGGCGCCTTTAGCATTGCCCAGTAGACCTACCGCCTTTTTACGCATGGCATAGATGCGCTCGACGCCATCGAGTTCATGACAGACCTGCCAGCCAATCACCCCGGCGGCGCCCTGCGCCATCAGCTCATCAAGACGCTGACACAGGGTGGTTACCTGGCCGTCTATTAATTCAGCATCATCACCGGCAAACTCAACAATATTGAGCCCCAGCATCTCTTTTTCCGGCACATCGGCGATCAGTTCGCTCACCGAGTGCCAGACGATATCTTCGCGCGCCAGATTAAGGACCTTCGAATCGACGGTCTCCACCGACAGCGCCTTTGCTTCAACCATGAAGGGGGCGTTACGCAGCGCCGAATCAAAAGAGTCATACTTGACGTTGACCAACCGGCGTACCTTCGGCAGACGCGTAATATCGAGCCGCGCTTCGGTGATAAATGCCAGCGTGCCTTCGGAGCCGGTCAGAATGCGCGTCAGGTCGAACTCGCTCATCTCATCATTGAACACGTGACGCAGATCGTAGCCGGTCAGGAAGCGGTTCAGTTTTGGGAATTTATCGATGATCAGCTGACGCTGCGCTTTGCAGCGCTGATAGACGGTACGGTAGATGCGGCCAATCGCTGACTGCTCGCGCCCCAGCGTTTCCGCCAGCGCGGCGGGAATGGGTAAGGTATCAAGGATATCGCCGCCCATGAGAACCGATCGCACCCCAAGCACATGATCGGAGGTTTTACCGTAGACCAATGACCCCTGTCCGGAGGCATCGGTATTGATCATACCGCCGAGCGTCGCGCGGTTACTGGTCGACAGTTCAGGGGCAAAGAAATAGCCGTAGGGCTTAAGAAACTGGTTAAGCTGGTCTTTGATTACCCCGGCTTCGACCCGCACCCATCCCTCTTCGGGGTTGATTTCGATAATACGGTTCATATAGCGCGACATATCGACGATAATCCCCGCGTTCAGCGCTTGACCATTGGTGCCGGTACCACCGCCGCGTGGGGTAAAAATCAGCGATTTAAAGCGTGGCTCCGCCGCCAGCCGCGCCAGTAAAGCGACGTCTGCGGTGGAACGGGGAAACAGAATGGCGTCCGGCAACAGCTGATAGACGCTGTTATCGGTCGCCATGGTGAGCCGGTCGGCATAGCTGGTGGCGGTATCGCCGGTGAAACCTTGTTGCTCCAGTACCTGCAAAAAATTCAGCACCAGCTGAACGACGCCCGGCGCTTGAGAAATCTGTGGGATCATGACGCTTGACCCTGCCTGAATATGTTGTGTTTAGAAGATGTAATAATGCGCAATTAAACGTTTGCGTGGCGCACTCAACTTTTTATCACATTTTTTTCATATCCGCCCACGAGATTTACGGGCAAAATCAGGCGCGCGAAATTATTGATATTATTATCTGTACATGGAATTACGCTGCGTCAGCATTGAGACGCGACTGGAAAGGTAAATTTTCTCTATGATTAACCAACATCAGCCCCGGGACATACCGCAAATTCTGCTGTCGGTGCTGTTTTTGTCCCTGATAATTATTTCCTGCCTGTGGGTTGTGCAACCATTTATTCTCTCTTTTGCCTGGGCCGGTACCGTGGTCATCGCCACCTGGCCGGTGCTGCTGCGTCTGCAAAAGCTGCTGTTTGGCAAGCGCTCGCTGGCGGTGCTGGTGATGACGCTGCTGCTGTTTTTACTGTTCGTTATTCCTATCGCCTTACTGGTGAATAGCCTGGTCGATAATAGCGCCCCGCTGATCAAAATCGTCAGCACCGGCCAGGTAACGCTGCCGGATTTCGCCTGGCTGAACTCGATTCCGCTGATCGGCGATAAACTCTATTCCGCCTGGCATAGCCTGCTGGAGATGGGCGGCGCGGCGATTATGGCTAAGGTTCGCCCTTATATTGGCGCCACCACCACCTGGTTTGTCGGCCAGGCGGCGCACATTGGTAAACTTCTGGTTTACTGCGGACTGATGCTGTTGTTCAGCGCCCTGCTTTACTGGCGCGGCGAGCGCGTCGCCTATGGTTTCCGCTACTTCGCGACCCGTCTGGCCTCAAAGCGTGGCGATGCTGCGGTGGTCCTCGCCGGACAGGCGGTACGCGCCGTAGCGCTGGGCGTGGTTGTCACCGCGCTGGCTCAGGCGGTGCTCGGCGGTATCGGGCTGGCGATAAGCGGCGTGCCTTACGCCGCGCTGTTGACCGTGGTGATGATTTTCACCTGTCTGGTACAGCTGGGGCCGCTTATCGTGCTGGTCCCTTCAATTATCTGGCTATACTGGACCGGCGATACGACCTGGGGCACGGTGCTGCTGGTGTGGAGCTGCGTGGTGGGTACGATGGATAACGTGATTCGCCCGGTATTGATTCGCATGGGCGCCGACCTGCCGATGATTCTGATCCTCTCCGGCGTTATCGGCGGCCTGATCGCCTTCGGGATGATTGGCCTGTTTATCGGTCCGGTGCTGCTGGCCGTCTCCTGGCGTCTTTACGACGCCTGGGTGCAGGAAGTGCCGCCACCGCCGCTGGACCCGGATCTGGTTCTGGCGGAGCTCGCCGAGCTTAATGCCAGCCATAACAAAAGCGAAAAGTAACCGAAAGGCGGGGAAACCCGCCTTAAACTTAAGCTAAATTTATCAATCCCCCGCCACTTCCGGCATATTCATGTTCCAGCTCGATATTTACCTCTCATATTCTTCACACTGATTTAACTATTGAGAAGAATCCGATCGACGCCAACAGCCCTGATGCCTACTATTAGCCCACGGTTATAGATCAAGATATTGATTTATAAGCATGGAAATCCCCTGAGTGAAACAACGAATTGCTGTGTGTAGTCTTTGCCCATCTCCCACGATGGGCTTTTTTTTACGTCAAAACCAACCATCGCGAAACGTTGCTGAAGGCAAAAAAAATCCCCGGCATCTCTGCCAGGGATTGGGCTATCCGCGTTGAACTTATTTATTCAGTTCAGCCAGACCTAACCAGGTTTGCACCACGGTATCCGGGTTCAGGGACAGGCTATCGATCCCCTCTTCCATCAGCCAGGCGGCAAAGTCTTCGTGGTCGGACGGCCCCTGGCCGCAGATGCCCACGTATTTGCCCTGTTTTTTCGCCGCGCGGATGGCCATCGACAGCAGCGCTTTCACTGCGTCGTTGCGTTCATCAAACAGCTCAGACACGACGCCGGAGTCGCGATCGAGGCCCAGCGCCAGCTGCGTCATGTCGTTCGAGCCAATCGAGAAGCCATCGAAGTACTCGAGGAACTGCTCCGCCAGCAGCGCGTTCGACGGGATTTCGCACATCATGATGATCTTCAGCCCGTTCTCGCCGCGCTTCAGTCCCTGACGTTCCAGCTCTTCAACCACCGCTTTCGCCTGCGCCACGGTACGTACGAATGGCACCATCACTTCCACGTTGGTCAGGCCCATGTCGTTACGCACGCGTTTCATCGCTTCACACTCCAGCGCGAAGCAATCGCGGAAGCTTTCTGAAACGTAGCGTCCGGCGCCGCGGAATCCGAGCATCGGGTTCTCTTCTTCCGGCTCGTAACGCTCGCCGCCCACCAGGTTGGCATACTCGTTAGATTTGAAGTCGGACAAACGCACGATCACCCGTTTCGGGTAGAAGGCGGCGCCAAGGGTAGCGATCCCTTCGGTCAGGCGGCCAACGTAGAACTCTCTCGGTGAGTCGTAGCCTTTCATCAGCTCGCGGATTTCGTTCTGCAGGCCCGGCTCCTGGTCGTCAAATTCCAGCAGCGCGCGCGGGTGAACGCCAATCATGCGGTTGATGATGAATTCCAGACGCGCCAGGCCCACGCCTTCATTCGGCAGGCAGGCGAAGTCAAAGGCGCGATCCGGGTTGCCGACGTTCATCATCACCTTCAGCGGCAGATTCGGCATCTCGCCAACGCTTGAGCTCTTCACGCTGAAGTCCAGTAGCTCCGCGTAGACGTAGCCGGTGTCGCCTTCAGCGCAGGAAACGGTGACGTTCTGGTTTTCCTGGATGCGATCGGTCGCATCGCCGCAGCCGACCACCGCCGGGATGCCCAGCTCACGGGCGATAATCGCCGCGTGGCAGGTACGCCCGCCGCGGTTGGTGACGATCGCCGAGGCTTTCTTCATGATCGGTTCCCAATCCGGGTCGGTCATGTCGGTGACCAGCACGTCGCCAGGTTCGATACGGTTCATCTCACTGATATCGTGGATAACCTTGACCGGGCCGGCGCCGATACGGTGGCCGATGGCTCGCCCTTCGGCAATGATCTGCCCCTGGGCATGCAGCGTATAACGCTCCATCACCTGACCGCGCGAACGGACGGTTTCCGGGCGCGCCTGGACGATAAACAGCTTACCGGTATGGCCATCTTTCGCCCACTCGATATCCATCGGACGACCGTAGTGCTTCTCGATCTGCACCGCCTGCTTCGCCAGCTCTTCCACTTCCTCGTTGGTTAACGAGAAAACATCGCGCTGCGCCTGCGGCACATCTTCGATGCGCACCTGCTTGCCGTGTTCCTGAGTCGGCGCGTATACCATGCGAATTTTTTTCGACCCCATGGTACGGCGCACGATAGCCGGGCGATTAGCCGCCAGGGTCGGTTTATGGACGTAAAATTCGTCGGGGTTCACCGCGCCCTGCACCACCATCTCGCCGAGCCCCCACGCCGAGGTGATAAACACCACCTGGTCGAAACCGGACTCGGTATCGATGGAGAACATCACGCCGGAGGAGGCCAGGTCGGAGCGCACCATCCTCTGCACCCCGGCAGATAGCGCCACGCCGCGGTGATCGTAACCCTGATGCACGCGATAGGAGATCGCGCGATCGTTAAACAGTGAAGCGAATACGTGCTTCACGGCAACGAGCACGGCGTCAAAGCCCTGCACGTTGAGGAATGTCTCTTGCTGACCGGCGAAGGAAGCATCCGGCATATCTTCCGCCGTCGCGGAAGAGCGCACGGCAAACGAGGCCTCGGCGTCATCGGCGGACAGCAGGTCATAAGCTTCGCGAATCGCGTTTTCCAGTTCGCTCTGGAAGGGGGTGTCGATGATCCACTGACGGATCTGCGCGCCCGCTTTCGCTAATGCGGAAACGTCGTCAATGTCGGTTTCATCCAGCAGTGCATAAATGCGCTGGTTAACACCGCTTTGGTCCAGGAACTGATCGAAAGCATCAGCGGTGGTGGCGAACCCGTTTGGTACGGAGACACCCATACCGGACAGGTTAGTAATCATTTCACCAAGGGAGGCATTTTTGCCCCCAACTCTGTCTACATCATTCATGCCGAGTTGGTTATACCAAAGCACCAGCGGTGACGAGCCATTGTTGGACATCGAGACAATCCTTTTGTGATTTAATACAAATTATAGAAAACACACGATCGACTACGGTATTCATCCTGACATATTTATGCCGCTGAAAAAAACGGTGAATCGTTCAAGCAAATTAATTTTCTGTTTTTCGGATTGTTTTCCAGAATTGTCTAACTCTATGATTAAAATGAAATCTATTGATATTTGATACAAATAATGGGCAAAATCAGAAACTGGACCTGCCATTTCATTAAAAACAAAAATAGCGTTTCATTTTTTTAAGTGAGACAAAGGTTAAAGCTCTGTGCTTAAATTTACTCTGCTTTTAGATAATTATACCGGATGGTCAAAATGGACAGTGCTGTAGATCGCCACGTATTTTATATTTCTGACGGTACCGCTATTACGGCGGAAGTTTTAGGCCATGCGGTAATGTCGCAATTCCCGGTGGCTATCAGTAGCGTAACCCTGCCGTTCGTCGAAAACGTCAGTCGCGCCCGGGCGGTTAAAGAGCAAATCGATGCCATTTTTCAACAAACCGGCATCCGGCCGCTGGTCTTCTATTCCATCGTTATCCCCGAAATTCGCGACATTATTTTGCAAAGCGAGGGGTTTTGTCAGGATATCGTGCAGGCGCTGGTAGCCCCGCTGCAACAAGAGTTACATCTGGATCCCACGCCGGTGGCTCACCGCACCCACGGCCTGAATCCCGGTAACCTGATTAAATACGATGCGCGTATCGCCGCCATCGATTACACGCTTGCCCACGATGATGGCATCTCGCTGCGCAATCTCGATCAGGCGCAGGTGATCCTGCTCGGCGTTTCGCGCTGCGGCAAAACGCCGACCAGCCTGTATCTGGCCATGCAATACGGTATTCGCGCCGCTAACTACCCTTTTATCGCCGACGATATGGACAATCTGGTTCTCCCGGCCTCGTTAAAGCCGCTGCAGCACAAGATGTTCGGCCTGACGATTAACCCGGAGCGACTGGCGGCAATCCGCGAAGAGCGCCGGGAAAATAGCCGCTACGCCTCGTTGCGCCAGTGCCGCATGGAAGTGACCGAAGTCGAAGCGTTGTACCGCAAAAACAAAATCCCCTGCCTCAACAGTACCAACTATTCGGTAGAGGAAATTGCCACCAAAATCATGGATATCATGGGGCTGAATCGCAGAATGTACTAACACACTAGTACATTATTGAAAATTTGTTTATGCTATCGCTCGTGGCCTATACAGGATCATGCCCTGCTCTTGCAATAAGCAGGGATTGGTTTATCGTGATGCGCATCACTTCCCGGCATTTTCGCCGCGGAAGAAACAGATTTTTGAGACCCCAATGAATAAAACAGACGAATTGCGTACCGCGCGCATTGAAAGCCTGGTAACGCCCGCGGAACTGGCGCAGCGCCATCCCGTGACGGCCGAGGTTGCCGCCCACGTCTCCGCCTCCCGCCGGCGGATTGAAAAAATCCTCAACGGCGAAGACCGCCGCCTGCTGGTAATTATCGGCCCCTGCTCCATTCACGACCCTGAAGCGGCGCTGGAATATGGGCGCCGCCTGCAGGGCATGCGCGAACGTTACCAGCCGCAGCTGGAAATTGTCATGCGCACCTATTTCGAAAAACCGCGCACCGTCGTGGGCTGGAAAGGTCTTATTTCCGACCCCGATCTCAACGGCAGCTACCGGGTCAATCACGGTATCGAACTGGCGCGTCGTCTGCTGCTGCAGATCAACGAGCTGGGTATCCCAACCGCCACCGAATTCCTGGATATGGTGACCGGGCAGTTTATCGCCGATCTGATTAGCTGGGGCGCCATCGGCGCGCGCACCACCGAAAGCCAAATCCACCGCGAGATGGCCTCGGCGCTCTCCTGCCCGGTTGGTTTTAAAAACGGAACCGACGGCAACACCCGTATCGCGGTCGACGCGATACGCGCCTCGCGCGCCAGCCATATGTTCCTGTCGCCGGATAAACAGGGCCAGATGACCATCTACCAGACCAGCGGTAACCCGTACGGCCATATCATTATGCGCGGCGGTAAACGGCCGAATTATCATGCAACGGATATCGCCGCCGCCGGTGAAGCGCTACGGGAATTCGATCTCCCTGAGCAACTGGTCGTCGACTTCAGCCACGGCAATTGTCAGAAGCAGCATCGCCGTCAGCTGGAAGTGTGCGCCAATATCTGCCAGCAGATCCGCGATGGATCCACCGCCATTGCCGGGATCATGGCGGAGAGCTTCCTCGCCGAAGGGACGCAAAAAGTGATCCCCGGTCAGCCGCTGATCTGGGGCCAGTCGATTACCGACCCGTGCCTGAGCTGGGAAGATAGCGAAAAAATGCTCGCTGAACTGGCTGCAGCCACCGCTACACGGTTGTAATCCCTCCCCCCGCCGCGCTCGCGGCGGGATTTCACCGCTCGCCGTTCATCCTCTGCGCAATAACTACCTGAAATGGTAAGCAACAACAAAAAAGGCTTGCCGTGAAAATTAACATTACTGATAATGATTATCATTGTTGCTTTTATTTTTATTTTGGTGCTATGACGCGTATGGACAACACTGCCACAGCTGAGAAAACGAAAGACAATGCTCCCTATCCCCTTGCCAGCGATCGCCAAATCAGCAGCCGGACGCTGTTGGGTGCGGAAGGTCGCGTGGTGATCGAACATGACGGCCAGCGCTATCTGTTGCGCCAGACCCACGCCGGTAAGCTAATTTTGACCAAATAAAACCCCGCGCGATGGCGAGGCTTTACGGTTAGCTGGAGCAGCTCACTTCCAGATGTTTACCCCAGTCAGGCGGGCGGCTGGCATAATCATCTGTACGATCGGCAAACGGCTGCGCAAGGGCTTCATGCAGACGTTCCAGCTCGCCCATGTCGCCATCTTCGGCTTTTTCTATCGCCCGCTGCGCCAGCCAGTTGCGTAGCACCACCGCCGGGTTGACGCCCTGCATCCGCAACTGGCGTTCGCTATCGTCGATCTGTTCATCGCGCAGCCGCGCCCGGTAGTCGGCAAACCAGCTATCAAAGGCCGCGCGGTCGATAAACTCATCGCGCAGCGGCGATGCCGCGCTGTGCTGCTCGCTTTGGCTCAGCATCCGGAAGGTACGAGTGTAGTCACTCCCTTCACGTTCCATCAGACTGAACAGTCCATCAAGCAGAGTGTTATCACCGGTTTGCTGAGTATAGAAGCCGAGTTTGTCGCGCATACGGCGGCCGTAGGTGGTCAACAAGGCAGGCTGATAGTCATCCAGCGCCGCGTTCAGCGCGTCGGCGCTGATGAACGGCGAGAGCGACTGGGCCAGACGCTGCAGGTTCCACAACCCTACCGCCGGTTGGTTATCAAAGCTGTAGCGCCCCTGGTAATCAGAGTGGTTACAGATAAAACCGGGCTGGAAATCATCGAGGAAGCCATACGGACCATAATCCATGGTCAGGCCAAGAATCGACATATTATCGGTATTCATCACCCCGTGGGCAAAGCCAACAGTCTGCCAGCTGGCGATCATTTCCGCGGTACGCGTGACAACGTCACGGAACCAAAGAATATACTTATCCGCCTCCTGCTGCAGCTGCGGCCAGTGGTGTTCAATCACATAATCTGCCAGCTGCTGCACTTTTTCCGCTTCGCGACGATAGTAAAAATGTTCGAAATGGCCGAAGCGGACGTGGCTTTCGGCGATGCGCATCAGCATGGTGCCGCGTTCTTCGCGTTCGCGGTAAACCGGCGTGTCGCTGGTCACCATCGCCAGCGCGCGGGTGGTTGGGATCCCCAGCGCATGCATTGCTTCGCTGGCAAGGCTTTCGCGGATAGTCGAGCGCAGTACCGCCCGGCCATCGCCCATTCGCGAATAGGGCGTCAGACCGGCGCCTTTAAGATGCCAGTCAAAACGTTGACCATCCGGCAACTGCTGCTCGCCAAGCAAAATGCCGCGCCCGTCGCCAAGCTGACCGGCCCAGGCGCCAAATTGATGGCCGCTATAGACCTGCGCCAGCGGCGACATCCCTGGCAGCACCGCTTCGCCTCCCCAGACGCCCGCCCCATGTTGCGGATTAAATAACGTCTCCGGGACGCCCAGCGTTTGCGCCAGAGCGGTGTTGCGCCAGATGAGACGCGCGTTATCCAGCGGCGTGGGCGCCAGTGAAGTGTAAAAACCCGGCAGCCGATCGCGCCAGTGAGTAGTAAAAGACAGGGTCATGGTTCCTCCTGCCGCCAGTGTAGTGCCTTCAACAGGGGATTAACACGGGCGAACTGCAGGGTTATGGCAATTAAAAAAGGGAGCTCTCGCTCCCTTTTCTCGCCAGATGCGGGTTAAATGCGCCTCGCCTGCCAGAATTTCTTATTCCAGTAGACGTTGTCCAGCGACGAGCGGGTTACGCCCTGACTGGTGGAGGCGTGAATAAATTGATTGTCGGTATCATAGATACCGACGTGCAGGCCGCTTTCGCCGGAGCCGGTTTTGAAAAACACCAGGTCGCCGGGCAACAGATCGCTTTTATCAATACGGGTGCCGATTTCCGCCTGCTCGCGAGTTTCCCGCGGCAGCTGCATGGCGAATTTGTCACGGAACGTGCGTACCACAAAGCCCGAGCAGTCGACGCCGCGTGGCGTCATGCCGCCATAGCGGTACGGCGCGCCGCGCCAGTTGCGCAATTGCTCATTGAGATTGGCTACCACGGTAATGGAATCAGCCAGTCGTGGATTCGGCGGCGGCGCGCGGTGGCTGCTACAGCCTGCCAGCACCATCGCCGCAATAAGAATGAACCACACACGCATCTCAGACGATTCCTCTGTTCCCTGTCCTGTTATTGCAATAATTTAGCCTGTTTAGCGGCTTACAGGCAAGATCCTTACCCGCTACTGTGACGCCACGAGCATAAGATGACCCGCGACTTCCACCCGCTGGAAAGCGATATGATAAGCGGCGGTCAAATTCTCTTCACTTAACACCTCATACGTTTCCCCGCAGGCAATCATCTGCCCCTTACAAATGAGCCACGCCCTCTGCGCATGACGCAATGTATGGTTGAGATCGTGGCTGCTCATCACGATAGCGATCCCCAGCGCGCACAGCGACGCCAGCACGTTATCCAGCGCCGCCTGCTGCGCCACATCAAGGCTGTTCATTGGTTCATCCAATAACAACAGTTGCCCGGCTGGATTCGCGCGGCGGTGAATCTGCAGGATCACCGCCGCCAGACGCACCCGCTGCCACTCGCCGCCGGAGATCTGGTTGACCTGGCGCCCCAGCTTATCGCTTAAGCCCAGTTGCCCGGCAATCTCGTTGAGCAACTCCTGCGGGGCGCTATCCTGCATATGTAACGACAGATAGTGCCACACCGGCATCGCGAAGGGCGGGAGCTGCTGCTGGCTCAGATAGGCGCGATGGCGGGCAAGCTCCGCTGCGGGCCACTGAGCCAGCGCCCGCTGGTTAAGCGTAATCAAACCGGGACCGCTGGTCAGCCCGGCCATGCGCGCCAGCAGGGTACTTTTTCCGGCGCCATTCGGCCCCACGAGATGGATTATCTCACCGGGCCGCACGTCAGCGGTAAACGGCGACAACCGCCCCGCTTCCGCTACATCCTGTAGCTGCATCAAAAACGGCATTATTGCGCTAGCGCTCCTTTTACCGCAGCCAGCAGTTGCGGGTCGTCCGGCGTCATATCCGGCGAGAAACGCTGAATCACCTGACCATCGCGGCCAACGAGGAATTTTTCAAAGTTCCACAGGATGTCGTCAACGTACAGCGGCGCGCGGCCTTTACTGGCCATCCGCTCATAGAAACCGCTCCCTTCCGGCGCGACGGCCTTCGGCGCGGCGGCAATCAATTTTTGATACAGCGGCGCGCGATGTTCGCCGTTGACGTCAATTTTACTGAACAGCGGGAAGGTGATGCCGTAGGTCACGCTGCAGAACGTTTTAATCTCTTCTTCGCTGCCCGGCTCCTGGCCGAGAAACTGATTACAAGGGAAGCCAAGGACGCTGAATCCCTGCGGGGCAAACTCTTCTTGCAGCGCTTCCAGTTGCTCATACTGCGGCGTGAGGCCGCATTTTGAGGCCACGTTGACGATCAGCAGCACCTTTCCGGCATACGCCGCCAGGGTGGTTTTTTCGCCATCGATGGTCGTCACTTCGGTATTAAGAATGTCGTGTTGCATAGCCTTCCCTCAGTCAATAATGCAGGTTAAGGAGATCCCTATCTACTGTAGCGGATTCAACGCGCTTGATTCTACTTTGATTCGCGGGCAAATGTCGCTTGATGTGACAGCGCTGCGCTTGTCGACGGCAACATGAATTCCTCTCAATATCAGCAACGGACAAATCAGTGTACAGTGTGAAAAGTATGTAATATTGTTTCGTTACTTGTTAATTTAAGAGAGTTTTTAGAGATGAAGAAGTTGTTAAGCTCGGTGTTAATCGCCACATCGGTGGCGCTGTTATCCGCCTGCTCTCCGGACGATAACAATAAGGTTAAAGTCGCGATCAATACCGGCCCGGATGAAGCTATCTGGAAAGTCGTAGAGCAGGTAGCAAAAGATAAATATAACCTCGACGTTGAGGTTATCTCTTTCAATGATTACGTCCTGCCGAATGAAGCGTTAAATAATAAGGATGTCGACGCTAACGCTTTCCAGACGCTGCCCTATCTCGAAGCGCAGTCGAAAGAGCGCGGCTATAAATTCGCCATCGTCGGTAAAACATTCGTCTTCCCGATCGCCGCCTATTCGCGCAAAATCAAAAATATCAGTGAACTGCCTGACGGCGCGACCGTCTCTATCTCTAACGAAACCACCACGCTTGGCCGCAGCCTGCTGCTGTTACAGGCGCAAGGATTAATCAAGTTGAAAGACGGCGTAGGCTATCTGCCCACTACGCTGGATATCATTGATAACCCGAAACACCTGAAGATTGTTGAAGTCGATACTCCGCAGCTGACCCGTACGCTCGACGATCCGAACGTAACGCTTGCCATCATCAACACTAATTTCTCGGCGCAGGTCGGTTTATCCGCCGCCCGCGATGGCCTGTTTATGGAAGGCCCGGATTCACCTTATGTCAATGCGATTGTGGCGCGCGAAGATAATAAAGACAGCAAGAAAATTCAGGAGCTGAAAGAGGCTTTCCAGACCAGGGAAGTCGCCGATAAAGCGCAGGAAGTCTATAAAGGCGATGCCATCAAAGGCTGGTAAGCGTCCCCCGACGCCGTCCATGCTGACGGCGTCTCCCTACCCCCGTCGCCCTGAACGCAGCAGCAACCAGATGAACACCGGCGCCCCCAGCGTCGCCGTCACCACGCCGATCGGTAATTCCGCCGCCGATAACGCCAGCCGGGCGATGATATCGGCGCCGAGCAGCGCGCTGGCGCCAGCTAACAGGCAGGCGGGAAGCAGCACCCGATGATCGCTCAGGCCGCACAGGCGCAAAATATGCGGGATCACCAGACCAATAAAGCCAATCGCCCCCGCCAGCGCCACGCTGACGCCGACCAGCCAGCCGGTGGCCACCACCAGTAATTTCCGCCATAGCCACAGCGGCAGGCCGAGCTGACGCGCCGAGACTTCGCCCAACGCCAATAAATTCAGCGGCTGCGACTGCCAGCATCCCCACAGCAGCACCGGTAGCAGCGCCAGCATCAGCCACAGCTGCTGCCAGTCGACACCGCCAAAACCGCCCATCATCCAGTACATCAGCTGGCGCAGGTCAAAAGAGGTTGAGAAATAGACCGCCCAGGTCATCAACGCGCTACAAATAATACCGAGCGCGACGCCCGCCAGCAGCAGACGGCTGGTAGACAGGTGACGCCGGGCGAAACGGAGCAGAATAAAGGTAATCAGCAGCGCGCCGGCAATGGCGCACAGCCCCAGCGCCCACATGGGTAACACGCCGTGGCCTAACAGCACGGCGGCAATCAGCCCAACGCCCGCGCCGTTAGAGACGCCCAACAGTCCCGGTTCCGCCAGCGGGTTTTCAAACAGCGCCTGCATGATCGCGCCGGAAAGCGCCAGCGCCGCCCCCACTAACAGCACCGCCAGCGTGCGGGGCAGACGGATTTGCCAGATAAACAGCTCGCCTTTGGCGCTAAACCACTCCTGCGGCGGGATCCATTGGTCGCCGGCGCACAGGCTAATAGTCAATGTGACGAGCAGGATCAGCGTTAAGGCGGTTAGCCAACGACGGTTATGGCGCTGTTGAATATCGGCAAAGGTCTGCATAAGTCCCGGAGGCAAATGAGCGAGGTGATTGATTTTACGGTGACGATGGCGGGGAGAAAAGGAAAAACTCAGAGTCATCACCACGCTGGCGCCAGCGCTCCTCGTGACGCCAGCGTGGGAATGGAATTTACACCAATACCTGGAACAGTAACGCGAAGAGAATGATATTCGCCACCACAATCGCCCAGCCGTTATACAGCATGTATTTCAGGTGGGTAGACTGCGCCAGCCCCATTTGACCAAACATATCCGAAGAGGGGAATGGGCCAAACCAGTCGACCTGCGAAGAGGCCAGTAACACCGCGGTAGTCCCCTGCGGCGGCACGCCGGCGGCCATTAGCATCGGGCCGAAAATTTTGTGGGTGAAGGTCATCTGCGCCACCGCCGCCCCCGGTACGTGGCCAATAATATTGAAAGCGAAGATGCAAAAGCACAGCCAGGCAGGCGAAATACCTTCCAGCAGTGGCTGGGTATAGTCGAGCAGCCCCTGATAGGCATGAAGGCCATCCATCAGCTCCAGGATCGGGTTATACAGCCAGTAGAGGATAAACATCCACACCAGACGGCCACAACCGTGGTACAGCGCCTGCAGGATCTGCGTCGGACGCAGGCCGCCCACCAGCCCGGTAATCAAGGCCACCAGCAGCATCACGATAATCGCAAAGCTGAATCCGGCTTTGATCACCACGCCAATGACCGCCATCACGATAATCGTTGCCGCGAAGGCCAACGCGCTGAGCTTACGCCGACGCAGCTGCGCGGCGCTCAGTGCTTCTGTTGGCTTCTCCGTGAGATCGACTTCATAGCGCAGTTTTCCTTCGGTCATCTTCTGGATCCGCCCCGCCATCACCCAGCCGGCCAGCAACGTCACCGCACTCATCGGCAGCCCCACGTACAGCAGATAATCCGGATAGCTTAATCCGCCGAGGCTCAGGATAGTCACGGTGCTGGGGGTAAACGGCCCGGTAAACAATCCCACGGATCCGGCGGTCATCATCAGCGCGGCCACCGTCGGCGGAGTCAGGCGTACCGCTGCCGCCACCGGGATGATCACCGCGACAATAATCGCGTTACCACCAGCCATCGTCCCCAGCGAGCCGCAGATTAAAATCGAGGACACCACAATGCCAAACTTCACTCGGGTCTGGCTGGACAGGCCGATGCGGTGAACCACAAATTTCACTAACTCAACCGCGGCGCCGGTACGGGTGGCGACTTCGCCCACCCCGGCGCCGAGCATAATAATCAGCCCGACGGTGGCGATAAATGAACCGGTGGATTTCGCCAACATGGTGCCCATTTCCGGCAACCCGGTGGAGGTCATAATCATGGCGATAATAATTGAAGAAATCACCGCCAACACAATATCGACGCCGACTAGCGACAGCACCGCTAACGCCACTAAAGGCGTAAAGCCCAACAGGCCGAGTTCACTGCTCGGGCGGCCATGGCACCACCACGCGGTCAACACAAACAGCACCAATAACAGGCCAATAATAACGTTTTTTCTTGTGATATTTCGTCTGGCGAGCGTATTGCCAGCGAGCGTTGAGTCACTCATATAACTCCTTAAAGCCATTAGAACCGACCGCGATTGCAGGTTGGCGTATTCGGGCCTGCTCAGAAAATATCCCCCCTCGTTATCATTATTGGCTTCATGGCCTGAGGGTTTGTAGGGTACAAAGGGAATGGTTCTGAGAACGTAAAAGACCGCCTGAAGACGGTACCAGCAGCACAATATGTAACCGGAGCGCTGATTGGCGATTAAATTTATGTTAATTTAGTGTTAGTAGAAAATGACTTTTTATCGGCAAGCTATAACCCTGAGTTAACTGTTCATGAAACTGCGCCATCTGGAAATCTTCTACGCCGTGATGACTTGCGGCTCTCTTTCACGTGCGGCGGAATCGCTGAATATCTCCCAGCCGGCCGCCAGCAAAGCATTAAAAAACGCCGAGCTTAAGCTCGGTTTTAAGCTGTTTCAGCGGGTACGGGGTAAGCTGCTGCCAAGTAGCGAAGCGCTCACACTTTTTGAAAAAGCGCAGAGCATTTATCAGGATCTCGATAACCTGCGCCTGCTGGCGGATAATCTGGCCCGCGATCCGCGCGCCAAGATCACCTTAGGCTGTTTACCAAGCCTTGGATTAAGCCTGGTGCCGGAGCTGGTGACCGATTTTTATCAACAAAACAGTAATCTGGTGATGACCTTAACCACCGAGCATACTGAGACGCTGGTCAAGAAATTGGATCTGCGCGAAATAGATTTAGCGCTGACGCTGCAGCCGGTCCAGCAGGGGGAGATCATCACCACCCTGATTGCCGAAGTGCCGCTGGTCTATATCGACCGCGACTACCGACAAGGCGCGGTGGACATCAAAGAGATCGATCAGCAGCGCTGGATCTCGCCGGGGCCACATTCGCTCTCTGCCGCCATCGCCACCCGCCGTGATTTTTCCACTACCCGGCTTAATGTACAGACCTACTACATGGCCACCGAGTTCGTGAAGCGCGGTATCGGCTGCAGCATCACCGATATCTTTTCGGCGCGACATAATCTGTCGCCGGAGATGATTCACCCGATTACGCCGCCAATGAAAATCAACCTTTGCCTGCTGCGTCGCGCCGATGTTTCGCTCAGCCCAATCACACAGAAATTTGTCGATTTTCTGTGTAAACAGCTGCGTCAACAGCTCAAAGAAATTAACCTGCAGTTATACCCTGACCATAAAAAGTCAATTGCGCCGCTGGGGTAAATGCTTTGACATAACTGCAAGATATTTATCAGCGGTGGATATATCAGGTTATGAAAAAACGCATTGTGATTATCGGCGGCGGCGTGGTGGGGCTGGCCACCGCCTGGGTATTAATTAAGAGCGGACACCAGGTGCAGCTACTGGAGCGCAACGCCGAGCCGGGCAGCGCCACAAGTTTCGCCAACGGCGGGCAATTAAGCTACCGCTACGTGGCGCCGCTTGCCGACCGTGGCGTCCCCCTGCAGGGGATTAAA
Source organism: Klebsiella sp. CN_Kp088 (assembly GCF_040064335.1). Taxonomy (NCBI): domain Bacteria; kingdom Pseudomonadati; phylum Pseudomonadota; class Gammaproteobacteria; order Enterobacterales; family Enterobacteriaceae; genus Klebsiella; species Klebsiella sp. CN_Kp088. Next base: position 41,172 of record NZ_JBEAIQ010000028.1, on the reverse strand, counting down.
TGGATGGGCAAAGCCGATTCGCCGCTGAATATGCGCCTGCAAATGTCTTTCCAGCAGTGGCGCTGGCTATTGCAGTTCCTGCGCGCCTGCAATAGCCAAAGCAACAAAATTAACGGCGATCATATTTTACGCTTATCCCTGCTCAGCCGTCAGGTTATGCAGTCGTGGCTTGATGAAGATAATCTTGCTGATTTTCACTGGCGGCGTAGCGGTAAACTCATTATTCATCGCCGGGAGTACGACTTTCATAAAGCGGCGAAAGGGATTAATCCCCAGTATCAGCATGCCCTGAGCGCCGAAGCCTGCCTGCAGCTGGAACCGGCGCTGAAACACATCAGCCATTCGCTACAAGGCGGGATTTATTCACCGGGAGATGAAACGGCAGACTGCCATAAATTCTGCCTCGCCCTGCTCGACAAACTCAATGCCAGCAGCAACTTCAGCCTACTCACCCACTGCGAGGTGCTGCGGCTCAATAAGCACGACGGGCGTATCAGTTCGCTTGAGACCAGCCGCGGTACAATAACCGGCGATGATTATGTCGTCGCCGCCGGCAACGGTAGCGGCTCACTGCTGGGTCATCTGGGCGTGCGCGTGCCGCTGTGCGCGCTGAAGGGATACAGCCTGACCCTTCCCTACCCTAAAGAGGCCGGGATCGCGCCGGATATCAGCGTGACTGACTACGGACACAAAATCGTTTACGCCCGCCTGGGCGATCGGTTACGCATCGCGGCGATGGTGGATATCGGCTACGACGGTGAAGAAATACGGGATAGCCGCGTTCAGGCGCTGAAAAATATCGTCGCGAACAGCTTCCCCGATCTGCAGGGGCTGGATGAGGCTGAAGCCTGGACCGGTATGCGCCCGTCGACGCCAGCGGGCCCACCGATGCTGGGGCGCGCCGGATACCAGAATCTGTGGATGAATCTCGGCCAGGGTAGCCTTGGTTTTACGCTCGCGGCCGGCAGCGCCGTGATACTGGGAGCACTCCTCGATGGCGAAGCGCCGGCAATTTCTTTAGATGGTCTGACATGGAAACAATCCGCATGACAATTATTCGTAATAATCCGCAACCCCGACTTTCCGCCAGCGTCGAGTACGGCAACCTGGTGTTTCTCTCCGGCCAAACGCCGAAAAGCAGCGCTGATGATATTGCGCTGCAAACCCGCGAAGTACTGGAGAAGATCGACGCCCTGCTGGTCGCCGCCGGTAGCGACAAGCAGCACATCCTTTCCGCACAGATCTGGCTTAAAGATATCTCACGCGATTTTGCCGCGTTTAATGAGGTCTGGGTGGCGTGGATGCCGGAAGGCCATAGCCCGGCGCGGGCGGCCGTTCAGGCCGAGATGGCGCGGCCCGACATCCTGGTGGAAATCATGGTCACCGCCGTAAAAGCGTAAGATAAAACAGGTAAGAAAAAAGGCCGCATAGCGGCCTTTTTAATTAGTCAGTCCAGATTATTTCTCTCTGGGTGAAGCGTTTTCGACACGGCTTTTTAACTTCTGTCCGGGTCTGAAGGTCACCACACGCCGGGCTGTAATGGGAATATCTTCCCCCGTTTTCGGGTTACGTCCCGGGCGTTGGTTCTTATCACGCAAATCGAAGTTGCCAAACCCGGAGAGTTTTACCTGTTCTCCGTTTTCCAGAGCACGACGGATCTCTTCGAAAAACAACTCTACCAGTTCTTTGGCATCCCGCTTGCTAAGCCCAAGCTTATCAAACAGATATTCTGACATTTCAGCTTTTGTAAGCGCCATAGGTTCAATCCCTCAATGATGCCTGGAATCGCTCTCTTAATGCCTCTACACATTTGGCAACGGTAGCGGCAATCTCCTCTTCTTCGAGTGTACGGCTGGTATCCTGAAGGATCAGGCTAATCGCAAGGCTCTTAAAGCCTTCCGCCACACCCTTACCACGGTACACGTCAAATAAGTTTACGCCAACTACCTGATTTACGCCAACTTTCTTACATTCGGCCAAAACATCGGCTGCAGGGACGTTTTCCGCGACCAGTACCGCGATATCGCGACGGTTCGCCGGGAAGCGAGAAATTTCGCGCGCCTGAGGCACCACGCGGTCTGCAAGCTTGTTCCACTCGATTTCGAACACCAGAGTGCGGCCGTTAAGATCCAGTTTACGTTCCAGTTCCGGATGAACAACCCCAATGAAACCAATGCGTTCACCTTTCAGATAAATCGCCGCGGATTGTCCCGGATGCAGTGCGGTAGCCGCTTCTGCGCGGAATTCGATATCGGCTAATTTACCGGTCAGATCAAGAACAGATTCCAGATCGCCTTTTAAATCATAGAAATCGACGGTTTCTTTTGCCAGGTTCCAGTGTTCTTCGTAGCGGTTACCGCTAATCACCCCGGCCAGCATCACATCCTGACGAATGCCCAGCGGCGCCTGCGTATCCGGCACGAAGCGCAGACCGCTCTCAAAGATGCGCACGCGGCTCTGTTGACGGTTCTGGTTGTAGACGACGGTGCCCAACAGACCGGTCCACAGCGACAGGCGCATCGCCGACATTTCGCTGGAAATCGGGCTTGGCAGAATCAGCGCCTCTTCACCGGCGTGGATTAGCTGCTGTACTTTCGGGTCAACGAAGCTGTAGGTAATGACCTCCTGATAACCTTTGTCGTTCAGCAGCGTTTTCACGCGCTTCAGCGACAGGTCCGCTTCACGGTGGGTTCCCATGATGAGACCCGCCTGTACCGGCTCGTCAGGAATGTTGTTGTAGCCGTAGACGCGGGCCACTTCTTCAACCAGATCTTCTTCGATCTCCATATCGAAACGCCAGCTTGGCGCAACGGCCTGCCACTGGTCCTGACCAACGGTCACTTCGCAACCCAGGCGCTGCAGAATGTCGCTAACCTGCGCGTCATCGATATGATGGCCAATCAGGCGATCCAGCTTGCTGCGGCGCAGGGTGATGGTGGCGCGTTTTGGCAGCGTCTCTTCGTTGGTTACATCGATAATCGGGCCAGCTTCACCGCCGCACAGGTCGATCAGCAGACGGGTCGCACGCTCCAGCGCTTTATACTGCAGGGCTGGATCGACGCCGCGCTCGTAGCGATGGGATGCATCGGTGTGCAGGCCATGACGGCGCGCGCGACCGGTGATAGACAGCGGGCTGAAGAACGCGCATTCCAACAGCACGTTCTGGGTTTCATCGTTAACGCCGGAGTGTTCGCCGCCGAAGATACCACCCATCGCCAGCGCTTTCTTATGGTCAGCAATAACCAGCGTATCGCTATCGAGCTTAGCTTCAGAGCCGTCCAGCAGCACCAGCGTTTCGCCCTCTTTCGCCATCCGCACCACGATACCGCCTTCAATGCGGTCGCGGTCAAAGGCGTGCATCGGCTGGCCCAGTTCAAGCAGCACGTAGTTGGTCACGTCAACCACCGCATCGATGGAACGGATACCGCAGCGGCGCAGTTTTTCTTTCATCCACAGCGGGGTCGGCGCTTTGACGTTGATGCCTTTCACCACGCGGCCCAGATAACGCGGGCACGCCTGCGGCGCCTCAACCTGAATCGGCAGCACGTCGTCAATGGTCGCGGCAACCGGAGTGATTTCCGGCGCGTTCAGCGGCGCTTTGTTCAGCACAGCGACATCGCGCGCCACGCCGATGATACCCAGGCAGTCGGCGCGGTTTGGCGTAACGCTGATTTCGATGGTGTTGTCGTCAAGCTTGAGGTATTCGCGAATGTCGGTACCAATCGGCGCATCGGCCGGCAGTTCGATGATACCGCTATGATCGTCGGAAATACCCAGCTCGGAGAAAGAGCACAGCATCCCTTCTGACGGTTCGCCGCGCAGTTTCGCCGCTTTAATTTTAAAATCGCCCGGCAGTACGGCGCCAATGGTCGCGACGGCCACCTTCAGGCCCTGACGGCAGTTTGGCGCGCCGCAGACGATGTCCAGCAGACGCTCGCCGCCGACATTGACTTTAGTAACGCGCAGTTTGTCAGCATTCGGATGCTGGCCGCACTCGACCACTTCACCGACGACCACGCCGTTGAAGCTACCGGCCACCGGCTCAACGCCGTCAACTTCCAGGCCCGCCATGGTAATCTGATCGGACAGCGCTTCGCTGTCGATCGCCGGGTTAACCCATTCGCGTAACCACAGTTCACTGAATTTCATTGTTCTGTCCTGCCCTTATTTAAACTGTTTGAGGAAACGCAGATCGTTTTCGAAGAATGCGCGCAAATCGGTCACGCCATAACGCAGCATGGTCAGACGCTCCATGCCCATGCCGAAGGCGAAGCCGGAGTAAACTTCCGGATCGATGCCGACGTTACGCAGTACGTTCGGGTGCACCATGCCGCAGCCCAGCACTTCCAGCCATTTACCGTTTTTACCCATCACGTCAACTTCTGCAGACGGCTCGGTGAACGGGAAGTAGGACGGACGGAAGCGTACCTGCAGATCTTCTTCGAAGAAGTTATTCAGGAAATCGTGCAGGGTACCTTTCAGATTGGTGAAGCTGATGTTCTTATCAACAATCAGACCTTCCATCTGATGGAACATCGGGGTGTGGGTCTGATCGTAATCGTTACGATAGACGCGGCCCGGCGCGATAATACGAATTGGCGGCTGCTGGTTTTCCATGGTGCGGATCTGTACGCCAGAAGTCTGAGTACGCAGCAGACGGGTCGCATCGAACCAGAAGGTATCATGGTCGGCGCGAGCCGGATGGTGACCCGGAATGTTCAGCGCATCGAAGTTATGATAGTCATCTTCGATTTCCGGGCCAGTCGCCACGGTAAAGCCGAGTTCGCCGAAGAAGTTTTCGATACGATCGATGGTGCGGGTAACCGGATGTAAACCGCCGTTTTCGATGCGGCGACCCGGCAGCGAGACGTCGATGGTCTCTGCCGCCAGACGGGCATTGAGCGCGGCGCCTTCCAGCTCAGCCTTACGCGCGTTCAGCGCCTGCTGCACCTGCTCTTTCGCTTCGTTAATGACCGCACCCGCTGCCGGGCGCTCTTCCGGCGGCAACTCACGCAGGGTGGTCATTTGCAGGGTCAGATGCCCTTTTTTACCCAGATATTCAACGCGGACGTTGTCCAGCGCGGCAACATCTGATGCCTCGTTAATGGCTGCCTTGGCACTGGCAACCAGCTCTGCGAGATGTGACATGGTTTTCCTCATTATGTCGGTGCAGACACCGGTTTTAGTGAAATAAATATCCCGAATCTATATACGAAAAAAGCCTCCACAGGGGAGGCTTTCTGGCGCTGTTTTCCGTTTCTTCTTTCACGCGCTAGCCTCCTGAGTTCAGGTGCTAAAGTAAAAAAAGAAGCGGAAAATAGCAGCATTCATGCTTGCATTACCTTGTCTGGTAAGAAATGTCAGACCTGTATTGAAAAGCCTGCACGGATAAAAGTCAATGTATTGATAGTGTTGAAACGAAAAGAGGGAGACAAGCTCCCTCTTTCAACTGGCTTATGCCAGAGCTGCTTTCGCTTTTTCGACCAGAGCGGTGAACGCTAATTTGTCGAATACGGCGATGTCAGCCAGGATCTTACGGTCGATTTCAACAGAGGCTTTTTTCAGGCCGTTGATGAATTTGCTGTAAGAAATACCGTTCTGACGTGCTGCTGCGTTGATACGCGCAATCCACAGTTGGCGGAACTGACGCTTTTTCTGACGACGGTCACGATAAGCGTACTGACCAGCTTTGATAACAGCCTGGAAGGCAACGCGGTATACGCGAGAACGCGCACCGTAGTAACCTTTAGCTTGTTTCAAAATTTTCTTGTGACGTGCACGGGCAACTACACCACGTTTTACGCGAGCCATATGTGCTCTCCTGTATCTATTCTAATTAAAAAGTTAAAAGGGTTAACGACTTATGCGTACGGCAGGCACGCGATTACCAGGCCCAGATCGCCTTTGGAAACCATGGCTTTCGGACGCAGGTGACGTTTACGCTTGGTAGCTTTTTTGGTCAGAATGTGACGCAGGTTAGCGTGCTTGTGCTTAAAACCACCTTTACCGGTTTTTTTGAAGCGCTTTGCAGCACCGCGTACGGTCTTAATTTTTGGCATTTTAATAACTTCCACTTCGCATTGTTAATAAACGAAACAAAGGCGAACAAACCAGTGAGCCGAAGCCCACCGGAATGTTACTTGATGGCCTTACTGTTTCTTCTTCGGAGCGAGCACCATGATCATCTGGCGGCCTTCGATCTTCGTTGGGAAGGATTCGACTACTGCCAGTTCAACCAGATCGTCTTTCACGCGATTAAGCACTTCCATACCGATCTGTTGGTGGGCCATCTCACGACCGCGGAAACGCAGCGTGATCTTGGCCTTATCGCCATCTTCGAGAAAGCGAATCAGGCTGCGGAGTTTTACCTGATAGTCACCTTCATCAGTACCAGGGCGGAATTTAATTTCCTTAACCTGGATAACTTTCTGCTTCTTCTTCTGTTCCTTAGAAGACTTACTCTTTTCATAAAGGAACTTGCCGTAGTCCATGATACGACAAACTGGCGGTTCGGCGTTAGGGCTGATTTCAACTAAATCTACTCCAGCCTCTTCAGCCTTTTCGATAGCTTCTCTCAGACTCACAATACCCAGCTGCTCACCTTCCAGACCAGTTAAGCGAACTTCCTGGGCGCGAATCTCGCCATTAATACGATTCGGACGTGCCGTTTGAACTCGTTTTCCGCCTTTAATACCTTATTCCTCCAGTTGTTGAAGACTGCGGCTGCGAATCTCTTGTTGCAGCTTCTCGATCACTTCATTTACGTCCATGCTGCCGAGGTCTTTACCGCGACGGGTACGCACGGCCACTTTGCCGGCTTCGACTTCTTTGTCGCCACAGACCAACATATACGGGACACGACGTAAAGTGTGCTCGCGGATTTTAAAGCCAATCTTCTCATTTCTCAAGTCCGCTTTTACGCGAATGCCCGCATTTTGTAGTTTACGCGTCAATTCGTTAACGTATTCAGACTGAGAATCAGTAATATTCATGACCACTACCTGCACTGGCGCAAGCCAGGTTGGGAAGAAGCCAGCGAACTCTTCGGTCAGGATGCCGATGAAGCGCTCCAGCGAGCCGAGAATCGCGCGGTGAATCATTACTGGTACCTGACGCTCGTTGTTTTCGCCAACATAAGAGGCGCTTAAACGCTGCGGCAGGGAGAAGTCCAGCTGTACAGTACCGCACTGCCATGCACGATCGAGGCAGTCATACAGGGTAAATTCAATTTTCGGGCCGTAGAACGCCCCTTCGCCCAATTGATATTCAAATGGGATGTTGTTTTCTTCCAGCGCCACCGCCAGATCCGCTTCCGCGCGATCCCAGGTCTCATCGCTACCGATACGTTTTTCCGGGCGAGTAGACAGCTTGACGACGATTTTCTCGAAGCCAAAGGTGCTGTACATATCATAAACCATACGAATACAGGCGTTCACTTCATCGCGAACCTGATCTTCAGTACAGAAGATATGCGCATCATCCTGAGTAAAGCCACGAACGCGCATCAGGCCATGCAGCGCGCCCGACGGTTCGTTACGGTGGCAGCTACCGAATTCAGCCATACGCAGCGGCAGATCGCGGTAAGATTTCAACCCCTGGTTGAAGATCTGCACGTGACCCGGGCAGTTCATCGGCTTAATGCAGTATTCACGGTTCTCGGAAGAGGTGGTGAACATCGCATCTTTGTAGTTGTCCCAGTGGCCGGTTTTTTCCCACAGCACACGGTCCATCATGAACGGGCCTTTAACTTCCTGATACTGATACTCTTTCAGTTTCGAACGAACGAAAGTTTCCAGTTCACGGAAGATAGTCCAGCCGTCATTGTGCCAGAACACCATACCCGGCGCTTCTTCCTGCATATGATACAGGTCAAGCTGTTTACCAATTTTACGGTGATCGCGCTTAGCGGCTTCTTCCAGACGCTGCAGGTAGGCGTTCAGCGCTTTTTTATCTGCCCAGGCAGTGCCGTAGATACGCTGCAACATTTTATTGTTGCTGTCGCCACGCCAGTACGCGCCAGCGGTTTTCATCAGTTTGAAGTGATGGCAGAAACGCATATTCGGTACGTGCGGACCGCGGCACATATCGATATATTCTTCGTGATGATACAAGCCTGGCTTGTCATCATGGCCGATGTTTTCGTCAAGAATAGAAACTTTATAGGGTTCGCCGCGCTTCACGAAGGTTTCACGCGCTTCGTGCCAGCTGACTTTCTTCTTGATGACATCGTAGTTTTTCTCGGCGAGCTCGTGCATACGTTTTTCGAGCGCGTCGATGTCTTCCTGAGTCAGGGTGTGGTCCAGATCGACATCATAGTAAAAACCGTTGTCGACAACCGGGCCAATGGCCATTTTAGTGTTCGGCCACAGCTGTTTGATCGCATGACCTAACAGGTGAGCGCAGGAGTGACGAATGATCTCCAGGCCGTCTTCATCTTTTGCGGTGATAATAGAAAGCGTGGAGTCAGTTTCGATCGGGTCGCAGGCGTCAACCAGCTCACCGTTTACACGTCCGGCGATGGTGGCTTTCGCCAGGCCTGGACCGATATCCAGAGCGACATCCATCGGGCTAACTGCGTGGTCGAAATGGCGTTGGCTGCCATCAGGAAGCGTAATTACAGGCATTTTATGTCCTTATTTGCAGTGGTGCCCCGCACGAAAGAGCACATACAAAACAATATAATCATAATTATCAACGAGTTGTGGCTCAGCTCCCGCTTCACTCTGCGAAAATATGAGTACGCCCGTCTATCTATTGAACCGCCCTCACCTGCAGCCGCTCGTTGATAACACCGAGGGTTAGTGTACACATCATTACTGCGCGATTAAAGTCGCAATAACTAAATGGTTATTCTTCTTTTAAATAGCAAGGGGCGTTGACAATTTGTCGTGGCAATTCCCGCTTAAACCACACGGTTAATTAACCGATAAATTACCTGAAATGAAGAAATAAATGCCACCACCGCTAAAAAACGAAATGAAAAAATCATCCGTAATAGTGAGTATTCATACCCGGCAGGAAATAACAGGAATCAGGCCGGTTGCCCGGCCTGAAAATTACATTTTATAACCGAGCGATAAGGTGGTGCGGCGGTCGGTATGCTCCGGCGCCGAAGCCGGCGGCTGCGAGTTCCACGTCAGGTTATAGGCGACACGCAGCGCAAAGTGGGCGTTGATTGCCACATTTAATGCGCTTTCCGAGTTCAGCGTCGTGTCTTCAGCGCCGAATACCGAAACACCTTGAGTAAATTTGGCGTTATCGGTCATCTGCCATGCCCAGGTGCCGGAGGCGTACCCCAGCGGCTGAGTTTCGTTATCGCCATCGGTATACTCGTCGTAACGCACGCCCGGACCAAATTCAAAACGCAGGCTGTGAACCGGGCCGTTGAGGATCTGGCGACCATAACCGGCAGTCAGCACGTCGCGCTGTTGATAGCCGTTGTAGCGATCGGTCAGCCAGCTGGCCTGGCCAAATACATAGTTCATATCGGTCAGGTTATAACGACTACGGCCGCCAACGGCATATTTCTCCGAAGAGCGTTGATCGTTAGAGGACGTGTTGCTCGCATTGCCCCACAGTGACCAGGCCGTGGTATCGCCGTACCAGGTCAACGTGGAGTCAGCGGTCATTGAGGAGCTTTTCGTGTTGCCGGACTGAGCGAGATAACCCGCATTCACAGCACCTTCGAAAGGTTTTTTGGCAGTGGAAGGGTCATCCATGACGGTAAAAACGGAATCATCGGCCAGTGCGTTTACAGACGCAAAAAGCCCCCCCGCCAGCAATGCCGCTGCGGGTACTGTCTTCAAAAGCTTCATTATAACTCTCTAAAATACATATCTTCAGGACAGTACAAATGATGAATGGACCAGCGATCCCTTCATTTAATTTAGAGTCCGTACAACATTTAAGGAGACCAGGCAGGTCCCGGAAACTTTCGCGAGGCGCGCTGAATGCGAGTCCTAAGAAAGGCGCTTGATTATAAAAAAGCACGAATAACTTAGCAATCAGTTGCTATTTCGTTTTTTGAATAAGACTGTTCCCAAAACAATCTTTATTTCATAAAGATAAAAACCCAGACATCTTTGTAAATCCATCGTCCGCCCCGCTTCCCCTCACTCCATTTCAGTGCCATGCTTAAAAAAGCAGCTTTATTCGTATTAAGGAGGAACAGGATGACCAAAATTTATACGCTCACGCTGGCCCCATCACTCGATAGCGCAACGCTGACACCGCAAATATACCCTGAAGGCAAGTTACGCTGTAGCGCACCGGTATTCGAACCCGGAGGCGGCGGGATCAACGTCGCCCGGGCCATTACCTTTCTGGGCGGTAAAGCGACGGCGATTTTCCCGGTTGGGGGCGCCACCGGCGAGCATCTTACCGCCCTGATGGCTGATGAGCAGGTCCCGGTCGAAACAATAGAAACCCGCGACTGGACGCGGCAGAACTTACATGTGCATGTCGATGCCAGCGGCGAACAATATCGCTTTGTCATGCCCGGCGCGGCGCTAACCGAAGAGGAGTTCCGTCGCCTGGAAGAGAAAGTACTCGCGATTGAGCCCGGTTCTCTGCTGGTTATCAGCGGCAGTCTGCCGCCCGGAATCAGCGTCGAGCATCTGACTCAACTGGTAAAAAACGCGCAGCAGCACGGGCTACGTTGCATCATCGACAGCTCCGGCGATGCGCTGGCCGCCGCGCTGGATGTCGGCAACATCGAGCTGGTCAAACCGAACCAGAAAGAGCTTAGCGCGCTGGTACAGCGCGACCTCAGCCAGCCTGACGACGTGCGTAATGCCGCGCTGGAACTGATCCGCTCCGGAAAAGTACGCCGGGTTGTGGTTTCGCTGGGTCCGCAGGGGGCGCTGGGAGTTGATGCCACCGGCAGCGTACAGGTGGTGCCGCCACCGATGAAAAGCCAGAGCACCGTTGGCGCGGGTGACAGTATGGTCGGCGCAATGACGCTACGTCTGGCGGAACATGCCTCGCTTGAGGATATGGTCCGCTTTGGCGTTGCCGCTGGTAGCGCCGCCACGATTAACTACGGCACCCGCCTGTGTTCATTAACCAACACGCAGAAAATCTACGATTACCTGTGTGGCCGCTAGTATCGACACCCTTCACCCGGGTGAAGGGGGTCAATTCGCTACCATGGTCTATGCTAGAAATTCCATGCATAACAACAGAGTGAAAAATGAGCAACGATATTACCGCGCACGTGATCACCGTTAAGTTCCAGGAACAAGCGCTGACTGAGATTAACGAGCTCAGCAATCATTTCATTCGCGCAGGTTTCGTCCTGACGCTCAACGACGATGATGGCAAAACCCATGATTTAGGTACTAACACATTTGGCCTGCTGAGCGCACAAAGCCCCGAAGACGTTCGGGCATTAAGCGCAGGTCTCGCGGAAGCCGCTTTAGGCAGGCCGGCAGAGATCGCCATCACCACATTTAGCGAATGGTTAAAAGCTCAATAAGTGCGATCGCCATCGTGGAAGACGTCAGTTGTGCGTTAGCTCGAACTTTACGGCCAGGTTATACGCTAACCTTATGATATGGTGGAAAACATGGGGAGAGACAGCATGTGGCAAGCTATTAGCAATTTGTTAAGCGAGCAGCACACTGACGGCGCTGAAATCGAACTGCGCAACGAGCTACCCGGCGGAGAGATCCATGCCGCCTGGCATTTACGTTTTGGCGGAAAAGATTATTTCGTCAAATGCGATGAACGCGAACTGCTCCCCATTTTTACCGCGGAGGCGGACCAGCTGGAGCTGCTCTCGCGCTGTAAAACCGTCAGCGTTCCACAGGTTTTTGCCGTCGGCAGCGACCGGGATTACAGTTTTCTGGTGATGGAATATTTGCCGCCGCGACCGCTGGACGCGCATAACGCGTTTCTGCTTGGTCAGCAGATCGCCCATTTACATCAGTGGAGCGACCAGCCGCAGTTTGGCCTTGATTTTGACAACGATCTGTCGACGACCCCGCAGCCGAATGCCTGGCAGCGCCGCTGGTCAACGTTTTTCGCTGAACAACGCATTGGCTGGCAGCTGGAGCTAGCGGCGGAAAAAGGACTGCACTTCGGCGATATCGACAACATTGTCGAAAGTGTACAGCAGCGGCTCAGCAGCCATCAGCCGCAGCCTTCTTTATTACATGGCGACTTGTGGTCCGGGAACTGCGCGCTAGGGCCCAATGGGCCGTATATTTTCGATCCGGCATGTTATTGGGGCGATCGCGAATGCGATCTGGCAATGCTGCCTCTGCATCCGGAACAACCGCCGCAGATTTACGATGGCTATCAGTCGGTCTCGCCGCTGCCCGCTGGTTTCCTTGAACGGCAACCGATTTACCAGCTATACACTTTACTTAATCGGGCAATTCTGTTCGGCGGCCAGCACCTGGTCACCGCGCAAAAAGCGCTCGATGAAGCCCTGCAATAGGCGTAAAAAAAGGCCCTCAAAAGGGCCTTTTTCATCAGCGAGCTTAATCCATTTTTACGCCGTTTAAGCGGAATTTGATGTTCATCGTCAAACCCGTTCCCGGCCTGCCTGCCTCGTAGCGCCATTTGCGCATCGCGGTTTTGACATCACGCTCAAACATATTGGCCGGCTTCGCAGAGAGTATCTGGATATTCTCCACCCGACCATCGGCGGTGACATCAAATTTCACGCGCACGTCACCTTCAATACGCAGCGCCTGCGCACGTTGCGGGTAAGACGGGTCGCCGCGTTTCAACGCTTTAGGACCGCTCGGCGCGGTGGTCATCGGTTTTGCCGTTGCCGCCGTGGTACTCGGGGCAGTACGCGCAGGCGCCGTATTGTTATTCTCAAACGGCGAGACCGGGCGCGGCTCAGCGGGCTTCACCTCGCGTTTCGGCTCGACTTTTTTCTCCGGCTTAGGCTTTGGTTTCGGCTTGGGTTTGGGTTTGGGCTTCGGCTCCGGTTTGTGGATAACCACTGGCGCCTCTTTTGGCGGCTCAGGCACCACTTCAGGCTCCGGTTCCGGCTCCGGTTCAACAACGGGTTCAACGACCGGCTGCGCCGCCTGCGGAGGCTCTAAATCCGCCGGCGCCACCATCGTGATTTCGATTGGCTGTGAAGGCGAAGGCTTTTCAATAACCTGATGTACCGAGGTATAAAGCAACCCCGCCACAACGGCACCGTGGATAGCCACGGACAGCAGCGTTGGCCACGGAAAGCGGCGAGGTAAATCAAGGGTCATTGCGCTCATAGTCGTTTCTGTTGAAAAATGATGCCGTGATTTTAAATGCAAATAGCAATCATATTCAATAAGACGTGTTATCTTGCATCAAATTTTGCCTCGTTTTGTGGAAAAAAACCGGCGTGCCGTGGCATGCTAAAGGCGTGCACATCTTACATTGCTGCCCATAACGCTTTCACGTCACGTGATTTGCCTATTTTTTGATTAAGGAGCCTTGCCGTGCTTTACGTCATCTACGCAGAAGATATCGCCGATTCTCTGGAAAAACGCCAGGCGGTGCGCCCTGCCCATCTGGCGCGCCTACAACTATTACATGATGAAGGCCGTTTACTGACCGCAGGCCCGATGCCCGCGGTGGATAGCAATGAACCTGGCGCGGCAGGATTTAGCGGCTCAACGGTTATCGCAGAATTTGAATCGCTGGAAGCGGCGCAGTCCTGGGCCAACGATGACCCCTATATCGCCGCGGGCGTCTATCAGCACGTCTCGGTGAAACCTTACAAGAAAGTATTTTAGTTAAGCAAATTAGCTAGTTAATATCAGTAAGATATACCAATCATAATATAGCGATCATTCTGTAAAGGACGCATTTAGGTACACTAAGTGCAGAATGGTCGCCCTTCCTTGGATCCTCGATACGTCTTCACTTTCAGTCTGACCACTGGAGGTTGATATGTGCGGACGCTTCTCCCAGTCAATGACCCGTGAAGATTATCTTTCCTGTCTTGCCGATGAAGCCGATCGTGACATCGCATATGACCCGGAGCCGATTGGTCGATACAACGTCGCGCCCGGTACCAAAGTTTTGCTTCTGAGCGAACGCGATAGAACGTGGCATCGGAAATGCCCTGCTTACCGCAGACCTCCGGCACGGACGTCTCCAGTTCAGCCTGCTTCAGGGCAAAAACCATCTGTTCTTCGGTGAATCGTGACTTTTTCATCGGCACCACCTCCGTTCAGGGAGTGTAGATCATGCCGGCATTCTGTTTCTGAATGGTGCAGGATTTCGGGTCAGGGTCACAGCCGCAGTGTTCATGCAACCTTTCGTACCGGTATTGATCAACAGGTGGCCAATTCCGGGTTTGTTTCCTATTTTTTAAACCAGAACCCTTTCTTTAAGGCAATGAGGTCATGCTGAACACGTGGATCATCCTGATTGTGGCCATCGCGGCCGAAACCTTTGCAACAACCATGGTCAGAGCATCAGAAGGATTCACACGCCTGCTTCCTTCCCTTGGGGTCGTCGCCGGTTATGCCGTGTCATTTTACGGACTCTCTCAGGTCGTTAAGGTCATGAATCTGGGGATCGCTTACGCGATATGGGCCGGCCTGGGCATCTTTCTTGTCTCCATTTTTTCCTGGTTTCTCTTCGGCCAGAAGCTTGATCTTCCCGCCATTGCAGGGATGGGCTTGATACTGTCGGGGGTGGTGGTCATTCAGCTGTTTTCCTCCACCGTCACGCACTGATATTATCTGCAGGTACTGGATATGCCGAAACGTATACAGATTGCAGAAAAAAACTATCTTCCTGCCCTCATTATCTGGCCCGTCATTTATCTTATTCTGGCATTTATCTCTCTGAAACTGGACGATCCGCAAAATCGTGTAGCGATGGTCTGGTTTCCTGCCGGGGCTGCTGTCAGCGCTTTCCTTTCTCTGCCGCGACGATTCTGGCCCGCAATGTATATCGTGCTCTTTGCTGCCCGCGCAGGGATGGATCTGCTGATGCGCCATTCTTCGGAAACATCCCTGATACTTTCCCTGATTTCAGTCAGTGGTGACGTTACAGTGGCGCTGGCCGTACAGCACTACAGTCGTGGACAGGATGATTTTCGTAAGGTGTGTGTCTGGCTAATCAGTACCCTGATCATCAGCGCGCTGGCTGGTATGGCAGCAGCAGGATGGCTGTCTTCGCGTCATCCCGTGTCTTTTGCGGATACCACTGCTTTGTGGTGGGCGGCAAATGTCAGCGGCAACATCGTCGCCACTACCATACTGACAGGTCTGACATGGGAGCCAGCCCGGAAGGCAACGGGGGACGTCGTAAAGACCCTCGCCAGCGTGCTGTTGGTCGCGGTGATTGCCATACTCATTTTCTCTTCCCCTTCCGGGGAAGAGTCCCGGGCGGGGCTCATTTACGGACTGGCCTGCTTGCCGGTCCTGTTGACTGCTGTCGTCCCGGTCATCGCCGGTGCCCAGGCCGGCGCGCTGGCTTTTCTGGCACTGAGCATCGTTGTGGTTTCCTTTTCATGGCACCAGACAGGCCCCTTTTTTATTAAAGGCCTGGATCCGGGCGAACCGCTGCTTCTCGCTCAGGGATACCTGTCCGGTACGGCCATCCTGACTATCTTTGTCCGGCTGTTACTGCGGTTGCCGGATAAGCTAAACGGTCCGGGGCGTAAGCAGATGCATCACGAAGAAACCGCCTTTCGCATGGATATCCGAAGTGGCCGGATCGACTGGGATCTGCAGGGAACACCGGTGCTGGCAGATACGGTGGCACACCTGCCTGACAGAAAAATCCTGCTCCAGAGCGTGGATACTGCTGTCAGGCAACAGTTAACATCACGCTGGGAACAGGCGATCCGCGGCCTGCCCGTAGGCGGATCGTTGATATTTCGGCTTACATTGCCGGGAGATGAGCACGTAATGATCTGCGAGCGGGGACTATTCTTTTTGCCCGGTACAACAGGTGGATTCCTCGTCGGATACTGGTTACCCGCCAGTGGTCCGGTTTCCGTTATCCGTCCGGAGGACCACTGAATATGCTGCAGATTGCACTGCTTTTATGCGGCCGACGTTTTATCGGTGGCAACCGGTACCTTCTTACTGCTGCAGGTCTGATGTGGGGTCTTTTCGGTTTTCTGGTACTGGCGGACGGTATGCTGGGAGCACGCTATTTTCCGCTCGGACTTTTTGGCTGGTTTCTTTTGTGCGAGAGTCTGTTAACGCTTGTTGCGTCATCCGGTGCCACCGGGGCTAAGCGAGGAATTTATCTGTTTAAAGGTGGGATTATTGGAGCCGTGGCCCTGCTTATTCTGTCAGGATATTCAGGCAGTAATCTCCTCCTGGCTATCATACTGGGATTTATCTGTTTGTTGTCCGGCGCTTTTCAGGTTGCTGCCGCCTGGGTGGTTCGTTATCCGTACTGGAGACGCGCGCTGGCTGGCGGGATGTGTCAGATCCTGTATGCGGTATTCCTTTTCCAGCCCTATCCCACTCATCATGATGGAACGGTTCCTCAGTTCATCGGGGCGCTGATGCTGCTCAGTGCCGTTGACTGCATTCTGCTTGCTTTTCGGCTCCGAAGTCTGGCCCCGGGGGTGACTATTTTTGATGTCCAGTCTCCGGACAGCACAGGATACGCGCCGACAAATACAGAACCACAGCATCCCTGTCAGGAAGAAGTGGCGTTGGAAGCGACAGAGCTCCGGGTTCTGGTCTGGACACCGGAAGGTTCTGCTACCCAGGACACTCTCCCCCGGCCAGTGATGAATCGCTATATTGCAGCAGTGGATTCTGCCGGGGTCATTTCTACCGGACATGCCGCGCTGGAGATGCAGGATATCTATATCAGTCTTTACCCGGCAGTGGATATAGATCGGTCCCCTTCGGAGTTTTTTCGCACACTCCGGGCCGTACGGGAGAATAATGTACCCGGAAAATTTCAGGACAGTTACGCATCAGAGTCCGCCGCCTGGTGTGAAGCCGACAGACAGGTTTGTTTTCATACTTTCAACGCGGTATCACTCCGGGCATTCGCTACATACTATCGCCGCCAGGAAATATATAACCTTACCTGGCGAAATTGCTCCAGCAGTGTGGCATACGCACTTGAAGCCGCGTTAGATGGTGTGCTGTGCAACCGGAGCGGCTGGTCGGTTTTTTTACGGCTCTTCTTGCAGCCGGAGCTCTGGATCGCAGCACAACTCCGCCGCCGTGCCACTACCATGGCCTGGACTCCCGGGCTGGTTCTGGATTATTCCCGCGCATTGCACGGGCTGGTTCATCCGGCCAGACTGAACTGGTTTCGCAAACTATGAGATGCAACGGCGTCAGGAAAAGGTGCTCCTTCCGGGCGGTAGAAGAAACATCACCGGCTTCTGACTCCGCCTCCCTCCCGAGCCCTGACAGAAACCGGTATACCTCAGGGTTGTCGGGTCGTGCCGGCAAGTGGTGTCCTGTCAGGATGCTTGTTTCTGCCATCGCAACAGACGGTAGTGTTACCCCAGCATTGTTCATACGGAAAACCGATCAGGGCTTCCATGACGGCACGAACATCCGCTGTGACATGTGAAATCTGGCCACCAGCCCGGATACGTGCCACCTCAGCAAGCACCACCAGATGTGCCTTCCGGTTCAGCTTCATCTGCGCGCTGAAATAAATCCCCGCGAGAGCCAGTGCAATCACACCGACGCAAAAGACCAGCGCAATAGCCATTACCGCACTTTCCGGCTGGGTTTGCGATTTAGACTGGAATCCATAGTAACTCAGGATCGCTCCCATAGTAAACACAATCACAGAGCGCACAAGTTTACCGGAGAAGGTCATCGTGCCGGCATAGATCCCCTCGCGGCGGCGTCCGGTAAAGACTTCGTCAACATCAGCGAGAAAGGTATACACAGTCCAGGGAATGTAATACACCCCGCCCGTACCGATCCCGAAAACAACGGTAATCGCCAGCATCGCCGCAGTGGCATACTGTTGAGGTAGGTGGAAAAAATAGAGCGCGGCATAACACAGTACGGAAAAAATAACGATACCCAGCGCAAGTATATAGGGCTTGCTGAACCCATGTTTTACGCAGATAGCAATAAAAATAGCTGTGGAAAAGAGCTGAAGTACGGAGTTCAGGCTGCTCAGTCCGGATACCATGGTCGGATCATACTGCAGGACAAAAATGATAAAGTAGGTAAAGACAGAAGCAAACAGCCACTCTGCCCCGAAGCCGCACAAATACATACCCAGATGTTTGCGAAAAACACGCAGTGAAAAAGTCGATCTCATCTCCCTCAGCAATGCCAGCATTGCATGGCTGAGCGTGGTGTTTTCTTCACTTTCCGGCGAAGCATCTGCGGCCGGGCGCTCCCACGAGTAATACCAGAGTGTCCCCATCGCCACACATAAAATCACCCCATATGTCAGGGCGGTGTAAAAAAATGGGGTGGCCGATTCTTTACCGTAAACAAGAATGAACTGGCCCGGAATGAAAGCGGCGAGAAAGTTGGCTACTTTACCAAAAATAGCTTTAAAACCAGTGAGTTTAGATCGTTTCGCGAAATCTGCGGTCATTTCAGTGGCGAGTGTTTCATAGGGCACCATGACAGAGGTGTAGATCAACTCAAACAACACATAGGTACAAAGGTAATACCAGAAACCAAATCCATCGATCCACAGCAGGGGGTAGACCATCATCAGGGGGATGCCCAGCAGAATGAAGAACCGGCGGCGGCCAAAGCGTTTACCGAGACGCGTTTTGCCGAAATTATCTGAAATATATCCCATGAGCGGATTGCTGATGGCATCAATAATACTGGCAACCGAAAAAATAGCCGAAGCCTGCAGCAGTGTCAGACCACAAAAGGTGGTGTAAAAGTAAAGTAACCAGATACCGGCAATGGCCAGTGCCCCGCTACCCAGCAAGTTACCCCCTCCATATGCGAGTTGATGCCTGAAAAGAACTGGCCTTTCTGTCTTCATAACCCTGCCCTTTGTTATCAAACAAGAAACGAAATAGCGTTTTATATTTTATGAATCTGTGTTTTATAGTATGGGTAGCCGTAAAGAAAGGTGAGTATGTTCACATTAAAAACATTGCTAAGGGCGCTTCTGAAGAAATTGTGACCGGGGTTACATTTCCATCATCGGTACTGGACATTTCCCCTCGACAGAAAAGATACTTTGTTTTTATTATTATGAAACGCAATTTCATAATAAAATTTCCTTCTGTAATGCAGGGGCTAGTAATGGCTAAGGGTTCAACGATTCAGTTACATTTTCACCATTTCAGTGACCCGCATACCGGGGCTCGGATAACGCGTCTGACACCACCAGATGTGATATGTCATCGCAACTATTTCTATCAAAAAAGCTTTACACGTGACGGCAGCAAACTCCTGTTTGCTGCTGAATTTGACGGTCATCGCAACTATTACCTGCTGGACCGGCAAAAACAGACCGCCGTTCAACTTACACACGGTCGTGGTGACAATACTTTCGGTGGCTTTTTGTCGCCCGACGATCGCAGCCTTTATTACGTGAAAAACGAACGGGAATTACGTCGTGTCAGTCTGGATGATTACAGCGAACATACGATCTATACGGTACCGGAGGAATGGGTTGGCTATGGCACCTGGGTAGCAAACAGCGAATGTACGCGTCTGGTCGGTATCGAAATTGCCCGTGATGACTGGACACCGCTCACCGACTGGCAAAAATTCCGGACGTTTTATCTGCGTCGTCCGCATTGTCGCCTGTTGCAGGTGGATCTGCATAACGGTTCCACGCGGGTGATCCATGAAGCGAACGAATGGCTTGGACATCCCCTCTATCGACCTTACGACGACAGTACGGTGGCATTCTGTCATGAGGGACCTCACGATCTTGTGGATGCACGCATGTGGCTGGTCAACGAAGACGGGAGTAACGTACGCAAAGTGAAAACGCATGCGCCGGAAGAAAGCTGTACCCATGAGTTCTGGGTACCGGATGGTTCCGCACTCCTCTACGTTTCATACTTTAAAGGTCATTCCGAGCGTTACATTCGCCGCTTCTCACCACAAACCGGAGAAGACAGCAGCCTGATGACAATGCCGGCCTGCTCACATCTGATGAGCAATGCCGATGGCACGCTGCTGGTGGGTGATGGCTCGGGTACCCCGGTGGATGTACAGGATACCTCAGGGCATGTCATCGAAAACGATCCCTTTCTCTATCTCTTTGACACCCGAACCCGCCGCTATGCGCCACTGGCAACACATCAGAGTTCCTGGCAGGTGCTGGACGGCGACCGGCAGGTTACCCATCCGCATCCCTCTTTTTCACCCGACGACCGGGACGTGTTATTTACATCTGATTTCGAAGGCCTGCCGGCCCTTTATCTTGCACAAATACCGGATACTCAGGTCAGTTCACTTGGTAAGGAGTAACTATGTTTATTTTTAGGGACGAGACTTCGGAGGAAGATCTCGGTAACGGAGTACGCAGGCGGATTCTGGCGCACAGTGGTTCGCTGATGGCGGTCGAAGTACATTTTGAAAAGGGTGCTGTCGGGTCACTCCACCGGCATATTCACGAACAACTGACCTATGTGCTTTCCGGGCGCTTTGTGTTCACCATTGGCGATGAGACTCGTGAGGTGAAAGCCGGTGACACACTCTACAAACAACCGAATATCATACACGGTTGCGAGTGTCTGGAGGCAGGTATATTGCTGGATACTTTTACGCCACAGAGAGAGGATTTTCTGTAAGAGGCATGGTTTGACGTGGAGTCAGAGGAACCTGTAAAGAGCGGGAGAAGCCAGTGTGTAAGTATCCCGCATAATCGTGCCATTCATAAATGCAAAATGACGAACGGCATCGCTATTCTCTGCGCAGGTCCTGCAGCAGTGTTCCGTATTCCGCGTGAATGACGCTGGAAAATTCACGAATGTTAGCCACCGGGGCCGCTGTCTTGTGCCTGTCCGGTATCACGCACTTGCGATAACCATAGACGCAGCCAGACTCAAGCCAGAACTGTTTGATCTGCCCGGTCAGCATCTGGTCTGTCTGAAGACGGCGGATCCCGGCCTGAGCATCTGACTGTTCATTATGAGTGGAAGAATCCGGACCGTACTTCTTTATCCAGGCCTAAAGACTGTGAGTGGTGATATCGAGACGTGTTGCAACACTGGAAACAGAATGACCACGATCAACAACCTGTTTGACTGCTTCAATTTTAAACTCTTCAGAATAACGCTTACCGCTCATGGGCACCTCTCTTTAAGTCATCTTCAATGACTCTGAGGTGTCTGTTAAACCCGCGGCGATTCACGGTGCCTTTAATTTTTACTCTCAAAATTCAGAGAAGGTGAACAGCAAAGCATGACGCTGCCGTTTGACCAGGCACTTCCTGATTGAAAGAATCCGCATGTTGCGGCGAGATTGGGCTTCCAGCCAGCGCGATTTACGGCGACTTACTTGTCTAAGCATGCGCCAGCGCCCTACTTCCGTTCTACTACGCTTCATTGCTACTACTCTACGAGTGAAAACACGCCCCATTATAAACCGATGAATCTGTCTGACCATCGCTTTCGCTGTGTTTTTATTTGCCAGATGGATGCTGATGCGTAAACTCATGGCATCGGGCTATTCAAAAGGATTTTTCATCTATGACAACCTTTTACACGGTCGTAAACTGGCTGGTCATTCTGGGGTACTGGCTGCTGATTGCCGGCGTGACATTACGCATTCTAATGAAACGCCGTGCAGTGCCTTCCGCCATGGCGTGGTTACTGATTATTTACATCCTGCCGCTGGTGGGAATTATCGCCTATCTTTCCTTCGGCGAATTGCATCTTGGAAAACGGCGCGCCGAGCGCGCGCGCGCCATGTGGCCCTCTACCGCCAAATGGCTAACGGACCTGAAAAGCTGCAAGCATATCTTTGCGCAAGAAAATAGCCCGGTTGCCGAATCGCTGTTCAAACTCTGTGAACGTCGCCAGGGGATCGCCGGCGTTAAGGGTAACCAACTACAGTTGCTAACCGAATCCGATGACGTGATGCAGGCGCTGATTCGCGATATTCAGCTCTCACGACACAATATTGAGATGGTGTTCTATATCTGGCAGCCCGGCGGAATGGCCGATCAGGTCGCCGAGTCGCTGATGGCCGCCGCGCGCCGCGGCGTGCATTGTCGGCTAATGCTCGATTCAGCCGGCAGCGTCGCCTTCTTCCGCAGCCCGTGGGCGGCCATGATGCGTAACGCCGGTATCGAGGTGGTTGAAGCGCTTAAAGTTAATCTGATGCGCGTGTTCTTACGCCGCATGGATTTACGTCAACATCGTAAAATGGTGATGATCGACAACTATATCGCCTACACCGGCAGTATGAATATGGTCGATCCGCGCTACTTCAAACAAGATTCCGGCGTCGGTCAGTGGGTCGATCTGATGGCGCGAATGGAAGGCCCGGTGGCTACGGCAATGGGGATTGTCTACTCCTGCGACTGGGAAATTGAAACCGGCAAGCGAATTTTACCCCCGCCGCCGGACGTCAATATCATGCCGTTTGAAGAGGCTAACGGGCATACCATTCATACTATTGCTTCCGGCCCCGGCTTCCCGGAAGATTTGATTCATCAGGCGTTGTTAACTGCGGCTTATGCGGCGAAAGAACATCTGATCATGACCACCCCCTACTTCGTCCCCAGTGATGATCTGCTGCACGCCATCTGTACCGCAGCCCAGCGCGGCGTCGAGGTCAGTATTATTATGCCGCGCAAAAACGACTCCCTGCTGGTAGGCTGGGCCAGCCGCGCCTTCTTCACTGAACTGCTCGCTGCTGGGGTGAAAATTTATCAATTCGAAGGCGGCCTGCTACATACCAAAAGCGTGCTGGTAGATGGCGAACTGAGCCTGGTCGGTACCGTTAATCTTGATATGCGCAGCCTGTGGCTCAATTTCGAGATCACGCTGGCGATCGACGACGTGGGCTTTGGCGGCGACCTGGCGGCGGTGCAGGACGATTACATCTCCCGCTCGCGCCTGCTGGATGCAAAACTGTGGGCCAAACGACCGCTATGGCAGCGGATCGCAGAGCGACTGTTTTACTTCTTCAGCCCGTTGCTGTAAAACGTGCCCATCAGATGCTTAACGGGTAGCAATCATGGATATGGATTTAAACAATCGCCTGACCGAAGACGAAACGCTCGAACAGGCCTACGATATCTTTCTTGAGCTGGCGGCCGATAACCTCGACCCGGCGGATATCATTCTTTTCAATCTGCAGTTTGAAGAGCGCGGCGGCGCCGAACTGTTTGACCCGGCGGAAGACTGGCAAGAGCATGTCGATTACGACCTCAATCCAGATTTCTTCGCCGAAGTCGTTATTGGCCTGGCCGATACCGATGGCGGCGAGATCAACGATATTTTCGCTCGCGTTCTGCTATGCCGGGAAAAAGATCACAAGCTGTGCCACATTCTGTGGCGCGAATAAGCATTAAGCTAATGCGCCTGTAGGAAAGCCTGCCGACGGTAACATCGGCAGGCTTTTTGTTTTATACGTTATTGCGGTAATTCTGTTCCGCAGGCGTGGCAGAAACGGGCATTTTTATCATGCTCGGCGTTACTGCAGTTTGGGCAAACGCGGCGGGCACGTCGGTTTTGCAGCGCCGTCGTCATATGCGTCGTAATCAGCCCGGTCGGGATGGCGATGATAGAATAACCGATGAGAATAAGCACCGAGGCGAGTATCCGCCCTAATGGCGTATGCGGCGTAATGTCGCCGTATCCCACCGTAGTAATGGTGACGATTGCCCAGTAGACCGAGGCATTTAAGGTGGTAAACCCGTATTGCGGCCCTTCAATTAAATACATCAGCGAGCCAAAAATCACCATCACAATAGCAATAAACGAGTAGAACAGAATGAGCTGGTGACGGGCGCTGACGATAGCCCGCCAAAAAATATTCAGCGACGGCATAAAGCGCAGCAGTTTAAGAATACGCAGCGCGCGGATAACCCGCATGGCCCGCCAGGCAAAGACATACTCAAGGCTCATTTCCGGCCATAACCACATTACATACAGCGGAAGAACGGTCGCCAGATCGATAAATCCCCAGAAGCTGAAGATATAGCGCAGCGGATTCGGCCAGCTTATTACGCGTAAAATATATTCCACGGTGAAGACCGCGGTAATTCCTAATTCCAGCCAGACAAAAACATGCCATTCATCTAGCGACAGGTGATACTGCGAACCGAGTCCGGACTCAACAAAAATAATAACCACGCTCAACAGGGCAAATAAACCGCAAAGCCCTTCAAAACGGCGGCCGGAGCGACGAGTTTGATCAAAGAGTAGATGGTAAAGCCGCAAACGGGCGGCGGAAAGCGAAACTGCCACGTTAACCTCACAATAAAAAAGGGCTGACATCAGTCAGCCCGAGTGATTATAACGGGTCTACCTTCAGGCAGGAAACCGCATGGCGGAAACTGCCCTCCAGCACCGGCCGCGTTTTGGCGCATTCGGGCCCGGCCAATGGGCATCGGGTGCGGAATACACAACCCGATGGCGGATTAATCGGCGAAGGCAACTCCCCTTCCAGCAGTTGGATGGTTTTGTTTTTCTCCAGATCGGGATCCGGCACCGGCACCGCCGACATCAGCGCTTTGGTATAAGGGTGCAGCGGATTATGGTACACCTCATCATAGGTCCCCAACTCCACCGCGTGGCCTAAATACATCACCAGCACACGGTCGGAAATATGTTTTACTACCGCCAGATCATGGGCGATAAAAATCAATGATAGCCCCATCTCCCGTTGCAGTTGCTGTAGTAAGTTCACCACCTGCGCCTGAATGGAAACGTCCAGCGCCGAAACCGGCTCATCGCAAATAATCAACTTAGGCTCAAGGATCAGCGCACGCGCGATACCAATGCGCTGACACTGGCCGCCGGAGAATTCGTGCGGATAGCGGTTAATCAGGTTCGGCAACAGGCCGACCTTCATCATCATCGCCTTCACGCGATCGCGCACTTCCTGACGAGGCATCTTCGGGTGATAGGTCCGCAGCGGTTCAGCGATGATTTCGCCAATGGTCATACGCGGATTCAGTGAGGCCAGCGGATCCTGGAAGATCATCTGGATATCACTACGCACATCGCGCCACTCTTCAGGTTTCATGCCCAGCAGGTCTTTACCCAGCCAGGCGACTTTACCGTCGGTGGCTTTCACCAGGCCGATAATGGCGCGGGCGAAGGTCGATTTACCGCAGCCGGATTCGCCAACCACCCCCAGCGTTTCGCCTTCATACAGGCGCAGAGTGACGCCATCGACCGCTTTGAGCGTTTTTGATGGCTGCCAGAACCATTGCTTGCCATCTTTAATATCAAAATGCACTTTCAGATCGGCAATTTCGAGCAGCACTTTTCTTTGTTCGATCACGGCGTTCATAGCAGGTCCCCCACCGGTTTAAAGCAGGCACGCAGGCGGCCTGGCGCAAACGACTCCAGAGGCGGAGCGCTATTACAGATTTCCATGGCATGCGGGCAGCGCGGCTGGAAAGGACACCCTTTCGGCAGACGCAGCAGGTTCGGCGGGTTGCCTGGAATCGTTAGCAAGGAATCGCCTTCGCCATCGAGACGCGGTACCGCATTGAGTAAACCGATCGAGTACGGGTGCGACGGTTGATAGAAGACGTCGCGCGCCTGACCGTATTCCATGGTGCGCCCGGCGTACATCACCAGTACCTTATCGCAGATCCCCGCGACCACGCCGAGGTCGTGGGTAATCATAATAATCGCGGTGTTGAATTCGCGCTTCAGCTCGTTGAGCAAGGTCATGATCTGCGCCTGCACCGTGACGTCCAACGCGGTGGTCGGTTCATCCGCGATCAGCAGTTTTGGCCGACATAACAGCGCCATGGCGATCATCACGCGTTGGCGCATCCCGCCGGAGAACTCGTGCGGGAACATCTTCATGCGCTTACGCGCTTCCGGCATCTTCACCGCATCGAGCATCCTTACCGACTCTTCAAAAGCCGCGGCTTTGCTCAGCCCTTTATGCAGCATCAGCACTTCCATCAACTGCTCGCCGACCCGCATATAAGGGTTCAACGAGGTCATCGGGTCCTGGAAAATCATCGAAATCTGTTCGGCGCGCAGCTTATTCAAATCGCGCTCGGGCAAATTAAGGATTTCGCGACCGTTAAAAGTGGCGGAACCGCTAATATGGCCATTCGCGGCCAAAAGCCCCATTAGCGCGAACGCCGTTTGCGATTTACCGGAACCTGACTCACCGACGATGCCTAAGGTTTCGCCGGCCCTCAGGTTAAAATTCAGATCGTTAACCGCGGTGACATCGCCGTCTGGCGTTTTAAACGTCACCCGAAGATCCTTCACATCCAGCAGCAGACCGCTTTGCTGCGCGGCCTGCGGCGCTTTAGTCATTTCAATTGTGCTCATGACGGCGCTCCTTAGCGGTCTTTCGGGTCGAGGGCATCACGCAGGCCATCGCCGATAAAGTTAAAACAAAACAGCGTTACCACCAGGAACCCGGCAGGGAACAGCAACAGCCACGGCGATACCTCCATTGAGTTGGCGCCATCACTGAGTAATGCGCCCCAACTGCTTAGCGGCTCCTGGGTCCCAAGGCCGAGGAAGCTCAGGAAGGATTCGAACAGAATCATGCTAGGTACCAACAGTGATGCGTAAACCACAACTACACCCAGCACGTTCGGCACGATATGACGAATAACGATATTCGCGGTAGAGACCCCGCCGACCTGCGCGGCTTCAATGAACTCTTTACGTTTCAGACTCAGGGTCTGGCCGCGTACGATACGCGCCATATCCAGCCACGACACCATCCCGATCGCCACAAAGATCAGCAGGATGTTCTGGCCAAAGAAGGTAACCAGCAGGATCACGAAGAACATAAACGGGAAGGAGTTGAGGATTTCCAGTAAACGCATCATCACCGAGTCCACTTTGCCGCCGAGATAGCCGGAAAGCGAACCATAGAGGGTACCGAGGATCACCGCCACCAGCGCCGCGGCAACGCCAACCATCAGCGATATGCGCCCGCCAATCGCCACGCGCACCAGCAGGTCGCGACCGGATGAATCGGTACCAAAATAGTGACCAGACTCCATATCCGGGGCATTGGACATCATCCCCCAGTCGGTATCGAAATAGGAGAACTGCGACAGCATTGGAGCGATAGTCACAAACAGTGCAATAATCACCAGCACAATCAGGCTTGCCACCGCCGCGCGGTTATGCATAAAGCGACGACGCGCATCCTGCCACAGGCTACGGCCCTCAACTTCCAGCTTCTCACTGAAGTGCTCCAGCGCCTCGCTGTTTTTCTTACTTAACATCATGGCGAACTCCGGCTTCAGTAGCGAATTTTCGGATCGATAACGGCGTACAGTACGTCGACGATCGCGTTAAACAGAATGGTCAGCGCGCCGACCAGAATCGTCAGGCTGAGCACCAGCGAGTAGTCGCGGTTAAGTGCCCCGTTGACGAATAACTGGCCAATACCCGGCAGGCCGTAAATCGTTTCGATAACCATTGAGCCGGTGATAATGCCGACGAATGCCGGCCCCATATAGGAAAGCACCGGCAGCAACGCAGGCTTCAGCGCGTGGCGGAAGATAATTCGGCGCATCGGCAGGCCTTTCGCCCGTGCGGTACGGATGAAGTTGGAGTGCAAAACTTCAATCATCGATCCACGGGTGATACGGGCGATACTGGCAATATATGCCAGCGATAACGCCACCATCGGCAGGATCATAAATTTCAGCGCCCCGCCGTTCCAACCGCCGCCAGGCAGCCAATGCAACGTGATGGCGAAAATCATCACCAATAGCGGCGCCACCACAAAACTCGGTATGACGACGCCGGTCATTGCCACCCCCATCACCGCGTAGTCCCATTTGGTATTTTGTTTTAACGCGGCAATAACCCCGGCGCTGACGCCCAGGATTACCGCTAATAAAAAGGCGGCAAGGCCCAATTTGGCGGAAACCGGGAAGCTTGATGCCACCAGATCGTTCACCGAATAATCTTTATATTTAAAGGAAGGACCAAAATCACCGTGCGCCAGCTGCTTCAGATAATTGAAGTACTGGGTCATGATGGGGTCGTTTAAATGATATTTCGCTTCAATGTTCGCCATGACTTCCGGCGGCAGCGTACGTTCACCGGTAAAAGGACTGCCCGGCGCGAGGCGCATCATGAAGAAAGAGATAGTAATAAGGATGAATAGCGTCGGAATCGCTTCCAGACAGCGACGTAATATGAATTTTAACATTGCCCGTACCTTCTGGCCTGTGCCTATCGAGTGCGATGAATTCAGACACGGTGGGGCAAGCTCTGCCTGCCCCACGTCTTGCCATTAATGTTTGATAATATATAGGTTCTTCACGTAAATATTATCCAACGGGTCTTTACCGGTATAACCGCCAACCCACGGTTTAACCAGGCGCGCGTTCACATAGTAGTAAACCGGAACAATCGCGGAATCTTTATCCAACTGTTGCTCCGACTGCGCGTACAGCTCTGCGCGTTTCGCTTCATCGGTGACCTGCAGGGTATCGCCGATGATCTTATCAAATGCCGGGCTCTTATAATGCGCCGTGTTGTTAGAACTGTCGCTGAGCATGGTGTTCAGGAACGATGTCGGCTCATTGTAATCAGCACACCAGCCGGCGCGGGCGACGTCAAAGGTGCCTTGATGGCGGCTGTCGAGGAAGGTTTTCCACTCCTGATTTTCCAGCTTAACGTTAGCGCCAAGGTTTTTCTTCCAGATGGACGCCACGGCAATAGCCAGTTTTTTATGTAGGTCGGAAGTGTTATACAGCAGGTTAAAGGTCAGCGGCTTATCAGCGGTATAACCGGCTTCCGCCAGTAATTTTTTCGCTTCTTCATTACGCTTTTCCTGAGACCATTTGAACCACTCGGGTTCAACGAGTTTCATGCCGTCGGTGTATGGCGGAGTGTAACTGTAAGCCGGCAGATCGCCCTGGTTTTTCACTTTATTGACGATAATATCGCGATCCAGCGCCAGCTTAAGCGCGGTACGGACGCGTACATCGGTAAATGGCGCTTTCTGGTTATTGATTTCGTAATAATAAGTACACAGATAAGGATCGACGTGAACTTCTTTCGGGATCTCTTTTTTCAGCTTCTGGAACAGTTCAATCGGCATGTTGTTATAGGTCATGTCGATTTCGCCGCTGCGGTAGCGGTTCACATCGGTAACTTCAGAAGAAATTGGCAGGTAAGTTACCTGGTTAATAACCGTTTTAGCGTTGTCCCAGTAATTCGTATTACGCTCGAGCACAATACGTTCGTTCACCACCCAATCTTTTAGTTTATAGGCGCCGTTGGTGACGATATTCGCCGGCTGAGTCCATTTTTCACCATATTTTTCGATGGCGGCTTTTGGTACTGGGGAAACGGATGGATGGACAAGGAGTTTATAGAAATAAGGGACCGGCTCGCTCAGGGTGACTTCAAAGGTTTTGTCGTCGATCGCTTTGACGCCGAGATCGGTTGCTGGTTTTTTGCCGGCAATAATCTCATCGACGTTGGCGACATGGCCGTACTGGAGATAGCTGGCGTACGGTGATGCTGTTTTCGGGTCGGCCAGACGCTGCCAGCTATAAACGAAATCTTGCGCGGTAACCGGCGAACCATCAGACCATTTGGCATCTTTGCGAATATGGAAAGTCCAGACTTTAAAATCTTTGTTATCCCACGATTCGGCAACGCCCGGAACAGGATGGCCGTTAAGATCGCCAATCACTAACCCTTCAAACAGATCGCGGTTAACGTTGGACTCCGGTACACCTTCAATTTTATGCGGATCCAGAGATTGCACCTCTGCCCCGTTATTACGCACCAGCGTTTGTTTATCCGCCAGTTGCACCCCGGCAGGAACATCCGCTGCCATAGCAACATTTGCGGTGATGAGCGCAGATAAAATTCCCGCCGCTACCAGACTTTTTTTAGTGATGATGGTCATGTGTTGTTACTCCACTCATTATAATTACTGGTTATTTAACCAGCCTGTTATTTTTCCCTTATAGGGATTCTGTACAGTGCAGGAGTCTTTGCCGCTGTCAGATTTTACTGCTTGCTATCACCGACTTATTTATTACGACCGCTCAAACGGCAGCCTTGACGTCGATTCTTTACCCCTTGTCCAGAGGGGAATGTCGGCACAACGAGTCATTTAATAATAATTCTCATTTGTGCATATTAGTTAGTTAGCGATCAGGCCGGAAAGTACCAAAACGATTTCTTGTCCGCCAATGCAATTTGCAAATATGTTACCGGATTCTCTTTTATTGTTTTTTTTACCGTGCTTATCGTAAGACTTATAACGCCAAAAAAGAAAAAACATTGTTTTTAATCAGCAAGATAGGACCACCCTGTCGTTTTGCGGCCCGGCGCTGCGCGCGAAGTTGCTTTTTTGTACAAAAATTTAACAGTTGTCTATTTTTTAGCACATTAATCTGCTGTCTCAATGAAATTACTAATATCATTTCAATGATCCGACAGCAAGCGCCAGAGAATGGTGTGATGAAAATAACAGTGACGACAGGAGAAAGACAGTACGGCGAGATAGAATAAAATCAACTAACCATATGATAAATATAAAATTAAATTATCATTAGCAAAAGTTATCGCTTGTCTTTGTTATTAGTACCAGGAATAACTTTTGCTAATAATCTTTCAAACGCGAGGCCCAACCCCGCGCCTGATACACCGGCTATGCTGTCAATCCAGGAAACAACGCTTTAATCCCGGTAACAATAAACTCGATGCCTAAAGCCATCAGTAACAGACCCATGATACGTGTAATGACGTTAATACCGGTCTGCCCCAGCAATCTGACTAACCATGGCGCCATGCGGAAAATTCCCCAACAACAGGCGGCAAACAACGCAATAGCGATTGAAAAACCAATCAGATGGGCAATCGAGTGATAACGCGTGCCCCACACGATCGTGGAACTAATTGCCCCCGGCCCCGCCATTAAAGGTAATGCCAACGGTACGACACCAATGCTTTCACGAATGGCCGTCTCCGACTTCTCTTGTTTATTTTGTTTATCTTCGCCGAGTTTGCCGCTGATCATCGACATGGCGATCGTCACCACCAGGATCCCGCCGGCAATACGGAAGGAATCAATTGAGATGCCGAAAATTTGTAAGATGCCATCGCCAAGAAAGAGCGAGGTAAGCAGGATGATACCCACCGACAGGTTAGCCGTCAGATTCGTCTTATTACGTACCAGCGCCGTCTGGTAACTGGTCATACTAATGAAAACCGGAATGATGCCAACCGGATTGACCAGCGCGAACAGGCCGATAAAAAATTTAAAATAAATAGCGAAATCAAACAACGGTAGGGTCACAGTGAACTCCGCAGCACCATTAAAAAAGGCTGTTGACAGTATCGGTACAAAATAATTGCGCAGAAGATACCCTTTTCATCGCCACAATTCATCTCAAATATGCAGCCGGGGTTTATTGATTTTATTTGTTATATATTTGTTTCGCGCATGCACTTTATTCATTAAATATGCATATCTTATCATTAACCTTGACTTGATTGGTTAATTATTGACCTGCTGAAAGGTATCAGCATCGCCAAATATTGATCCAAATCACGTAATTAATACTCAGAAGTGAGTAATCTTGGCTACATCAACAGAGTGAAAGGCCGAAGTACCTGAGTGCGTAGTGAGACAAAGCTTTTTTAGTAAATCAGTGGGTTCAAAGCGTTAGAAATCTTTACGTTAACATTTACATGCAAGCTGTTAACAGCCTGTCTATAATGTCGAATCGAGCTACTGTTTTACTAAAAAAGTTTAACATTATCAGGAGAGCATTATGGCTGTTACTAATGTCGCTGAACTTAACGCACTTGTAGAGCGCGTAAAAAAAGCCCAGCGTGAATATGCCAGTTTCACTCAAGAACAAGTTGATAAGATCTTCCGTGCCGCCGCTCTGGCCGCTGCAGATGCTCGAATCCCTCTCGCTAAAATGGCTGTTGCCGAATCCGGCATGGGTATTATTGAAGATAAAGTGATCAAAAACCACTTCGCTTCCGAATATATCTACAACGCCTATAAAGATGAAAAGACCTGTGGCGTCCTGTCTGAAGACGACACTTTCGGTACCATCACCATTGCTGAGCCAATCGGTATTATTTGCGGTATCGTCCCGACTACCAACCCGACTTCTACTGCTATCTTCAAATCGCTGATCAGCCTGAAGACGCGTAACGCCATCATCTTCTCTCCGCACCCGCGTGCTAAAGACGCGACTAACAAAGCGGCGGACATCGTATTGCAGGCAGCTATTGCCGCAGGCGCGCCGAAAGATCTGATCGGTTGGATCGACCAGCCTTCCGTAGAACTGTCTAACGCACTGATGCATCATCCTGACATCAACCTGATCCTCGCCACCGGCGGCCCAGGTATGGTTAAGGCCGCTTATAGCTCCGGTAAACCAGCTATCGGCGTTGGCGCGGGCAACACGCCGGTTGTTATTGATGAAACGGCTGATATCAAACGCGCTGTGGCGTCCGTACTGATGTCAAAAACCTTCGATAACGGCGTTATCTGTGCTTCTGAACAATCCGTGGTGGTTGTCGACTCCGTCTACGACGCCGTCCGCGAGCGTTTTGCCAGCCATGGCGGCTACCTGCTGCAGGGTAAAGAGCTGAAAGCCGTTCAGGACATCATCCTGAAAAATGGCGCGCTGAATGCGGCGATCGTTGGTCAACCAGCGGCAAAAATCGCTGAACTGGCAGGCTTCACCGTGCCAGCCACCACTAAGATTCTGATCGGCGAAGTTACCGACGTTGACGAAAGCGAACCGTTCGCTCACGAAAAACTGTCTCCGACGCTGGCAATGTACCGTGCGAAAGATTTCGAAGACGCGGTCAATAAAGCAGAAAAACTGGTCGCCATGGGCGGTATCGGTCACACCTCTTGCCTGTACACCGACCAGGACAACCAGCCGGCTCGCGTGGCCTACTTCGGCCAGATGATGAAAACCGCGCGTATCCTGATCAACACCCCGGCTTCCCAGGGTGGTATCGGCGACCTGTATAACTTCAAGCTCGCACCTTCCCTGACTCTGGGTTGTGGTTCCTGGGGTGGTAACTCCATCTCTGAAAACGTTGGTCCGAAACACCTGATCAACAAGAAAACCGTTGCTAAGCGAGCTGAAAACATGTTGTGGCATAAACTTCCGAAATCTATCTACTTCCGTCGTGGCTCACTGCCAATCGCACTGGATGAAGTGATTACTGATGGTCACAAACGCGCGCTGATTGTGACTGACCGCTTCCTGTTCAACAACGGTTACGCGGACCAGATCACTTCCGTACTGAAAGCGGCTGGCGTAGAAACCGAAGTGTTCTTTGAAGTTGAAGCTGACCCAACGCTGACTATCGTGCGTAAAGGCGCGGATCTGGCCAACTCCTTCAAACCAGACGTAATCATCGCCCTGGGCGGCGGTTCCCCGATGGATGCGGCAAAAATCATGTGGGTCATGTACGAGCACCCGGAAACCCACTTCGAAGAACTGGCGCTGCGCTTTATGGATATCCGTAAACGTATCTACAAGTTCCCGAAAATGGGCGTCAAAGCCAAGATGGTTGCCATTACCACCACCTCCGGTACCGGTTCTGAAGTTACCCCGTTCGCCGTAGTAACCGACGATGCAACTGGACAGAAATATCCGCTGGCTGACTACGCTCTGACTCCGGATATGGCGATTGTCGATGCCAACCTGGTCATGGATATGCCGAAGTCTCTCTGTGCCTTCGGTGGTCTGGATGCCGTGACTCACGCTCTGGAAGCTTACGTCTCCGTACTGGCTTCTGAGTTCTCCGATGGTCAGGCTCTGCAGGCGCTGAAACTGCTGAAAGAGTATCTGCCGGCCTCTTACCATGAAGGTTCTAAGAACCCGGTAGCCCGCGAACGTGTGCACAGCGCCGCCACTATCGCCGGTATCGCGTTTGCTAACGCCTTCCTCGGCGTGTGCCACTCAATGGCGCACAAACTGGGCTCGCAGTTCCACATTCCTCACGGTCTGGCAAACGCCCTGCTGATCAGCAACGTTATCCGCTATAACGCGAATGACAACCCGACCAAGCAGACCGCATTCAGCCAGTATGACCGTCCGCAGGCGCGCCGTCGCTACGCTGAGATCGCAGACCACCTGGGCCTGAGCGCTCCGGGCGACCGCACTGCGGCGAAAATCGAGAAACTGCTGGCATGGCTGGAAAGCCTCAAAGCTGAACTGGGTATTCCGAAATCTATTCGCGAAGCCGGCGTTCAGGAAGCTGATTTCCTGGCTCACGTTGATAAGCTGTCTGAAGACGCCTTCGATGACCAGTGCACCGGCGCTAACCCGCGCTACCCGCTGATCGCCGAGCTGAAACAGATTCTGCTGGATACCTACTACGGTCGTGACTTTGTAGAAGGTGAAGCGGCGGCTGTGAAAAAAGAAGCGGCTCCGGCCAAAGCTGAGAAAAAAGCGAAAAAATCCGCTTAATTCGCAGAATTGAAATGAACGAAGCCCCATCTATTGATGGGGCTTTTTTTATATTCGTACTTTATTAGAGTTTCATCCAGGAGTATTGAATGCAATGAATCTGGTGAAGTCGGAATAAAGGAACCGATTCCATAAAAGACAACAGGCGCCATTTAGACGCCTGAAGGTAATGAAATTACAGCATTATTCGCCGTGGCGCAGCTTACTTTGCACCTGAGTTAATGAACCGGTGCTTAACGCCTCTTTATAATGCTTACGGCATACGGAAACGTACCGCTCATTACCGCCAATCACTACCTGTTCTCCTTCATTGTATGGCCGCCCTTCCTGATCAAGGCGTAACACCATGCTTGCCTTACGGCCACAGAAGCAAATCGTTTTTAACTCAACCAGTTTATCCGACCATGCTAACAAATACTGGCTACCGCTGAATAACTCACCGCGGAAGTCTGTACGCAAGCCGTAGCACAATACAGGGATATCCAGCTCATCCACGACTTCTGAGAGCTCATGAACCTGTTCGCGGGTCAGGAACTGGCTTTCGTCCACCAGTACGCAATGGATGGGCTGGCGGGCATGTTCTGACGCTATATCGGCATATAACGATGTCTGAGGATTATACAGCCGCGCTGGTGAAGAAAGCCCGATTCGTGAGCTCACTTTGCCAGAACCAAAACGGTCGTCAATTTCAGCGGTATAAACGACGGTACGCATCCCTCGTTCCTGGTAATTGTACGACGACTGCAACAGCGCAGTAGACTTACCTGCATTCATTGCAGAATAGTAAAAATAAAGTTGTGCCATCGGCTGCGTAACCCCAATCAATGTGTTTTACCGCGCAATTGTATCATATATTACTGAGCCTACCGTGCTTTCACGGCGGTATTGCTGCTGGTTTAATGACAATGCTTTACAACAAATGAAACGGCCAGCGAAGGAATAGCGTTCAGACATCACCGTCACCACGGTAGCAGATACAAATCATTGTCGTTTTGTGCTTAAACCGCCATTCTCCAGACAACTATAATGGGTTTTGGTCGCCAATTTATATTAAACATCACCATAACTAATGCGCTAAAACTGAAGTGTGATATTTATCCACGTGAAGTATAAATTTACTCTCGAAACGCAGGAAAATCATCCTGACTCATGGTTTTAGCGTCAGTGCGTATGCTTAAGCTATAAGCGAGAAGATGTGAAGTCGCGCGAAAATTTAACTTAAATTATTTAATCAACCAGACAAATAACAAGTAATTTTGAATTCCTTACATTCTCCCCTATTGCACATCTGATTTTATCGCTCTATTATTAGTTCAACAAACCACCCCACAATATAAGTTTGAGATTACTACAATGAGCGAAGCACTTAAAATTTTGAACAACATCCGTACTCTTCGTGCGCAGGCAAGAGAATGCACCCTTGAAACGCTTGAAGAGATGCTGGAAAAATTAGAAGTTGTCGTTAACGAACGTCGTGAAGAAGAAAGCGCCGCTGCTGCTGAAATTGAAGAGCGCACTCGTAAACTGCAACAGTACCGCGAAATGCTGATCGCTGACGGTATTGATCCGAATGAACTGCTGAGCACTATGGCAGCAGTTAAAGCTGGCACCAAAACTAAACGTGCTGCACGTCCGGCAAAATACAGCTACGTTGATGAAAACGGCGAAACTAAAACCTGGACTGGCCAGGGTCGTACTCCGGCAGTCATCAAGAAAGCAATGGACGAGCAAGGTAAAACACTGGACGATTTCCTGCTCTAATTCGCTTTACGCTTGATATAAAAATCCCGCTTCGGCGGGATTTTTTTTATCGTTACACGCTGAAAGTATCAGGCATAAAAAAACCGGTTCGCTATCAGGCGAACCGGTTTTTCGGGTGGCGAATATTACTTCGCGACCACTTGCGCAAGCCAGGCTTTAAAGTCTTCGCCCAGAGTTTTATGGCGAACGCCATATTCTACGAAGGCCTGCATATAGCCGAGCTTATTACCGCAGTCATGGCTTTTGCCTTTCATGTGGTAAGCTTCTACGGTTTCTTTCTCGATCAGCATATCGATAGCATCTGTCAGCTGAATTTCATCACCGGCTCCCGGAGGGGTTTTCGCCAGCAGCGGCCAAATATCGGCGCTCAGCACATAACGACCGACTACCGCCAGATTAGACGGCGCGACGTCTGCTTTTGGTTTCTCAACAACGCCAACCATCGGCACGCTTTCGCCAGGCTGCAGGCTTTCGCCTTTGCAGTCAACAACACCATAAGCGGTGACGTCTTCAACCGGCTCAACCATGATCTGGCTGGCGCCCGTTTCGTCAAAGCGAACAATCATCTCCGCCAGGTTATCACGGGTCAGATCGGA
This sequence comes from Klebsiella sp. CN_Kp088, assembly GCF_040064335.1. Lineage (NCBI taxonomy): Bacteria > Pseudomonadati > Pseudomonadota > Gammaproteobacteria > Enterobacterales > Enterobacteriaceae > Klebsiella > Klebsiella sp. CN_Kp088. Next base: position 4,303 of record NZ_JBEAIQ010000028.1, on the reverse strand, counting down.
CTCATATTCGTCCAGAATCACGTCGGGCAGAATAACCGCAACCGGCTCATCGCCGACAACCGGATGCGCGCACAGCACCGCGTGACCCAGACCTTTAGCCAGCCCCTGACGTACCTGCATAATGGTGACGTGCGGCGGACAGATAGACTGAACTTCTTCCAGAAGCTGACGTTTTACACGTTTTTCCAGCATCGCTTCGAGTTCGAAGCTGGTATCGAAATGGTTTTCAATAGAATTTTTCGAAGAGTGTGTCACCAGAACAATTTCAGTAATCCCAGCGGCGATACATTCGTTAACAACATATTGGATTAATGGTTTATCTACCAGTGGCAGCATTTCTTTCGGAATAGCCTTGGTGGCGGGTAGCATCCTGGTGCCTAATCCCGCTACCGGGATAACAGCTTTTCTTACTTTAGAATTAAGGGCAGCCATTGAAATCTCCTGGACTGTTCGTTTTTTGAACTTAATCGTCAATAAATAACGCATCGAGTATATCAGTCTGATCAGTTAAACCTGGTCTGAAAAGGTATGGATACCCTCGAATTAGGACTTTTACGCATAAAACGCAGTGATAGTACCACCGGAAATGTAGGCCCGGTAATCCCACCTACTAAAAATAGAGCGAATTGTTCAATCTGCAGACAACATCAAGCGTAAACGTCCCCCTGCTCCCCAAATTTGGCACTGCCAGGATGCGCAGCGCTGACTAATTTGGTTGAGGTATGCGTTGCCCAACGTTCCTAATGGAACGCCGTTACTAATTTGAATTTTATGCTCTCCGGTATTCAACGTACCGTTAAGACCGGCAGAAACCAGAATCAAATTTTTTAATCCGCTGTGATAATAACCAACCAGCAATGGGAATTGACCCGGTAAATTGGCCTGGCGGAGTAATTGGTTAACTTGTTTTAACAATGCGCCCATTTCCGGCAGGCGCTGTCCCTGATGAGCAAGTTGTTCTTGCAGCAAACCATTAAACAAAGCGCGTAATAATAATGCCGCCAGAACGCCATTATCGCCAGCGCGGGTGACATCCAGGCAATAAAACGCCAGATCGTTTTCTGATAACGGCGCAATATCCAGCACCAACCCCGGCTTATCCGCTGAGATAAGCTGACGATAATTGATACGACAATGGGAAATCTCCTGCTGCACCGGCGGCTGAAGTTCCTGTAATAACCTTGACGCCGCCAGGGGATCGCTAACTAACGCGTCCCAGTCTTCAAATAATCTCTCTTCCTCTTCAACTCGTGAACTAAACATTGTCGGGTAGAGACATGCATACACCGTTTCACGCAGGCGATTAAAATCTTTTACCGGCTTCAGTAAGACATCCTGCACGCCAAGACGTAATGCTTTAGCAATATCCGCCATGTTTTCGGTTGCTGAAATCATCAGAATCGGGAGCTGTTCACCCTGGTTGCGAACCTGCTCAACCAGTTCAAGGCCGTTCATCCTCGGCATCGAGATATCGCAAATCATCAGATCCGGTTTCGAAATCGCGATTTGCTGTAGCGCTTCAATGCCGTCTTCCGCCTGGCGGGTAGTCGCCCCCAGGGAAGTTAGCCAGCTATCAAGGAGAGAGCGGAAAACGGGTTCGTCTTCAACTATCAGAATCTGTTTTCCCGCCAATGGCTGCGTCATGTTCTCTCCCCTGGCTGACGATAATTAAATAGTGGCACGCTATTCACGCTATCGCCTGTCAGAATTTACTTAAGTGTTGGACAAGTGCGCTACGCGGAAGTGCGCACCAAGGGTAATAATTCATCCATTTTTTTCTCAACGGCCAGCTGTCCTGCGGCCATCGCTTCGCCAGCACGATGAAAATCGAGAGTGGAGATTTGCGGACAAAACGGCTGGAGCAGGATATCCGGCGGATCGCCTGCCATACGATTACGTTTAAGGCGATTTTCCAGCACCTGTATCGAGGTTGACATAATCTCCATCGCCGTGGGGGTTATTGTCGCACGGCGAGAGCTCATTCTCCCCAACCGGGATCGCAGACGGGAATGCCAACTGAGCTCCTCTATCGGCTCCGGACGAGGCGACTCTATTGATAATAAATCCTGTTGCATAAGATGGGCGTCATGCTGGAGATCGACGGCAATCACAATATCCGCCCCCAAAGCTCGCGTCAGTGAGACCGGGACCGGATTAACCACCGCGCCATCCACCAGCCAGTAGCCGTTATGCATCACCGGCGACATCAGGCCAGGCATACTACAAGAAGCGCGGACCGCCATGTGCAGATCGCCTTCCGTAAACCATAATTCGCGCCCGGTACTCAGATTAGTCGCCACGGCGGCAAAACGGCGTTCGCACGCTTCAATTTGCGCGACGGGCATAATTTGCCGGTATTGATTGAACACCCGCTCGCCGCGTAACAGTCCGCCGCGCCGCCAGGAGAGATCCATCAATCGCAGCACGTCCCAGTTGCTAAAGGAGCTAACCCACTTTTCCAGCGCAGGGAGGCGATTGCAGGCGTAGGCCGCACCGACTAAGGCACCAATCGAACATCCCGCTACCACATCGACATCAACTCCCGCCCGATGCAGCGCTTTGATCACGCCGATATGCGACCAACCGCGCGCGGCGCCAGCCCCTAGCGCTAAACCAATCTTTAGCTTTCTCATTAGTACAGATACATATCCTTCCACTCCGAGCATGACATCAGCGCCATCGCTCAGTTAACATAATGCACTTTGGCGCTCTGGCGCCGTCATTCTTTTCCATGGAGGCGATTTTGTCGCAATTATGCCCCTGTGGCAGCGCTCTGGAGTATAGCTCATGTTGCCAGCGATATCTGACTGGCGGTCAGCTTGCGCCGAGCCCGTCACAGCTGATGCGTTCCCGCTATAGCGCATTCGTGATGAAAGATGTCGATTATTTAATCAAAACCTGGCATCCACACTGTGAGGCGCCACGCTTTCGCGCCGATATCGAAAAAGGCTTTGCCAATACGCAGTGGCTTGGTTTAACCGTTTTCGCAACCGATAACGGCCGTAGTTCCGATGAAGGCTTTGTCAGCTTTATCGCACGCTTTACTGAAGATAACCGTCCCGGCGCGATTATTGAACGTTCCAGATTCTTAAAAGAAAACGGACAGTGGTACTATATTGACGGCACCCGACCATTAATTGGTCGTAATGACCCCTGCCCTTGCGGCTCAGGTAAAAAATTTAAAAAATGCTGCGGCCAGTAAGGCCCGGCATCAGCAATTGCAAACACAACAGGATTTTCCCCGCGATGCATTCATTACAACGTAAAGTACTACGCACCATTTGCCCTGATCAGAAAGGCCTCATCGCGCGTATCACGAATATTTGTTACAAACACGAGCTGAACATTGTACAGAACAATGAGTTTGTCGATCATCGTACCGGCCGCTTCTTTATGCGTACCGAGCTCGAAGGCATCTTTAATGACGCCACCCTGCTCGCCGACCTCGATAGCGCGCTGCCGGAAGGCTCAATCCGTGAACTCAATCCCGCGGGCCGTCGCCGGGTGGTGATTCTGGTCACCAAAGAAGCTCACTGTCTCGGCGATCTGCTGATGAAAGCCAACTATGGCGGTCTGGATGTCGACATCGCCGCGGTTATCGGCAACCATGAAACGCTGCGCACGCTGGTAGAACGTTTTGATATTCCTTTTGAGCTGGTGAGCCATGAAGGATTGAGCCGCGAAGAGCACGACCAGCGGATGGGTGATGCGATAGCCGCCCACGATCCGGATTACGTGGTACTGGCAAAATACATGCGCGTGCTTACCCCGGAGTTTGTCGCCCGCTTCCCGAATAAAATCATTAATATCCACCATTCATTCCTGCCCGCGTTTATCGGCGCGCGTCCGTATCATCAGGCCTATGAGCGCGGCGTGAAGATCATTGGCGCCACCGCCCACTACGTGAATGATAATCTGGATGAAGGCCCAATCATCATGCAGGACGTGATTCATGTCGATCATACCTATACCGCCGAAGATATGATGCGCGCGGGCCGCGACGTGGAAAAAAACGTCTTAAGCCGTGCGCTGTATCAGGTGCTGGCGCAACGCGTCTTTGTTTACGGTAATCGGACGATTATTCTTTAATCGACAGCGAAATGAATTGGTTAGCTTTGCGGCGTTACGCGTAAAAATCAGGCAACCAGTTTAATTTTGTCAAAGGAATGCTTTACAGGGGCGCGTCATTTGGTATGATGCGCCCCGCTTCCCGAGAAGGGAGCAGGCCAGTACAAAGCATTACCCCGTGGTGGGGTTCCCGAGCGGCCAAAGGGAGCAGACTGTAAATCTGCCGTCATCGACT
>NZ_JBEAIQ010000024.1:0-208776 GCF_040064335.1 Klebsiella sp. CN_Kp088 | reverse complement strand
CGGCGACTGTAAACCGTCAGAACTCGGCAAAGTGCAGACCGACGCCCGCAGCCTGCTGTCAAAGATTGTGCTGCACGATATGTATGCCGCCGCCTTTGATGCCGGGGCGCCGCTGAGCGTACCCGAGGAGGTATTGCCCGGCGGCGCCAAAGGTAAAAAATATCGGGTAATGCAAGGGGATGTCGCAGATCAATTCAAAATCTCCGCCCAGGCCATCACCCTGTTTAACGCCTGCAGCAGGCGGCGGCGCCCGCGGAAAGCAAAGGGCCGCGAGAAGTGCCGTTTATCGATAAGGATCGTCTGGATCGTGCGGCGTGGGGCTATGACTTTATCCATACCGGTATCGTGGCGCTGCTGGATATTATTCCCACCACGCAAACCAGCGGGTAAAAATAATTATTGATATTAATGTCGGCGATATATTAGTACAGGTGTGAACGGATATTAAAATACAGCTGAAGATATTTGTATCGACCAATTTTATTTGACCGCTACAAATATCATTATCAGTTATATATGGAGGTTCATATATTAGCATAAATACAAGCATTTAATTACGCCATTTATTAATAAGTCATCACTTTATATTTGTAAGGACACATCAATGATAAAACATATCCGTATTTTGCCCGGCGGACTGATGGTGCTGGCCGCCGTTTTGCTCTGCCTGCTGACGGCCTGTCGCGACCACAGTCGCGACGGCATGAGCGGCGCTGACATAAATGTCTATAACCACGGCCCGGATGACATTGTTTCGGTGCAGGTAAACGGTTACGGGGGCCCCAGGGCTAATCCCTACGGCGGCGGCGGCGGCTTCTGTTGCGTGATGGTGCCAGATGTCTGGCGGCCGGGACTGACGGCAAAAATCACCTGGACTTCCGATCCTAATGCCTGGATGAAATCGAGTGAGATGCCGGACGACTATGAAACTCACTATCAGAAACATGGGCCGATTACTGTCCCTATCGAACGTTGGGAGAAGGGGCAGGCCTGCGGATTTGATGTGCATATTTTCCCCTGCGATAAAGTGCGGATAGTGCGTTCCTGCATCCCGCCGGGACAGCCGGGATATCCGGTTCCCCAGTCGCCGCCAGACTGGAAGCAAAGAGCTCAGAAAATACTTATCCAACATATCAAGGAGGAAGTTGTATGTCCGACGCCGCAGACTCCACGTTAAGTGCCCTGAAGGCGCTTATTGCCGCCTTCCAGACCGGCGCCACCCCGGTCGCTGTCAAAACGTCCACCGCAGAAGCGGCCAGTTTACCGCCACACTTTCCCGGGCCGGATGATAAAAAGGGGAAAGCGCCAGCGGATGACTCCACGCAGCAGAAAACCGAATACAACGAGCGCGGCCGCCTGCCGGCGAGCAGAACGCTGACCGAAGGCAACTACGCCAGGCAGTACCTGGAGGGATATGTCGGGGAGTCCGATCATCAATCGGACAAAAAAACGGAACCGGGCTGCCCCGCCAGCCTGCATATCAGCCTGTTCTTTGACGGTACCTGCTGTAATGAAGAAGGGGCTGATGAGATATACGGCTCGCGCAATCCGCCGCTGACCAATATTGGCCGCCTCTACCATGCGGCAAACTGGAAAGAGCAGGATGAAACTGCGGAAAACGACGGCTACTTCAGTTACTACTTCCCCGGCTGTGGGGCGCGCTTTCCGGAGATTGGCGAAGAGCACTACTCGCTGGACGGCGAGCTGTTTGCCAACGGCGGTGAGGATCGTATCAATCAGGCGCTGCTTAAAACCTACAGCAGCATTTGTTATGCGGTGAAAAAGGAAAGGATAGAAGACAATGAGCTGACCAGATATCGGCAAAGTATGGCCACCGTCTGGCCCTTCTCGCGGCTGACCCAGAAGTTCAACCGTAAAAGCGCGCTTGACAAATTCTGCGACGACCATCTGGGGTGCGTGGTCAACCAGTGGCCGCGGCAGCCGACGCGGCTGCATATCCAACGCTCGCAGCGGCGCATCGCCAAAATCAAGCTGTTCGTCTACGGCTACTGCCGGGGGGCCGCCACCGCCCGCGCCTTCGCCCGCGGGCTGGAGTCGCTGCTCGATGACGCTAAAATGCCGCTCGATGCGACAAATATGCTGCCGGCGGGGGCGGTGGTTCCGGGCGGGCCAACCCTGCTGGGCATCCCTATCAGTATCGAGTTTATGGGGTTGCTGGATACGGTCTCCGCGGTTGGCGTGCCGCATATTCTGCCGTCGGCCACCGGGCATCTGGGCTGGGCGGCCAACAGCCTGCGGCTGCCGACCACCAAAGGTTTCTTAAAAAGCTGCCACCACTTTGTCGCCGGCCACGAGCAGCACGGCGACCTGCCGCTGGACTCCATCCGCGGTCCGGACGGCAAATACCCGGCCGGGGCGGTGGAGGTGGTCTATCCCGGAATGCATGCCGATGTTGGCGGCGACTGTAAACCCACGGAACTCGGCAAAGTGCAGACCGATGCCGCCAGCCTGCTGTCAAAGATTGTGCTGCACGATATGTATGCCGCCGCCTTTGATGCCGGGGCGCCGCTGAGCGTGCCTGAGGAGGTGTTGCCCGGAGGGGCTAAAAATAAGGCCTACCGGATAATGACGAATGCCGTTATAAAACAATTCAAAATCTCCGCCCAGGCGATCGCCCTGTTTAACGCCTGGCAGCAGGCCGGGGCGCAGCAGGCGGGGGCGAAGAGCGAAACGCCGGCCGTCAACGAGGCGGAGGTGGTGGCCATCGCCGTGGCCCAGGGCCGGGATCCGGTCGCCGCGCTGAAGGCGGCTCACGACAAGGCGGATGGCGATAAGGCGAAAGCCGCGGCCGCCGCCGCGAAGCCGCCGGAGAACGGCCCGCTGGGCAAACTGCCGGATCCGGTGTATGTGCCGCTGAAGGCCAAAGCGCTGGAGGTGATGCTGGCGGACCAGCTGAGCTGGATCACCGCCTGGCGCACCGAGCGCTTTGCCAGCCCGCAATACGCCGATAAGTATTATCAGCGCAAACCTTTTTATCAGCAGGCGCTGAATGAATCGTCCGGCGCGCTGGCGTCGGCGGCGGCGCCCGCGGAAAGCGAAGGGCCGCGTGAAGTGCCGTGTATCGATAAGGATCGGCTGGACCGCGCGGCGTGGGGCTATGACTTTGCCCATACCGGTATCGTGGCGCTGCTGGCTCAGGTGCTGCTGGATGTGATCCCCACCACGCAGACCAACCAGCTTGGCGGTCCGCTGGTGGCGGCGCAGGAGTCGGAATATATCCAGATCAAGAAAAGCGGCGATGCCCGGCGGGCGGCGCTGATGGGCTCGCCGACGATGCTGGATTTTTACGATAACTACGTGCATGACACGCTGGCCAAATATAATCACGACCCGCTGCACTCCTCGTTTTCGCACGGTTATTTTGCGTCGCGGACGATTTACGATAACGATGACGATACGTGGGATTCGGTGAAACAATTTGGCCAGCGGGTAAAAGCGATTATAGATATTAATGTTGGCGATATATTAGTGCAGGCGCGAACGGATATGAAAGATCTGAATACGGTATCGGGCGTGTTGGGTAAAATATATCGCGATATAAAAAGCGAGGCTTTTAAAATACTGCTGCCTTAATTCGTTATCGCCATATTCATTATATCCGCTAAGTATCCTTAATAACGCTATACGGGCGTGATGATGCACGCCCGTGGCTAAGGGAATCATCAATTTTATGTTCAAGGAAAAAAATGCCGCGGTAATGACCGTAGCGGCTACCGCGACCCTGTGTCTTGCCGTCTGGACAATTGTGGTCCTGCTGAGCGGTCTGGGATGGTGGAACTGGCACGCCAACCGCACGCTGCAGTGGACGGCGATCCGCGAGATAGTGACCGTCTGTGGCCTGATCTGGGCGTATGGTCTCTGTCTCTGGATACTGGGCTTTATTGCTTTCCACCTGTTTATCAGGCAAAAAGCCGATGGGCAACAGCGTCAGACGCGGACTTTTATTAGCCAGCAGACAAAACCGGCGCAGCCGTTTGCGTCCTTAAAGCACTTTCTCCGTCGCCGCTACGGCCGATTGTGGCGCAATAAGGTCCGCCTGCTGTGGGTCGCTGGCGAGGCGGCGCAGATTGCCGCCATCGCTCCAGGCCTTGCGCAACAGCAATGGCTGGAGGGCCGCGGTACGGTGCTAATTCACGGCGGTAGCCTGTCGGCGACTGTGGATAACGAGCGGCTCAGCGCCCTGCGTCGGCTGCGCGGCCGCCGGCCGCTGGATGGTATCGTGCTGGCGCTGGACAATGCTCAGGCCACCGCCGCGACCCTGGACGGGTATTTGCGTACGCTGGAGCAGGTTGCGCAGGTCCTGTGCTACCAGCCGCCGGTCTATCTGTGGCAACTCCACGACAGCGACTGGCCGCAGGATACGCGCATTACCCAGACCCTGGGGGCGTTGTTCCCGCCGCGGGCCGTCCCGCAGGATGTTGAACGGCAGCTTCGCGCCATTCTGCCCGCCATGCTGGCGCAGGGGACCCAGCAGTTGTGCGCTGATTCGTCCCACGATTACCTGCTGCGTGTCGCTAAATGGCTGAAGGAGGGCGGTATCAGCGGCTGGAAGACGCTACTGACGCCGTGTCTTACCGGGCATCTGCAACAGATCCCGCTCCGCGGTCTGCTGTTCAGCCCCTCGTTAAAGGCGGAAGAAGCGGTGGACAATGGGCTCTATCCCCACCGTTGGCCGGCCCCGGCCGTCTGGCAGGGGATCATCGCAGACTGCGGCCGCGCGCGCGGCGTGCCGGTGGGGGTGGCGTGGCGCCGCTCCCTCGGCGTCGGCCTGCTGGCGCTGATTGCTCTGTGGGCGGCGGGAAGCCTGCTCTCTTTTATCGTCAACCGCCAGCAAATTGTCAGCGCCACCCAGCGGGTACAGCTGCTGCGGCAGCCCGTCGTTAACGACCAGCAGCTGATCGATTTGCAGGTGCTGCGCAACGATATCGGCCGTCTACAGAATCAGTTCGCCAACGGCACGCCCTGGTATCAGCGCTTTGGTCTTAATCATAATGCGCCGCTTTCTGCCGCGCTGCTGCCGTGGTATGGGCGGGCTAACCAGCGTCTGATCCGCGACGCCGCGGCGCAGGCGCTGACCCGGCAACTGACGGTGTTGGTCAACCTGCCGCCGCGCAGCCCGCAGCGGGCGCAGCTGGCGAAAGCGGGTTATGACCAGTTAAAGGCCTATCTGATGATGGCGCGTCCGGACAAAGCCGATGCGGCGTTTTACCGCCAGGCAATGACGGCCGCGCAGCAGACGCGTCAGGGAGTCGCCCCGGCGCTATGGCAGAGCATCGCCCCCGATTTATGGGGCTTCTATATGGACAACTTGCCGTCGCAGCCGACGTGGAGAATCACCCCGGACGCCGCGCTGGTGACGCAAGCGCGTCAGGTGCTGCTGGCGCAAATCGGGCGGCGCAACGCCGAAAGCACGCTTTACGAGAACATGCTGCTGCAGGTGCGCCGTAACTATGCCGACATGACGCTGGAAGACATGACGCCGCAGACCAATGCCAGCCGGTTGTTTACCACGGAAGAGGTGGTGCCGGGGATGTTTACCCGTCAGGCGTGGGAGGGCGGCGTGCGCGAGGCGATCGATAAGGCGGTGGCGACCAGGCGCGATGAGATCGACTGGGTGCTGAGCGATAGCCGCCAGACCGTCAGCGGCGACGTCTCCCCGGAGGCGTTGAAACAGCGGCTGACCGATCGTTATTTCACCGATTTCGCCGGGGCGTGGTTGGGTTTTCTCAATAGCATCCGCTTGAATCCGGCGCGCAATATTGCCGATGTGACCGATCAGCTGACGTTGGCGGGCGACGTTCGTCAGTCGCCGCTGATTGCGTTGATGAATACCCTTGCCTGGCAGGGGCAGACCGGGCAGCAGCGTGAGGGCGTGGCGGATTCGCTGGTGAAATCGGCAAAAAATCTACTCGATAAGGATAAGCAGCCGTTTATCGACCAGCAGGCCGGCGGCGCGCGCGGCCCGCTGGAGAGTACCTTTGGGCCGCTGCTGGCGCTGATGGGCAAAAATCCCTCTCAAAGCGTGGTCGCCGCAGACAGCACCCTCAGTTTACAGACCTGGCTGACGCGCCTGACCCGCGTACGCCTGCGGCTCCAGCAGGTGGCAAACGCCCCCGACCCGCAGGCGATGATGCAGCAGCTGGCGCAGACCGTGTTCCAGGGTAAAAGCGTCGACCTGACCGACACCCAGGAGTACGGCAGCCTGGTGGCGGCCAGCCTCGGCGAAGAGTGGAGCGGTTTCGGCCAGACCATGTTCGTCCAGCCGCTGACGCAGGCCTGGGAAACGGTGCTGCAGCCATCGGCTGCCAGCCTGAACGAGGCGTGGCAGCGTTCTGTGGTCGCTAACTGGCATTCGGCTTTCGACGGCCGCTATCCGTTTGCCGCGGGCAAAAACGATGTCTCGCTACCGATGCTGGCGGCATTCATCCGCCGCGATAGCGGGCGGATCGACCAGTTTCTCGCACGACAGTTGGGCGGAGTGCTCAACCGGGAGGGTAGCCGCTGGGTGGCCGATAGCGCGCACAGTCAGGGGCTGACTTTCAATCCGGCCTTCCTGAAGGCGATTAATCAACTGAGTTCCTTGTCCGACATCCTGTTTACCGACGGCAGTCAGGGAATGGGGTTTGAACTACAGGGGGTGGCGACGCCGGGCATTGTTGAAACGCAACTCACCCTCGACGGCCAGAATCTGCACTACTTTAACCAGCTTGCCGAATGGAAAAGTTTCCGCTGGCCGGGGACTATCAACAAACCCGGCGCGATGCTGAGCTGGAGCTCAGTGGCGGCGGGCGCTCGGCTATTGGCGAACGACAGCGGCCCGTGGGGCACGCTGCGTATGCTGGAGAGAATGAAGCGCCAGCAGATCGGCGATGGGCTGTTTCGCCTGACGGTCAATACGCCGGATAACCGGCAACTGCAGTGGCTGCTGCGTACCGAACTCGGCGATGGCCCGCTGGCGTTGCTGAAACTGCGAAACTTCACGTTGCCGACACAGATTTTCATTGTGGAGGCCTCCCGTGCGGAACCGTTTGCCGACGGTGACGTAGAGGAATAAGGGCCGACATTCACGCTGCAAGCGCTGCTTTACAAGCAGCGAGTTTTTCAATTCTGACATCTGAGATATTCCATGGACGATTTAACTCTGCGTTATTTTGACGCTGAAATGCGCTATCTGCGTGAGGCTGGCGAGGAGTTTGCCCGCGCCCATCCCGATCGCGCCGCGGCGTTAAACCTCGATAAAGCCGGCGCCCGCGATCCCTATGTTGAGCGGCTGTTCGAAGGTTTTGCTTTCCTGATGGGGCGGCTGCGCGAAAAGCTCGACGACGACCTGCCGGAGCTGACCGGCGGGCTGGTGAGTATGATTTGGCCGCATTATCTCCGTACCATTCCGTCGCTGGCGATGGTGGAGTTCAGCGTCGACTGGCGGGAGATGAAAGAGCCGCAGCGGCTGAAGAAGGGAACGGAAGTGATCTCCCGGCCCATCGGCGAGACGGGCACCCGCTGCCGTTACACCACGACCCAGCCGCTAACCTTACAGCCGCTCGCGCTCTCCCGCGCCAGCGTCAGGGCGCAGGCCGACGGCCGCCAGGCGATTTGTCTGCGTTTTGACTGTAGCGCGCTGGTGGACTGGCGGGCGCTAGACCTGAGCCGTATTCCGTTGTATCTGAATGCCGATGCGCCATTGGCCTGCGCGCTGCATGAAGCGCTGACCCTGAATGTGGCGCACATCGGCATACGTCTGGCGGGGGAGGCTGATAGCAGGCCGCTGGCGGCCCATTTTGCCGTCTGCGGGTTTGGCAGCGATGAGGCGCTGCTGCCTCAAAGCGGCGGGTTCAGCGGCTACCAGTTGCTGCTGGAGTATTTCAGCTTTCGTGAAAAGTTTATGTCGGTCGCGCTGTGCGGGCTGGAGAATATGACGTTTCCTGATGCGCCGGGATGGTTTGAGATCGAGGTCGTGCTGGATAAACCGTGGCCGCAGGAATACGCGTTGTCAGAGAAACATCTGCGCTTACACTGCAGCCCGGTTATTAACCTGTTTCCGCTGGAGTCGGACCCGCTGCATCTGGATTCACTACAAAGTGAGTATCTGCTGCGCCCCATGCGCGTCCAGGATGGACACACCGAAATCTATTCGGTGGAGTCCGTCACCTCTTCACGTCTTTCCGGCACCCAGGCGTATGTGCCGTTTACCAGTTTTCGCCACAAAGGCGGCATGTTGCGCCATGATGCGCCGGAATATTATTACCACACGCGCGTTAAACGTGGCCCGTCCGGGCTGCATGATACCTGGCTGACGCTGGGCGGCGAGGCGTTTGACCAGCATCGCGTGCCGCAGAATGAAACCCTGTCATTGAGCCTGATCGGCACCAACGGCCAGCTGCCGCGGCGGGCGCTGCAAAGCACGCTGCTGGACACGGTGGTCAAATCCACGACGTCGCGGCTCCAGGTGCGCAATCTCAGCGCGCCGACGTTGCCGTGTTATCCACCGGATCGCGACCGTTTTCACTGGCGGGTGCTGAGCCATCTCGGCAGCAGCTTCCTGTGGATGATGGATAACGCCGAGGTGTTGCGCGGCGCGCTGGCGTTGTACGACTGGACGGACAACGAAATGAACCGCCGTCGCCTGCAGGCGATCGTCGACGTGAGCCACTGTGAGGTGGAACGTTTTGCCGAGGGGCACTTTCTACGCGGCGTGCAGATAGAGGTGACGCTCGACGGTAACGGCTTCGCCGGGCACGGCGACATCTGCCTGTTTGGCGAGATGCTCAACCGCTTCTTTGCCCTGTATACCGACATCCATCTGTTTAATCGTCTGATTCTGATACTGCAACCTACCGGAGAGCGTCTCGAATGGCAGGAGAACCACAAACGCCGCATTCCCGGCTGAGCCCGCGGCTGGAGCGGGATATTCAGCGCATCAACTTTTATCGCTTCTGCCAGCTACTGGAAAAATCGCGACCCGGCGCACCGGCATTAGGCAGCACGCTAAACCCGGCGGATGATCCGGTACGCTTTCGCCCGCATCCGGGGATGGGTTTTCCGGTCAGCGAACTCAAAGCGGTGGAGTATGATGAGGCGCATCCCGACGCGCCGCCGACGCTGCGCACCACCTTTATGGGGCTATACGGTGTCGATTCGCCGTTGCCCACCGCCTGGCTGGATGATATTGCGCAGCAAAGAGAAGGGCATGAGGCGCAGGAAGCATTTCTCGATATTTTTAACCACCGCATTCTGAGCCAGTTTTATCGCATCTGGCGCAAATACTCGTATCCGGCAACCTTTGAAGACGGCGGTCGCGACCGTACTTCACAGAGCCTGCTGGGGCTGATCGGGCTTGGCATTCCCGGCACCGCTCAGCATATTGCCGCGCCGGTATCTCGCTTTCTGGCATTACTCAGCGTGATGCGCCTGCCCGCGCGTACCGAAGAGGGGATTCAGGCGCTGGTACGATTGTTGGCGCCCCATACGCGGGCGGAAGCGTCGCCGCACTGCCCACGGACGGTGTACCCGGCGCAGCCGCTGGGTTTTTACGGCGATAACGATTTCCTGCTTGATGGCTACACGGTGCTGGGCGATGAAACGACCGAGATTGCCAGCCAGTTGCTGATCGCGCTGTACACCGATGATATCGCCGAGGCCGCAGGCTGGATGCCGGAAGGGCAAATCTATGCGGACTTTCTGGTTCTGCTGCGGGTTTATCTCGGCTGGCGCTATAAGGCCAAAATCACCTTAACGCTTCCCACGCCGCTGTTGCCCGCGCCGGTACTCGGCGAAACGCCGTTTATGCTCGGCATCAGCGGCGTTCTGGGCATGGAGGGGGACGCGATTCCGCCGGATTTACCGGCCACGTTTACCACGGAACTGGGCGGCTACCGCGGCATGCCGCTTGCATCATTATCACAAGGAAACCAACGTGTTGCATATCACTTCGCTTAAACTATCCGCACTGATTCTTCTGCCGTTCATGCTGGCGGGTTGCGGGCTAACACAGAAAATCAGCGACGGCGCTTCGTCCGCCGTAAAGTCAGTATTTTATCGCCAGGTGAAAACGCTGCGTCTGGATTTTAGCGCGCGCAATGCGTTAAACACCGATAACCGTGAGGATAACAGCGCCTCCCAGCCGGTGATGGTGCGGGTCTATGTGCTGAAGGATCGCAAGACTTTCGATAAGACGGTTTACCAGCAGCTGGCGGCGGAGGGGGAGGAGATATTAAAAGACGACCAACTGGCCAGCCGCAGCCTGGTGCTCAAACCGGGAACGGAGATGAGTCTCACCATGCCGCTGGATGAACAGGCGCAGTATGTTGCCGTGGTGGCGCTGTTCCGGGCGCCGGATCTGACGAAAAACGACTGGAAGCTGGTGCTTGCCCGTGAGGATCTTGACCCGGACCGCGCGCGCGTCATTGAGGCCAGCCATCATCAACTTGTTCTGCAACCGCGGAAGGAGAAGTGAGAAACGCGCTGCGCAATTTTATATTCCATAAATAACCTCACGGACGCCATGATGGCCAAACCTGATTTTATTTAAGGTTTGGCCTGTCGGGGAATCATTTAACCGTGGGCAGATCGCTATATCGGGTGGTGTATCGCGGGGAGAGCATTTCCCGCTTCATCTGCCACGGTTGCTGGATACCCTGGCCGGCGAAGTAAAGCGTCCCACGTCCGTCCTCAGCATTCAGGCGGTCCAGCACCTCCATCAGTTTTTGGCTATTTTTTCGCGGCGCATTTTCGTCAAACAGATTAAGTTGCGCGACGCCCTGGCTATAAAAATCGCCCAGCATCACCCCGGCTTTCTGGTACCGACAGCCACTTTGCCAGATGGCATCCAGACAACGCGTCGCGGCGGCGATAATATCTCTGCTGTCCTGCGTTGGGGTAAGCAGGGTGACCGAGGCATTATTGGCGTAATACCGTTCATCAGGCGCGAAGGGCGACGTTTTTACAAAGACAGAGATAAACCGGCAGTATTGATGTTCCTGACGAAGTTTCTCTGCAGCCCGGGAAGCGTAACTACAGATGGCCTGGCGCATTTCTTCGTACTCGGTGATGCGATGGCCGAACGAACGGGAACAGATAATCTCTTGCTTTACCGGGGCAAACTCTTCCAGCTCGAGACAGGGCTCGCCGCGTAATTCACGGACGGTTCTTTCCAGTACGACATTAAAGTGTTTCCTGATGAAGCGGATATCCGTGTCAGCCAGCTGCAATACCGTCCGGATCCCCATCGTTTCAAGCCTCTTCGCTATGCGTCGACCCACTCCCCAAACCTCTTCCACCGGTAGCGCCGCCATCAATTTTCTTTGCCGCTCCGCATTCGACAGGTCAACCACGCCTCCTGTCTGCTGTTGCCAGCGTTTTGCCGCATGATTCGCCAGTTTAGCCAGCGTTTTTGTCTGGGCTATTCCGACGCCCACCGTCAGGTGTGTGCGTTGCCGCACCGTGGCTCTGAGCTCATGTCCAAATTCGGTAAGAACGCGGCAGTTACGCACGCCGGTAAGATCGCAAAAAACTTCATCAATGGAGTATTTTTCACAGCGAGGCGACATCTCTTCAAGCGTCGTCATTACCCGGTTGGACATATCGGCGTAGAGTTCATAGTTGCTACTGAAGCAAACCACGCCATGATGTCTGAAGATATCTTTTTGTTTAAAGTACGGTTCACCCATTTTCACAAACGGTTTGGCTTCCGCAGAACGTGAAATCACACACCCGTCATTATTGGACAAAACAACCACCGGGCGGCCGCGTAAGTCCGGGCGAAAGACGGTTTCACAGGAAGCATAGAACGAGTTCACATCACACAGGGCAAACACGATCAGCCCGCCGATTTCACGATATAGGTCACCACGCCAAAAATTTCCAGACACTCTTCACTGCCTGGCATAATCGGCTGGTAGGCGGGATTATCAGGTTTGAGCATGACAACAGGATGTAACTGGAGGCGCTTAACCGTGAATTCTCCATCCACTGCGGCAATAACGATGCTGCCATGGACGGCCTTGCGGGAGCTATCCACCACCAGTAAATCACCATCGCCAATGCCAGCGCCAATCATTGAGTCACCGCTTGATTTCACAAAGTAGGTGGCGCCTGGATGCTGAATCAGCAGTTCATTCAGGTCGATACGCCGTTCAACATAATCCTGCGCGGGGCTAGGAAAACCGCAGGGAACAAGATCGCTGAACAGGGGGAGTGCCACGATCTGGCGTAGTTCGGTTAGTGTGAAAAACTGCATGATGATCACCGATTATCTTTACTGTATGTATATACAGTATTGTAGATCGATGGCAGAGATCAAGAGGGTCGTACCTTATCAAAACCTGCGCCAGCGCCCGGCAGGCGGGGGTTTTATGTCTGAAGCCGATTGATAAACAATAGATTATCTCATCGCTAATATTAGCGACTGCGCCGTTTAGCGGGCGAAAATAGCGCGACGATTTTATGTAAAAACAATCTGAATATGACTGAGGTAAAGGATCTGATATTAACGAGACAGGGGATGTCTGAGCGATTAACGACCAGGGATTGCTCACCGGCCGACCGTATGCAAGAGCAGGCCGGTGAGCAAATGGCTGTGATGGCAGTTCGCAGCCGCGGTTATTTTAAAGCGTCCGGGCCGGTTTAAACATATTTCTTCGCGCCAGGAGACTATTTTCAGACTTACCTCATTACCGTTTCTAATAAGTCAAACCAGTAATTAACGCCTGTTAAGAAAGCTCCACTACTAATAATGACGGTATAAAGATGAACAAAAGCACAGAGTTGAATAATTAAGAGTATTCCTGGGTGAAATCTCGGGCAGAGAGATGACTTCTGATAAATATTCAGGATAATTTATTAATCTTAAGGAATTAGCCCCGCGGCTGCCTGCACCATAAAGGAATCCATATGGTTAATCGGATATCGATCCTGTCATCTGTCGACAGCTCCTCGTTATTATTCTGGAAATTCAGCGGGCAGGAGAAACTGTCCGAACCTTTCCACTTTCAGGTCGATTTACTCAGCCAGGATTTTGCTATCGACCGTCAGGCCATGCTCGGCAAAAACATGACGGTGGCGGTTCCCGGCCAATGGGGACAGGAGCGTTATCTTTCCGGCAAAATCACCGCCGTTACCGTACGCGCCGAAGATCTTGGCGAGACGCGCTACGCCGTCTATCAGACCACGCTGGAACCCGATTTCTGGCCGATGATGCGCGACCGTAACTTCCGTATTTTCCAGCAGCAGCAGGTGCCGGATATCGTGGCCAAACTGTTTAGCGAGCATAACGTTAAGTTTGAGGACAAACTTACGCGTAGCTACCGGCAGTGGGATTATTGTGTGCAGTATGCGGAAAGCAGCTTCCATTTCATCAGCCGTTTGCTGGAGCTGGAAGGTATTAGCTATCTGTTCCGCCACGATAAAGACGGCCATACCCTGGTGCTGATGGATGACTATCAGCAGGCTGAATCCTTCCCCGGTTATGAAACTATTCCCTGGCATGCACAACCGGGCGGCGGCGCGGTCGGCGAAGAGGGCATTAGCCAGCTGATGGCGAGCCACGTCGTCACGCCGGGGCTTTACAGCACCGATGACTATGATTTTCGCAAGCCCCACGCCTGGATGCTGCAAACGCTGCAGAATCCGGTCTCGCCGACGCCGGGCAAAATCGACGTTTACGACTGGCCGGGGCGCTTTATGGAGCACGGCGACGGCGAAGCCTACGCCCGTATTCGTCAGCAGTCCTGGCAGGCCGAACAGCAGCAAACGCAGGGTATCGCCACCGCGACCGGTATCGTCCCGGGACACACGTTTACCCTGACGCATGCGCCTAACATGGCTGATAACGCTAAATGGCTGGTGGTGGGCGCCCGCTATGATTTTGAAGAGAATCAGTATGCCTCCGGCGGCGGAAATACCGCGCAGCACCGCATCGCATTCACCGTTATTCCCGCCGCGACGCCATTTGTCCCCGCGTCAAGGACCGACTGGCCGCGCACCTACGGGCCGCAAACCGCCCGCGTGGTAGGGCCGAAAGGAGAATCGATCTGGACCGATAAATATGGCCGGATTAAGGTGAAATTCCACTGGGACCGCGAAAGCCAGGGCGATGAAAATAGCTCCTGTTGGGTGCGCGTTTCCAGCGCCTGGGCCGGCCAGGGTTACGGCGGGGTGCAGATCCCACGCGTCGGTGATGAAGTGGTGGTGGACTTTATTAACGGTGAGCCGGACCGGCCGATTGTCATTGGCCGCGTCTATAACGAAGCCAGTATGCCGCCGTGGGCGCTACCGGCGGCAGCCACGCAAATGGGCTTTATGAGCCGCTCAAAGGATGGTTCGCCGGACAACGCCAACGCCCTGCGTTTTGAAGATAAACCCGGCGAAGAGCAGCTCTGGCTGCACGCCGAGCGCAACATGGATACTGAAGTCGAAAACGACGAGACCCATGATGTCGGCAATAACCGCACCAAAACCGTCGGCAAAGACGAAACCAGCCATATCAAACAGAACCGCACCCGCACGGTGGATGGCAATGAAAGCGTTACCGTCGGCAAAGATCGCAGCAAAACCATCAATGGTAATGAAACCACCACCGTTGAGCAGAACCGTACCGAAAGCGTGAAGGGGAATGAGACCCTAAGCGTTGAGCAGAACCGCGATGAAACCATCAGCGGCAACCATACCACCACGGTGAAAAGCGACCATACCGCGACCGTCGAAGGCAAGCAGTCACTGACGGTCGTACAGGATCGCACCCGTCAGGTGCAGGGTAACGAAAGCGTCAGCGTCCAGCAGAACCGTAACGTGCAGGTCACCGGCAACCAGACGCTGGGAGTGACCGGCAATCACGATATTTCCGTGACCGGTAAGCAAACGCAGACCATCACCAGTAAGCAAGAGGTGACGATCGGCGCCGGGCGTACCCTGAGCATCACCGGCGGTGATACCCGTTTTACGCAAGGGAGCGTAACCGACAGCGCTACCGATACCGTACATATCAACGTGGGCGAAAGCGGCATTCTGATAAGTAACGGTAGCGTGGAAATTACCGCTGGCGGGTCGACGATCACCATTAACGCCGCTGGTGTGATGGTGAATGGTAAGAAGATTGAGCTCAATGCCTGACAGGGAAAGGGAATGAACGCGGCGAAGAATCCGACCGAAAAAGTAATGAGCGAGCTTGAGCTTAGCTGGCTGGACGCCAGCGAGCAGGCGGAGCAGATCCGCTTATTTATCTGGCGGACGCCTGCCGGCGGCGAGTCGCTGCTTGATGGTTTTATCGCGCTGCAGCAGCATCCTGAAGGCCGCTCGCTGCCGGATCTGCTGCTGGGGTTAACCACGCCGTTTGAGACCGGCTATGGCTACAGCGAGGCGCTCGGGCGCGAGTTTGTGGAACACTACGAAGCGACGCCGGATGCCGCTATATGGGATGCCGAACGCTTTCTCCCAACCTATAGCCCGGCGCAGTTGCGGCAGATGCTGCAGGATTTTGCGACGACATTTCATGACGATTTACGATATCTGGTATTGGTGCTGAAACCCTCCGCCGTCAGCGATGAAAAGGCGTTGAACCGCTGGTTGAACGGCTGGCTGGCGCAGGAGGCGTGCAACGCCAGACTGTTACTTATCGACACGCTTGAGCAACCGATTTGGCAGCCGCTGTATGAGGCGCATCCACGCAGGGTACGGCTGCTGACCGATGACGTCGACAGTATGAAAGTGATGCATCAAACCGCGCGCGAGCAGAGCGATCCGAATCCCGATCGCCTGCTGTTTCGCCGCTATCTGGCTGACGCCATGCTGCTGCTGGAAAAAGGCAGCGCCGCGCAGGTGGCCGCGCGCGGCGGTATGGCGCTCGGCGTCGCCCAGCGCTGCGGTTGGGCCGACCAGCAGGCGATGATGCATAACCTGATCGCCGGCGGTTGGTTGAAAGGTAACGATCATCAACGGGCCGTCGATCACTACCGTCAGGCGCAAACCATCAGCGGCGAAATTGCCGATCCGGCGCTTAAAGGACAACTGCGTACCCAAAGCACTTTTGGCGAGGCCGGTGCCTGGTTCGCGCGTAAAGAGTATCTCCAGGCGGCGAAAGGCTATCGCCGGGCGGCGGGCGAAGCGCAAACCATTCCACACCCGGTATTTGCCGTAGAAGGCTGGCGGATGTCCGGTTTTTGTCTCAACCTCGCGGGACACCGGGCAAAAGCGATGGAGGAGTATGCCCACGCTATCCAGGCGGCGGAGCCGATCCCACGGCAAGAGCGCGCTCAGACCACGCTGCCGCTGGCATTCCAGGATCTGCTGCGCATCCATGATAAACGACGGACCGAGGCGCTTGAGGCCTGCGCGACACGCTGGCAAAGCGAAAAACAGCGCTTAATCCAACAGGCGGAAGACCGCTTGCCGCGGGAACCCGCCGTCGAACAGGTAAAACGCGTGGACCGGCAGTTACAGCTACAGCTGGAAGCCGCGTTCGCGCTAATCCGCGAAGCGCGGGAAAAACTGATCCGCGGCGGCGATGACAGCTTTCGTCGCGTGATCCGCCTGGCGCGGGAGAAGCTGCATCCGCACTGGAACGGCCTGCCGGAGATCGCCCACCCCTTTGATGCCCCGCCGGGTGAATGGCAAAGCCTGCCTGCCTGGGGAAATACCGATGCATCATCCACTGAAAATGCAGGGAGCAACCCGCTATGAAGACCCGGATTATTATTATTGTTGCCGTGACGCTGCTGGCAATCCTGTTTTTAAGCCTTTCGGACGGCGGGTTCGCCACCGAAGTGCGCACCTTCCTGCGCGCGCTGCTGCGCGCCATGTTCTGAGGCGCGTCTGATGCACTCCGGGGCTCACTTCGACCCGCAGCTTGGCCTGGATATCCATACTTATCCCTGGCCGCTGCCGACGCCGCATATCGGCATCGTTTTCGACGTGTTTGATTATCTGCCGCTGCTGGGCACTACCGTACACGTCAACAGCATCAAACGCGCCAGCGCGGGGACCGGCGGTATTGCGGTACATATCCCGGTCGGCGGCGTGTGGGTGCCGCCGCTGCGCGCGCCCGGCGGCCCGCAGATGGAAGACGAGCTGTTTATGGGCAGCAAAACCGTCGCCGTCGATGGTGAACCGTTTTCCCGCATCGGCATGCCGGTACTGAGCTGTAACATCCTCGGAATGGTGCCGCCGTTCCGCCTGAAGCGGCTGAGCAAACCAAAGCCGCTCTCGCTGACGCTGCCGCTGACGTTTAACCTCGCGATTCCCAACAACGTGATTGTCGGCGGGCCGCCAACCATCAACCTGATGGCGCTGCTGATGCGCGCCGGGTTAAGCGGGTTGGGCAAGGGGTTGAAGAAAGTTAAAAAAACGCCGCAGTGGCGGCTGTTTATGCGGCGGTTTAAAAAGCTGCGCCAGAAGCTGTTTCGCAACATGGATCCCGGCGTCCTGAAATGCCGGGTGCTACGCGCCGAACCGGTTGATATCCGCGACGGTAGCGTGAGCCTGGAACATGAGGATTTTCTGTTACCCGGCCGCCTGCCGCTGGCGTGGACGCGAAGCTACTCGTCGGCGGATCTCGATGAAGAAGGGCTGTGCGGTTACGGCTGGTCAACCCCGGCGGACACCCGCCTTGAAATACTGGCCGATGAAGGCGTCGCGGTGCTGACTCAGCCGGAAGGGATGACGCTGTTTGCGGCGCTGCCGCAGTCCGACGGGCGCGAGCAGGGTATTGTCGGCCTGCCGGACGGCAGCCGCCTGTGGCGGGAAACCCGCAATGGCGAATGTTTCTGGCATGTTGAGCAGGAAGGGAGCGCGCGGCTGCAGTTTCGCGGTAAGCGCGGGCCGCTGGCGATTTACCGGCTGGCGGACCGTAACGGTAATGGCTGGCAGTTCGACTGGCAGGGGCGCGAGCTTGAGCGTATTCGCGAGTTCAGCACGCGCGGCATGAGCGGCAGGGAGATCCTCGTCACCTGGCAGGATGGCCGCCTGCGGGGGCTACGCCTGCGCAACGCGCTGGATGACGAGATCACGCCGCTGACCCGCTATGAATACGATAGCGATAATCAGTTGAGCGCGGAGATCGATGCGCTTTCGCATCCGCGGCGCTTCTACTATCAACAGCGCCATATGACCAGCCATGTCGACCGTAACGGCCAGGGCTTCCACTACCAGTTCAATGACGAGTGGCGGGTGGTTCACGCCTGGGGTGACGGCGGCGTATGGGATTACCATTTCGCCTGGCACGACTTGCTCAACGAAGTGGAAATCACCGATTCCAACGGCCATGTAACGTCTGTCAGCTTTGATGATAACGGCCTGCCGGTTTCGGAGATCGATCCGACCGGCGGCAATACCGTCTTCCACTACGATGATTTTGGCCGCACCGTCGAACTCATTGAGCCGGACGGCAGCACGCGTCGTTGGGAGTATGATGAACAGGGGCGAATGATCGCCGAACATCTGCCGGACGGTAGCCAGATTCAGGCGGCCTACAATGAAGACGGCGATCTGCTGACGCTGATTGATGAGAAAGGCGCCTGCTGGCGTTCGGACTATGACGAACGCGGCAACCTGCTGGCGGGAACGGACCCTACCGGCGTCACCTCGCGCTATCAGTATGATGAGTACGGGCAGCTGAGCGCGGCGGACGTGCCGGGTTCCGGGCAGAGTCGCTATCGCTATGATCGTTTTGGTTTTTTGCAGGCGCTGAGCCAGGCCGGCGCGGGAACCACTCAACTGCGGCATTCCGCGCGCGGCACCCTGCTGGAGCGTATTGACGCCGGCGGCGGCAGCAGCCGTTTCCACTGGGACAGCAAGGATCGGCTGGTGGCGATGGTCAATCCGCAGGGCGGCGAAATTCGCGTCGCTTACGACCGGGAAGATTCACCGCTTCACTTCACCGATGAAGCCGGCCAGATAACCCGTTTTCGTTATAACCGCACCGGAATGCTGGCCGCCTGCGAGACGCCGGATGGCGCGACGCTTAGCTATCAGTACGACCTGGAAGATCGCCTGCTGGCGGTGATCAACCAGAACGGTCAGCGCTGGCAACTGGACCGCGACGCGCTGGGGCGCATCGCCGCGGAGACCGATTACTGGGGACAGATAACCCGTTATGGCTGGGATAAAGGCAACCGGCTGATCAGCCGCGAGGATCCGCTGGGGCGGCTGGTGCGCTACGGTTACGACCGCGGCGGGCGGCTAAGCGAGCGGCGCAGCGGCGATACCCTGCAGGCGAAGTATCATTACGATCCCTGCGGACGGATGGTGCTGTGTGAGAATCCGTGGCGGCGGCTGGCGTGGCGCTATGATGACGCCGGGCGGGTGCTGCTGGAGGAGCAGGACGGTTTTCAGCTGCATTATGGCTATAACGAGCGCGGCCTGCTGGTCTCCCGGCGCAGCGACAGCGGTCATCAGGTGCGTTACGCCATGGATGAGTATGACCGGCTGAGCCAGATCCAGCTGAATGACGATGCGCCAATCGTGCTGGGTTACGATGAGGCCGGGCGGCGGGTCAGCGAGCAGCTGTCGGCGGAGGTGACGCGTCATTTCACCTACGACCGGCTCGGCCAACTGACGTCGCAGCAGGTGTTGCAGAATGATTTACCGCTGTTCGCCAGCGGCTTCAGCTGGGATAGGCTGGGTAACCTGACCCGGCGCGATGACAGCCTGTGGGGCAGCGATCGTTACGCTTACGATCCGGTGGGGCGCTTGACGGCCCATACCGCGCCGGACGGTACGCTGCGGCAGTTTGTGCAGGATGCGGCGGGCAGCCACCTGCAGACGCAGACCCGGGCGGTGAATGAGAGCGCCGGGGGCTGGTTCCGCGAGGGGCAGCAGCGCGGGGTGCGTTATGTATTCGATCGCGCGGGCGAGCTGCGACAGCGGCGCGATGTCCGGCATAACGGCGAGAAAGAGGATTTCAGCTGGGACGATAACCGCCAACTGGTGGCGGTGCGCAAGGGCGAGCGGCTGGTGCGTTACGGCTATGACGGGCTGGGGCGCCGGGTGTTCAAGCAGACGGCGGAAGAGACGCGCTGGTTCTACTGGCAGGGCGACGCGCTGGCGGGGGAAACGGTCACTATCACCCGCGAACCGCTGGCGGCACAGAGCATTTTTGATACCGGCAGCCGACTGCAGCGGCAGAAAGCGCAGGAAACGCTGTTCAGCAGTATGCGCGAGTACGTGTACTATCCGGGAAGTTTTCAGCCGCTGGCGCTGCTGACGCAGGAAGCGGGCAGGAAGGAGAGCTGGCACTATCATTGTGACCCGAACGGCGCGCCGATCCGCCTGACGTCATTACAGGGCGAGATAGTGTGGTCAGAGAAGACGGGCGTATGGGGAGAAAAAGGGGAGGTCTACGCCGATCGTATCAGCAACCCGCTGCGTTTTCAGGGCCAGTATTTTGACGCTGAAACGGGGCTGCACTATAATCGACATCGTTACTATGATCCTGAAATTGCGGGATTTATTAGCCAGGATCCGATTGGATTAGCCGGTGGGCTGAATGTTTATCAGTATGCGCCGAACCCGCTGGGATGGGTGGATCCGTGGGGGCTAACTTCGGTAGACGCCACAGGATATAGTGTTTACGGTTTATTTGAGTCTGGTGCGAAAGAACCTTATTACGTGGGTATCACTAATGATATGGATCGAAGAAGAGGAGAGCATCTTGATACAGAAAGATTATCACCAGATTCGAGGATGGAACCTCTTGATCGAAATGTAACTTATGGGCAAGCCAGAGGTTACGAACAATATTACATTGAAAAATATAAAACGAGAACTGGGAAGATTGGCGAAGCCATATCATCAACCAATAGGGGTAATAAGTATAATTCATTTGATCATGGACGGAAAGATGCTCGTGCGAAGTCATTTAAACATGCTTATAATAGTAAAAAGAATGGGAGGAAATGTTGATGAGTAATTTTAAATTTTGGGGATGGGATAAAAAACCAAGAACCATGTTACGCTTTGTAAAACCAGGAGACATATTTTGTTTAAAGTTTGATGAGAGTAATTATTATTTTGGTAGAGTCATATCTAAAATAATCACTGGCCACGTAGTTGAAATTTTTGATTTTGTATCTACTACTCCAGAGTTAACCGAAGAAGATATATCAAAAAGAATCATTCCTCCAATTGTGATTGATACATATACATTATTTGATACAAAGAAAGAAAAGGGGAGTGACTGGAGAATTATCGGACATCAAAATGATTATGTACCTGAAAATGTTGATGACGTTTATTTTGTTTATGGGGTAGGTGATTCATGCAAGAAAGTGGATGTTTTTGATAATGAGTACAATATATCTGAAAAAGATGCGGATAGTTATCCTCGCCTGACACCACATGGTGATCATCAGGTTAAATCTTTATTGAAAACTGGAGGCCGGTGAGATATAAAATCCTTTCGACTTTCTCTAATGAGTTTAAAAGGAGGGAGGATTACAATCTCATTATGAATCACAACTTAGATGGGCGATAAATAACTTTTCAAAATAGGAATATATCATTTTGATCCGAACGGCGCGCCGGTCCGCCTGACGCCATTGCAGGGCGAGATAGTGTGGTCAGAGAAGACGGGCGTATGGGGAGAAAAAGGGGAGGTCTACGCCGATCGTATCAATAACCCGCTGCATTTCCAGGTCCTGTATTTTGCCGTTGAACGGCTGAATACCTTACTTACCTCTCTCGCGGCGTCGCCTTCTTACTACTGTACATCGCTTTATCCGCACTGTTCAGCAATGTATCGGCATCTGCGGCATCGTGAGGGAAAAGCGCAATGCCGATGCTGCCGGAAATCGTAATAACATGCTCGTGGATCAAAAATGACTGAGTCAGCGCATTGCTGATTTTTTCCGCCGTTTGTCGGGGGAGCGGATCGTTTGCTTTTAAACCAGGGAGCAGGGCGATAAACTCATCGCCACCGAGGCGGGCCACCGTATCACCTTCTCGTAAAACGCTTTGTAGACGAAACGCCACCAGCCGCAGCAGTTCGTCACCCACGGCGTGGCCGTAAACGTCATTCACCGGCTTAAAGCGGTCGAGATCGATAAAGAGCAGCGCTACTTCTGTCTCATTGGCGATGGCCTGAGTAATCGCCAGCTCCAGGCGATTAACCAACAGCCTGCGGTTTGGCAATCCGGTCATCGCGTCGAAGTTGGCGTGCAACCAGACCACCTGCTCCCGCTGTTTACGGTCGGTGATATCGCGAATAAACGCGGAGAAAATCTGCTTGCCTGATTGTTGATGCGGCCAGATCGACAGCTCGATAGGGAATTTGCCTTTAGTTCGATGCAGGGCGGTAATTTCGATGGTGCGATTAAGGATATTCGACGGCTGAGCCGCCTGAAAGCGCATTAAACCACGGGCGTGCTGCTCGCGAAACTCTTCCGGCACGATCATCTCGCCCAGGTTGTTGCCGATAGCCTCCCCAGCGGACCAGCCGAACATTCTTTCCGCGGCCTGGTTCCAGTTAATCACCACCCCTGCATGATTGATGGTAATCACCGCATCCTGTGCGGTTTCAACCAGCTGTCGATGGTTCTCCTCGCTTTCGGCCAGCGCTCGCTGCATCGACTCAATCTCGCTGATGCTCTCCTGCAGCTCACGATGCATTTCCGCAAGCGAAAGCGAGAAAAAGCGAATACGCTCTTCTACTGACATATTTTTCATTTCGGCGTACAGATCGCTGGCGCTACGTGGTGGCATAAGGCGTTCCTGATGGGTCGAAGAGAATATTCAGCCAATTTAACAATAAGTGTAGTTAAAAAAGATTGGCTGCTGACATCTCAGCTATTTTATCTATTAAATAAAATCTATTGTAAATTTGTCCAGATTTAAATTTAACGCTTAGTTACAGATGGATCATATTCCGGAGGTAATAATCCGCACTCTTTATAAAGCGTATTAAGGACAATTTATCGTGAATACTTTCTTACGTAACACCCTGGCCGCCGTAGTGATGACTGCGGGTCTTTCCGTTGCCGCTCAGGCCGCGACGACAGCCGAAGTGCCGCCGTTATCCCAGGACCCGGTGGTACAACATCTCAAGCTGAGCAATGATCAGGTCAGCAAAATTCAGGCCCTGCGTCAGGAGCTGGAAACAAACCTCAAAAATATCAAAATTGGTGGTTACCAGGATGGTGCTCTGGTTGGTGTGATTCAGTCCGGTAAATGGGACGATGCGAAAGTAAAACAGCAGCTAGCCGCTTTTGCGCAATTGGATCAGCAGACGCGTTATTACCGCGTGAAATATTACTTCGGCATTAATCAGGTGCTGACGGCTGAACAACGTGAGCAGGTAAAAAAAGATCTGCAGCAGGCTCTCAACTAAGCAACGTTCGCATGCTCCGCTACCCAGCGGAGCATAGCTAATGACTTTCCTCAATGAAAAGACAAGGGTGTCATCATGAAGAAGTTTCTCTTTATTGCGCTGGGAATGGCCGCGTTGTTTAGCCAGGCTGGCGTCGCCGGGACTAAAACGTTGGTTGATTATGGCGTCGTACAGGAAAGCCATATTATTAGCACTCCGCATCAGCGCCAGCCGCTTCGTACGCTCGCGGCAGGAACGCTGGGCGGCGTGGTCGGCCATCAGTTCGGCAACGGAAAAGGCCAGACGGCGATGACCGCCGCAGGCGCTCTGGCCGGAGCTGGCGCCTCTCGCTATCACCAGGATCGGCAGCAGGGTGCTCAGCAGGTTGAACTGTTAATCAAAACCAGTAGCGGTCAGGTGATACAGGTGCTACAGGGATACGACGGTCGGCTTATCTTCAACAAGGGAGATAAGGTGCGCATCCTGACGTCGGGAAATGATACCCGGGTGGATAAGTCGGTGTAACGCAGGTAAATGGGAGCCAATACACTCCCGTTTGGGGTGACATGTTATGCCGATTTCAGCATATCAAAGCGGATTATCCGCGAACGTCCCAGCTCTTTCGCCCGATACAACGCGGCATCTGCGGCACGTAGCAGGCTGTCGCTTTGCGCGTGTTGCGGATAGCTGGCAATACCGATAGAAACATTCACCTGGCCTATATCCGTCAGCCCGCAGCGTAAAGTCATACTTCTCACATTATTGTAAATTTCAGTCGCGCAGGCTTCTGCGCTGGCCTCATCGCTGCCGGAAAGCAGCACTAAAAACTCTTCGCCGCCATAGCGGAATGCCATGCCAAGATCGCGTACCGCGCGCTGGATGATCGCCGCGACGTTTTTAATCACCAGATCGCCCGCCTCATGGCCGTAATTATCGTTAACCGCCTTAAAGTGATCGATATCGATCATCAGGCAGCTCAGCGGGCTGTTGTTGCGCACCGCCAGATTCATCTGCGTATGCAGCGCTTCCTCAAGATGATGGCGGTTTCGCAACCCGGTCAGAGAATCAAACAACGCTTTTTCCAGCAGAGCATTGCGCAGACGCTGGTTGGATAGCGCCAGGCCCAACGCTTCCGCCATGAGTTCAAGATAAGCGCGAGAGGGGGCTGTCTCACTAGTGACATTACGAAAAGAGAGCAGGCCAATGGCTTCACCCTGCGCGATAAGTGGAACACACAATGATTGCTCATTGCATTCTTGCGGCAGATGATAGCAGGCGATGTCCGGTTCGCCGTTAACCGGCGGATGGCTCAGGCCTCGACGTACTGCCCAGCACTTATCGGGATAAAACACGGCCGCCTCGTCCGGCGGCGAAAGCCACTGCGCGACGCAGCGCATTTGCCAGGGATCGGTATCAAGAATATACAGTCGGCCAGGAACGCCCGGCGCGATATTGGGGGCGAAAAGTTCAGCGACCTTCACCACATCCTCAAATGACTCACATCCCTGCAAGCGTTGAGTCATGCGCGCCAGCAGGTCACGAACGGCCCAGTCGGCATCGCGTTGTTGTTCAAGGCGCTGGCGGGCAAGGCCATTTTCGCGAAAGATGCGGATCGCCTGCGCCATATCGCCAATTTCATCGATCTGTTTGAAGTGTGGTGGTTCGACGGCATAATCCTGCGATGCCAGACGTTGTACCACATCGCTGAGTCGTACCACAGGGGTGAGCACCCGGCGTTTGAGAATAAAGCCGAGAACAAATAAAAACATCAAGGCGGTCAGGCCAACCATCGCTTCCGAAAGCGTCCGCCAGAGGCGTGATTTTTCAGTCGCTTGCTGCATGGCGTTGTTTGTTCGTCCTTCCAGCAGCAGGCGGAAATGATCGATTTGCGTTTGCACCCGCTCCAGCTCCTGCTCATAAGGCTTACCGTAAACCTGCAAAATCGCCTCTTTCTCTTCGCCACGAGCGACGCGATCGATCGCGGTCTGCTGTTCATCTTGTAATTCATCGGCAATACGCAGACCATCGTGCAACAGCGCCAGTTCCTGCTGGCTGGCGCCAATGTCTTTTAGTTTAAGCAACCGATTTTCAATTGATTCGAGCGTTTGGATCTGCTGACGATACTGTTGCAGCGTCTCCGGTTGTTTTTCGATGACATACAGTCGCGTGAGGTCCGAAAGCTCCCACGCATCGCGTTCTACCTCATCGGCGAGACGAACGAACGTATCCCGTTGTTGTACAGCCTGGCGTTCAGCGCGATCGGCGCCGGAAGCCATTAGCATCGCCATACCGGATGCAATGGTCAGCCCTACGGTGATCCCGTAGGCCCAGTTAGTCATGGTGGCGATTCTCACCGGGTATTTCCTTGCAGGCAGATGAATGAGAAATGGGTATTTTTATTATAGAGCCCTGTAGCCAACCGGAAGGATCAGACGCGCGGTATGCGGGTGACGAGGTGATGTAGCGCCTGGGCATGCTGGCGCAATACAAGATACACATCGTTATCCAGAGCGCCATTTATAACATCAGCTTCTATAAGATGTAACGCCTCCTGATACGGCATGCCGAGCCGATACGGGCGATCCTCAACGAGCGCGGTAAAGATATCCGCAACGGCGATAATTCTGTCCGGAAGTTGTAAATAACGATGATTTAAATTCAGCGGGTAGCCGCTGCCATCGAGTTTCTCATGATGGTTAGCGGCCCAATCGATGATTTCCGCCAGATCGGTGAAATCTCGTAATATTTCACCGGTCATATAGCTATGCTCGCGGATCAATTGTGCTTCGTCATCGCTAAGTTCAGCCTGTTTTTCGAGGATCGCCAGTGGAATATATATTTTGCCGATATCATGCAAATAGCCGGCAATTTCAATTTTGTGGCACACCGGCGGCGGCAGATGCATATAGACGGCGAGGGCATAAGAAATTTCGCCAACCATGATGCTGTGGCTGGCGGTGAAACTACTGTAGGTATCGACAATTTTGGCGATCAACAAACAAATATCTTTTAGACCATCGATGTCAATATATACGTCATTAATCGGCCCGACGATCTCCAGCAACCGCTGAATATGCTCTGCTTGCATATGGCGCCAGAAGGTAGGGTGTTGCGCCAGTTCGCATAGTCTATCGCAAAGTGGAGGATCGATGTCGCGATAGTCAGCGACAAAGCGGGCGATGAGAGCACTTTGTTGGTCCGGGGCAACGACGCCTTGCGAAGGGAGTAGACGCTCAAAACAGTCCGCGAAATAGACGATATGCTGCTCCAGATTGCCTTTGCGGCTTGGGCTGAAGTGGTGATCGCCAATAATAGGGCTGATAGGGGTAAAAGTATCCAGCCCGGCAAGCATCTGTACGCCACGGATTTGGTGCGGGTCATAAAGGTTGTCTATCGCGTTTAGCGAATCAATGCGCCGCTTATCGCCAAGCACGCCGATATCATGTAGCAGCGCAGCCAGAAAGATGGTTTTTTGTTGCGACGCAGGAAGATCCAACGCCAGCGATAATTTGTAGCTTATCAGCGCCGTGCGCTGTAGATGCAGATCCAGCCTTGGGTTGATGGCGTTAATGACGCGCGTGACCAGCATTAAAGCCGACTTTAAGGCAATACGCATTTTTCTCTCCGTCCATGCAATCCGCTGTTGCCGTTAATCCTGTGGCGCCGGCAAGCACGATCAAATCCCCCTGGCGCCTGACAGGTGAATCGACGCCAGACTCAAACGCCACCCAACTTATGTGAACAACTCATTTTAGCTCACATAGTCGCTTTCATTGTGGTAATAGCGTGATGAATCTCTTCACAGTTTGATTCATATCTACCTGTGATGAGAACTGATTGCTTTTACATCACCTTTCGCGGCGCTGTAAGGGCGGGTTGGAGCATGTGCAAATCCGCTCTCATGTTTTGTTCGCCTCTATTTGGCGAGGAGGCATTGGTCATGGAGTTTTATTGCCTGAAAAGGGCGAAAAATAACAGTTATGGTATAATTTATATTGTTGCAAACGTGACTATTAGTCTCAATTATATATTTTTGTCAGTATTCATCAGTAAGCATAAATAATCTTGTTCTTATTTATATTTCACAATAACTAAAATTATAATTAGTCAGTGCGTCCTGTAAATATTATTATCTACAGTGATGATTTTTAGTGAATGAATTCGATGCTTGAATGTTTGTTGACCGTTTGAGTTCGGGCTGTGATGTGCCGGGAGGGGGCGTCAGCAGTGGCCTGCGTGAAGTTGTGTTTGTAAAATCGCCAGATAGCAGTTTAAGTTCATTCCTATATCAGAAAAAATCATTAGCGCGAAAATGATTATCAGCGTAAATATGAATGAACGGACTTCATTTTTACTTTACATTTTGTAACATCTGTGTGTCTATTATGTATTTTAGCGTTAAGTGCAATTTTTTCTTGCTGCCGTGAATTTACCAGGATTACTATTGTCTTACTCGTTGTATCGCCTAATGACGGATGAAAGGACTCGTTTTTTCCTTAAGCGTTACCCTATATTTTAATGTTTACAGGAAAAACCATGTCTTGCGCCTTTAAAAAAAATCTACTGCTTCCCCGCTATTGGGTGACCTGGTTTGGCCTGGCCATTCTTTGGTTAATCGTCCAACTACCTTATCCCGTTTTACATACGCTCGGCACCAGCGCAGGGCGGCTATCGCGTCGCTTCCTGAAGCGTCGGGAACATATCGCCCGGCGTAACATTGAGCTGTGCTTCCCGGAAATGTCCAGCGCGGCTCGTGAAAAGCTGCTGGAAGAGAACTTTATGTCCCTCGGCATGGGGCTTATTGAAACGGGTATGGCGTGGTTCTGGAGCGATGAACGCGTTAAGAAGTGGTTTGACGTCGAAGGCATCGCCAATCTGAATAATGCGCTCAGCGCCGATAAAGGCGTGATGGTTGTTGGCATCCACTTTATGTCACTGGAGTTGGGCGGCCGAGCAATGGGCTTGTGTCGTCCGATGATGGCGACGTATCGCCCGCACAATAGTCCGCTTATGGAGTGGGTGCAGACTCGCGCTCGTCTGCGATCGAATAAAGCAATGATCGACCGCCGTAATCTTTCCGGGCTGGTGCATGCGCTGAAATCCGGTGAGGCGGTGTGGTTTGCGCCGGATCAGGATTACGGCCCGAAGGGCAGCGTATTTGCGCCGTTCTTCTCGGTTCCACAGGCGGCGACGACTAATGGTACCTGGGTGCTGTCGCGCCTCTCCGGTTCAAAAATGCTGAGTATCAGTATGGTGCGCAAGCTGGATCGAAAAGGCTACAGCCTGCATATCAGTGAAGTGATGAATGATTACCCCGGCGAAGATAAACAGATTGCCGCCAGTTATATCAACAAGGTCATCGAACGAGAAATCCTGCGTGCACCAGAGCAATACCTGTGGGTGCATCGCCGGTTCAAAACCCGCCCGCTTGGCGAAACCTCGGTATATTAGTACAACACTTGCGCTCCATGCTTTCAAAATGACCGCAGTTGCGTTAACGTGAGCCGGATCATACTTTTTGTTGAAAGCGAAGGAGTGCAGCGTGTTCGCTGAGTTTGGTGTTTTGAATTATCTGACCTACCTGGTCGGGGCTATTTTTATCATTCTCGTACCAGGTCCCAATACTTTTTTTGTACTGAAAACCGGTATCGCGCACGGCGTTAAGAAAGGATACCTTGCCGCCGCTGGCGTGTTTATCGGCGATGCGGTTCTGATGTTCCTGGCTTTTGCTGGCGTTGCGACGCTTATCAAAACGACACCGGTGCTGTTTAATATTGTGCGCTATCTTGGCGCGATTTATCTGCTTTGGCTGGGCGCCAAAATGCTCTACTCGGTATTTAAACAGCGCGAGGGGCAAGATGCCGCCGATGCTGAGCCGGGGAGCGCCATCCTCAAACGCTCGTTAACCCTGAGCCTGACTAACCCGAAAGCGATTCTTTTCTATGTCTCTTTTTTCGTCCAGTTCATTGACGTTAATGCGACATCGCCGGGCATCGCGTTCTTTATCCTGGCGCTGACGCTGGAGATCATTAGCTTTATCTATATGAGCTTCCTTATCTTTTCTGGCTCGTTTGTGACGCGCTATGTGAAAACCAAAAAGAAACTGGCGAAATTGGGCAACAGCCTTATCGGTCTGGTCTTTGTGGGTTTTGCCGCCCGCCTGGCGACGCTGCAGTCCTGATCCTGAAAACGTTCTGCCAGCGATAATCGCTGTGTTGTAACAAAAACCCTTCAATTTTTATTGCATTGGTGTTACATATACAGCCGATTATCGCTCACAGAGAAGGGAACCCGGATGATTCTGCAAAAAATCCTCAGTAATAAAAACGGCAAGAAGTTTCTGTTGTCGATGGCGACAGTTTTTGCCATTGCGCTTGCCGTCGTGGGCCGCGCAACGTTCGGTGGCGTGGTGAGCGAGTACAACATGCCGTACTCGGAGTGGACAACCTCGATGTTCTTCCTGCAGGGGGCGATGGTGATGGTTTACAGTACCGTGTTCACCGTGTTATTTGCTATCCCGCTGGGCTTTCTGTTTTTAGGTTCTGACCGTCAGGACTAAATGCAAAAAGGCGAACTCTTGTTCGCCTTTTTGAATGATCCTATCTGTCACCAGCCACGATCATGATGATGGTGGTGGTGGTGTCGATGATGATAACCATCATCCACGATACATCCCGATAACAGCGTGCACAGCGCAATAATCAACGGTAACACCATCGGTTTTTTCATTACTCACTTCTCCAGTTAATGCCCGCTTTGCTGCATAAACATAGCGAAGCGGCTGATGAAATGAGTGTATCGTCTTAACTTATTGAGTAGATAAGACAACTCCGCAATACCGGGGCGGCGGGAAAATTTGAGATTACCACCAGCCCAATTCGGTGCCGGCGACCACCACGATGGCGACAATAATCATAATGATGGTTGTCTTTTTCATCATGCCCCCCCTGGCGCCGCATAGCCGCCAACAAAAAACCAGCCCAGAAAGACCACGGCGACAATGAAAATCACCACCGGAAAAAGAATACCCAATTTCATGCTTAGTTCCTGTCTCTTAACGTAATGTTATCTATCATACTGGAAAGTTATGCTTTCTGGTCGATATCGAAAATGGTCAGCATGCGGCGTGCGTTTTTGTCGTGGTACATAGCCTCATCCGCTGCGCGTAGCGCCTGTTCAACGTCCATATTCTGCGGATCGACATCGATGATCCCAAAGCTGGCGCCAGGGTATTCTATACCGTATCCGGCCAGGCGGTAACGCCCGGTAAGCTGCTGGCGCAGGTGGGCAATAAACGCTTCCTGCTCAGGGGATTCAAGTGCCGGGCCAATGATTAAAAACTCATCGCCGCCGAGGCGGCCAACGGTATCTTCGTTACGTACGTTGGCACTTAATCGTTCACCTATCTGGATGAGAAAACTGTCGCCGCAGGGGTGGCCCAGTTTATCGTTAATCGCTTTAAAATCGTCGAGGTCGATAAAAATAAGCAGGAGCCTGCGCTGCTGGGCGCGAGCTTGGGTAAACAGTGTTTTAAGATGTTTAAACAACGCGCGGCGGTTGGCCAGACCGGTCAGTTCATCGGTATTGGAGTGCATCTCCAGCGCCGCATTTGCGCTACGCAGTTGCTGAACCAGCGTCTCTTTCTCCACGTAATGGGAGATCAGGCCGGCGAACAATGTCATTACCTGCTCGCCTTCCAGATTATAGGGCTGTTTGACGCGGCTGGTGGCGCACAACGTACCATATAACGAACCATCGGCAAGATGGACGGGAATACTAAAGAACGTGGCGATCCCGAGTTCCTGCGCGGCGGTGCAGGACCGCCAGCGTTGGCCAACCTCGTTGCAAAATATACAGTTATCATCGATTGCGCGTTTGCAAAGCGACTCGTCCCAGGGAACGGAAAAACCTTCCGGGATCTGCATTTCGCTGCTGTTGTGGGCATACATGACTAACTGGCGCTGTGCTTCTAAATCAACCCGCGTCAGGTATGTGGACTCCATACGAGTCACCAGTTCCAGCATTTCCAGCAGTTGTCGCACCAACGTTTCGAGCGTTCGTTCGGTAGCAAGCGTCTGTGAGACGCGGGCAAGAATGAAGTCTGACATGAATGAAACGGCCCCCGGAGGTTAGCGCAGTACTGCGAGCTGGCGCAGCGAACAGCTAATAACAAACATATTTATAACGAATGTATCACATTTAGCAGGGGGATATCTGCTATCGCGACGGTAAAAAAAAGCCCCATCGGGGGCGATGGGGCAAAACTCATTGATTATGGAATGATCTGTTCTCTGGTCAATTCGAGAACGAGCGCTACTCTAAAGGGCAAAAGTGTAGTTAAAATGGAGAAACCGTGGAGATTCAGGGCGAAAGGTCGCTTTGAATAAAACAGGAGTAATTATGAAGTGGATAGTAATGATGTTGCCGCTGATGCTAGCGGGCTGCGCTCAGTCACAACAGCCTGATGCGCCGCCGCCGCCAAATTCGATCGGCATGGCGAATCCGGCCGCCGTCTATTGCGACCAGAAGGGCGGTAAGCAGGTTCCGGTCCAGACACCTCAGGGCGTACGCACCGACTGTAAACTTCCCAGTGGCGAAACGCTCGATGAATGGGAACTGTGGCGGCGCGATCATCCGGCGAAGAAATAATTCGCCGCCGTTAGATTAAGCTTTTCAGCCACTCCGCCAGCACCAGCGCATGGTTTTGTTGCGTATCTTTGGCCGCGTAGAGCAGCGTTAAGGGTTGCTGATTGGCCAATTTGGCGAGCCGTAGCCCTTCATCGCGATGGGTTTCAAGCTCTTCGCGGTACTGCTGGCGGAAGTGAGAGAAGTCAATCGCTTCTCCGTGAAGAGCCTTGCGTAAATCGCTGGAAGGCGTCAGGGTTTTACACCATTCGTCATAATGCAAATCCTCTTTTTTTATTCCGCGTGGCCACAGGCGATCGACCAGCACGCGGTAACCATCGTTGGCCTCTGTAGGGTCATAAACGCGTTTACATTGAATCATCATTATTCTCCCCTCGTTATGTCTATCTGGCGGCTTGCCCGTGCAGCGTGCCGCTAAATAACCATTGTGTTCCGCGAATGATATCGCTAATCTGAGGTTCCTTGTGTTGCCCGATAATCCTCAGACATAAGGATCCTGCTATGAACACCCCTTTGCGCATTGCCCTTGTTGGCGATTATAACCCTGATGTGATTGCCCATAAGGCGATTCCGCTGGCTATCGATGACGCTGCCGCGGTTCTGGAACAACCGGTGAGTTATGACTGGATAGCCACCAGCGAGATTACCAGCGCAGACTGGCTCACCGATTATGACGCCATCTGGGTGGTTCCCGCCAGCCCGTATAAAAACGCCGAGGGCGCATTTATCGCCATTCGCTACGCCCGCGAAAATAGCATTCCGTTCCTCGGTACCTGCGGCGGCTTCCAGCACGCGATTATCGAATACGCCCGTAATGTTATGGGATGGCAGGATGCGGCGCACGCCGAAACCGATAGCGAAGGGCGAATGGTCATTGCGCCATTAAGCTGTTCGCTGGTGGAAAAATCAGACGCTATCGAGCTGCGCGCGAACACGCTGATTGCCCGCGCTTATGGCCGTGACAGCATTGAAGAGGGATATCATTGTAACTACGGCATTGCCGAAAGCTTTGCCCATGAACTGGAGCAGGGCGCGCTGCGGGTGACCGGTTGGGATGAGAACGGCGAGATCCGCGCCGTGGAGTTAACTACCCATCCGTTCTTCGTCGCCACGCTGTTCCAGCACGAGCGCAACGCGCTGGAAGGGCGCCCGGCGCCGCTGGTACAGGCTTTCCTGCACGCGGCCCGGCAATAAAAAATCGGCAGCCCTGGCTGCCGACTCTTGTGATTAATGAATTTCGCGCGCCCTTCCGGCAAGGGCGCCGAACAGCGCCATGACCACTGCGATGAGTGCGACGATGAGTAACGGTATATGCCAGCCGCCGTAAGCATCATGGATTTTACCGATGAGCGGCGGTCCGCAGGCAGCCAGCAGATAACCAATAGTCTGCGCCATGCCGGAGAGGGCCGCGGCCTGATGCGCTGAGCTGGCGCGTAGACCAATAAACGTCAGGCCAAGGATCATGGTGGCGCCGGATCCGAAGCCAAAAATCAATGTCCAGATCACCGCCTGACCGGGCAGTAACCATAATCCCAGCGTGCTTACTACGCACATTAAGGCTACCAGCACGGCGATGCCGCGCTGATCTTTCAGGCGATGGAGTACCAGCGGGATGGCCAGGCCCGGCGCGGCGGTTGCCAACTGCAACAGGCCATGCAGAGAGCCAGCCTGCGCTTCGCTGTAGCCCATACTCTGCAGGATTGCGGGCAGCCAACCGACGATAACGTAATAGACCAGTGAGTTAATCCCAAGGAACAGCGTGACCTGCCACGCCAGCGCTGAACGCCAGATCCCCCGATTGTGCGCGGCACCCGATCCGGTCATCGGCGTGGTAGCCTGGCGGCGCGCCTGCGGCAGCCAGAGTAATAGCGCCAACAGCGGGAAAACCATCAGTAGCAGCAGTGCGCCGCGCCAGCCAAAACCCGCCAGCGCCAGCGGCACCACCATCGCGGAACCTGCCGCCGCCGCTGCGCCCATGGTAATGGAGTAGGCGCCGGTCATACGAGCGACATGGCCGGAAAAATCACGCTTAATTAACCCTGGCAGCAGCACGTTGCCCAGCGCGATTCCGCAGCCAATGAGCGCCGTACCAATATACAGCCAGGCTGCTGAGGGGAGGGAACGTAATCCGATCCCGAGGCAAATAATCACCATCGCCAGCAGCAGGCTACGCTCTATGCCGAATCGGCGGGCGACGCCGGCCGCCAGCGGAGAGACCAGCCCGAAGGCCAGCAGCGGCAGGGTCGTGAGCAGCCCGGTTTGCGCCGTCGTCAGTTGGTATTCAGCGCGTATCGCATCCAGCAGTGGGGCGATACCGGTGAAAGTTACCCGTAGCGTGGCGGCGATAAATAAAATTCCGACAATCAGCAGCAGTTTTTTGCCGTTGGCAGAGGAAGAAACAGGACTCATAACGTTCTCAGACTAATAAACAGGGTCGTAACAATAGCCTGTTTAACGGTTGTTTGAATCAAGCTAAAATGACAGATTATCGCTAATATCGGACAATTTAATGATTGGACTGGGTTTAGACGGCTATGAACCAGACAGCGGACATGAAGCGGCGCTGGCGTTTCGCATTCAGGTGGTGGACGACGAGCAGTTCATTCCGCGCCATCAGCACCGCAAAGGTCAACTGATCCTCGCGTTGCACGGCGCTTTAACCTGCGAAGTGGATAACGCCATGTGGATGGTGCCGCCGCTGTATGCGGTGTGGGTTCCTGGCCTGCTTCCACACAGCAATCGCGCAACGCCAGGGGCACAGGTGTGCTTTTTGTTCATAGAACCGGGGGCGGCGCCGATGCCTGAGCATTGCTGCACGTTAAAAATCTCTCCCCTGGTGAGAGAGTTGATTATGACCCTTGCGGAACGCGGCAGGGAGGCGCTTGACGCGCCGCCTACGCAGCGCCTGGTGCAGGTATTATTTGATGAGCTACCGCAACAACCGCAAGAACATCTGCAATTGCCGGTTTCAGGACATCCGAAGATCCGCCGGATGGCCGACACCATGGCCCGCGATCCGGCACACTGGCAGACGCTCTCGCAGTGGGCGGCGGCGTTCGCTATGAGCGAACGCAACCTGGCGCGGCTGGTGGTGCGGGAGACCGGGCTTAGCTTTCGCCGCTGGCGGCACCAACTTCAGCTGATCCTGGCGCTGCAGATGTTGGTGCGCGGACAGACGGTACAGCAAACCGCCCAGACGCTCGGTTATGATTCAACAACCGCCTTTATCACCATGTTCAAAAAAGGGTTAGGGCAAACGCCGGGCCGCTACCACGCCAGTTTGGCTAAGCCTTTCCGATAAAAAGCGAAATAATACCGGCGGCGATAAGCGGCCCGACCGGGACGCCGCGAAATAGCGCCACGCCCAGCACGGTACCCACCAGCAGCCCGGCGACCAGTTGAGGCTGCGAACCCATGAGCGCGACTCCGCGTCCGCCAAGCCACGAGACGAACACGCCCACGGCAATCGCCAGCAGTGACTTCCAGTTGACGAAAGAGTGAATCAGCGTCGAGGGCGGTAACGTTCCGCTGGCGATGGGAGCCATCACGCCGATGGTCAGAATGATGATACCGATGCTCAGCCCCTGCTTTTCAATCCAGGGGAAGAAAACGTTAAGCGGTGTCACCCGTACGATGATGAGCACCAGTATTGAGATAGCGACAGTGGTGTTATGGCTGATAAAGCCGAGTGCCGCCAGCCCCAGCAAAATAAACAGGGTTGTATCGAACATGCCAGAGGTCCTTGCCAAAATAAAAAAAGAAAACCTGCTTACTCTACGCATAATCGCGTGAATAAACAGGCTTTTAATTTATTTGCTGCAAATAAGGCTACCAGCGCCGCCCACGAACCTTGTCGCATACCGACGATCTAAATGACGCGACGGAACGCGACCAGCTCAGGGCGGGCGATACGCAGATAATCCTCGGTATTCATAATGATCGATTTTTCCAGCAGGCCGGCATTAAAGGCTATCTCTGTAAAACGTTCGAACAGCAACGGGTCGGCGACCAGTTTTAGCTTAGGGTGGAAGCTAAACGGCGGAATGGCGCCGAATACGCAGGCGGTAAGGGCATCGACTTCTGCCGGGCTGGCGAGTGAGGCTTTATTGCCGCCGATATGCTGCGCCAGGCGAGATAAATCGGCCTGCTGATCGGCGGCAAGGATAGCCAGCACGTGCTGGTTTACCCCATTACCTTTCACTTTACAGACCAGCGCTTTGGCACCCTGTCCCAGCGCGGTACCGCGGATTGCAGATACGGCTTCACATTTACCAACGGCTTCATGTTCCATGACCCG
The DNA here is from genome assembly GCF_040064335.1 of Klebsiella sp. CN_Kp088. Classification (NCBI taxonomy): domain Bacteria; kingdom Pseudomonadati; phylum Pseudomonadota; class Gammaproteobacteria; order Enterobacterales; family Enterobacteriaceae; genus Klebsiella; species Klebsiella sp. CN_Kp088. The sequence goes on along the minus strand of NZ_JBEAIQ010000024.1, from coordinate 172,522 downwards.
ATAGCGGGCCTGTTGCTCATCAAGGAGGCGGCATAATTGCTGGTGTATGTCGGCGGTCTCTGGCGATTGCATGTTGCGATGGTTCCTCTACAGAAAAGGCAAAGCTTAACCCCGCGCGGCGGTAATGAAAACTTATCTGCGAATGCCGGGGCTTTTTTTCTGCTTTTTGTTCATATACAGGCGCGCATCGGCAGCTTTCATTGCTTCGCTGAGCGACTGTTCTGGCGCAAGACTTTCTGCGCCCCAGGAGAAATCGACGCGCTGTTGATGGTCATGAATCGCCAGATATTGCCGGATCCTCACCGGGATATTTTCCGCTTCAGCTTCCGGATAATCGATCAGAATTAGAAAGAACTCATCGCCTCCTAAGCGCACGCCATAATCGCTGCTACGAATGGATGCGGAAATAGCCTGCGCCAGTAGAATAATCGCTTCGTCGCCGGCGTTATGCCCCCAGGTATCGTTGATCTTTTTCAGTCCATCGCAGTCAAGGGCCATCGTTACCACGTTAACCCCTTGCGCGGTAAGTCGTTGCAGGCGCGACTCGAGCATCGTGGTAAGGATTTTACGATTATAAAGGCCGGTCATGGTATCGCTGATATTCTCTTTCGATACCGAGTTATAAAGGCGGAAATGAACCCGCACCAGATGCAGTAATGCGGCGGTAGAGAGTAAATAAAACAGGAAGAGTTTCCACGAACTGAGCAGAAAATACATAACATCCAGAGACAGAGTTATCCGTAAGTTTTCTGCTACCTGATGGGTGTAATGGGCGTAATTCAACAGGTGCGTTTTACTATGATGTACCTCAATGAGTGCGCCGGTATCGGAATCCTTCAAGGTAATATCCAGATAGCGCCACACCAAAGGTCGGTCGCTGGTGTATAACAAGGCCTCAATCTCTTGCGCGGTCACATCGACCATCACTACGCCTTTCAGCTTATCCTTGAAATACACTGGCGTTAAAAACGATAAAATATTCTTTCCCGTCATCGCATCAACATACACGGTCGAGATGAGCGAACGACCCTGTTCTAAACCATCAAGGCTGGCCTGGCTAATACCCAGTTTACTGTCCTGAAGAAAATTCCAGTTCTGTATCGGATTACTTTTAATTCTGACGGGCGCATAAAAGTAGATGTATTTATTTACCAGGTCTATGTAATAGCGAAAGCGTTTTTCAGATTTGAGCGTCGCGGGAACCTCTGGCTGCCAGCTATCATTTTTGGCAACCGCGCGATCGAATGCCTGGAGTGCAGGAATATCGCCACGCCACTTGCCGCAGTCGGCATGCGCGGCGCTTAGCGTGCCATGCAACTGGGGATAGGTATATCCGGCGATATTCAAACCACTGACATCCCCGTTGTGTTGTACGCTATTGCAGACCTGTTCTACCTCTGTTTGGTTTGGGGGAGTATCCAGCTTACGCAGAAACTGAGAGATGATGAGTTGATTCTGATACTTATCATAGAGAAAGGTCGATTCTCCTTTTTCTATGATGTATCGCATATAGCCTGACATATCGCGGTGGGTAGCGATTAATTCGTATACAAGAAAAGAAGACGTCAACACCACAACGCCTGCGGAAATAACATGTCGCAGTAATTTATTCTGTAATTTCATGATGTTTGGATTCGTCTTACCCGTTTAGCTGATTTTATCATAGTGGATAAACAGGCTACCAGAGCGTGGGTGAACGAACGGCTGGTCAGATTAACTATGCTGACAGGTAGTGTAGGTGTGGAGAATGAGGCAGGGCAGACTAACTAAAATGCGGCACTCTTCATGACGCGTGTCTGAAGAGTGCGCAGGACTGGCCAAAGGCCACTCATGAGGCGGCGGAGGCAAACATTTTGCTTCCGGCGAGTTGTGACATGACAGGCTGATAAACATCGATAGATTCGATATTGTCAAAAGTCACCATGTCGGATTTGCAAAAAATGCATTTCGCGCCGAAGGGGTTTTTTTCGCTCACGTCAAAATGTGAGGTTCTGTATTGTGACCCATGGCAGCACGGGCATCGGAAATGAATATTGTTAATCATAATTTTATCCTTTTATATTATTATGTTTTTTTACATTTTGTCACTTACCCACAGATGAATATGTAAATTTCTGGTGGGCTGAACTGCAAAACGGAAAAATATTTTGCGTTACTACTAAAAATAGCATAGCTGACAGATTATGTTATCAATTTATGCCATTTTGTGTTGATTTGAATGAGATGCTTCTTATTTATCTACTCAGGTCAAAGCCGTCATCGTTATCGTAAATCAGAAGTTCGCATCAAATTTAGCCGGCGTTTAACCGTTTTACTAAGTCATAAATCTTATTAGTCATCTTCTATCCAATTTTTATAATGTATCAAAGCATACAGGATTTGATTTGCAGAAGAATCTTAATACTATTGGAGAGACTCAGGAAAGGTGGTATCAGCGATAGCGCCTGGAGGTGTGAGTAACTGCTTGGGTAATATCTTTCTGTCTTTCAAATCGACGTAGCCATTAACGCATAGTAGAAAAAATAGTGCAAGATTTATTTTAGCCGTCCAGAGGCCCAATGCGTAAAGGATTAATTCGACAATTATCGAAATGTAAATGAACGGAACTGTGGCTGGCTATTAATGTGTTTTAGTTACAGAAAAATCAGCCAGAACGGGTATTTATCTGGCTGATTTATGAGGCTAAGTATTACTGGTCGCGCCTTGTTTATGAAACAGTTCGCGGAACACCGGATAAATATCTTCCTGATCGCGAATATGCTGCATAGCAAAATTCTCAAACGTCGCCTGCAGATGTTCATATTCGCGCCACAGAGTCTGGTGAGCGCGGCGGGTGATTTCGATATAGCTGTAGTAACGAACCACCGGCAAAATTTTCTTCGCCAGCAGTTCATGACACAGCGGCGAGTCGTCTGCCCAGTTATCGCCATCCGACGCCTGCGCGGCGTAAATATTCCACTGCGCCGGGTCATAGCGGGCTTTAACAACCTCATCCATCAACTTCAAGGCGCTTGAAACAATCGTACCGCCGGTTTCCTGGGAGTAGAAAAACTCATGTTCATCCACCTCTTTCGCCTGGGTGTGGTGGCGAATATAGACTACTTCAACGTTTTTATAGGTCCGGCTGAGGAACAAATACAGCAGAATGTAAAAACGTTTCGCCATGTCTTTGGTGGACTGGTCCATTGAACCAGAAACATCCATCAGGCAGAACATCACCGCCTGACTTGAAGGCTCCGGTCGTTTCTCATAGTTTTTATAGCGTAAATCAAAGGTGTCGATAAACGGCACGCGCTCAATTTTAGCCCGTAGTTCCGCAATCTCTTTACGTAGCCGCTCCTCTTCCAGCAACTGCGCTGGTTCGCTTTTGGCAATGGTATCGAGATCGTCTTCCAGCGCCCGCAGTTCGCGCCGTTTACCGGCGGTCATCGCGGTTCGCCGCGCCAGCGAATTCTGCAATGAACGCACCACGCTGATATTGGCCGGCACGCCGTTGGCGGTAAAACCCGCACGATGGGTTTTGAACTCGTTCAACTGGCGTTGCTGGTTTTTCTTCAGGTTGGGAAGGGCCAGATCTTCAAACAGCAGGTCAAGATATTCATCTTTCGAAATCTGAAAGACGAATTCATCCTGGCCCTCGCCATCGGCGCTGGCTTGCCCCTGACCACCGCCGCCTCCGCCGCCGCCGCCCTGAGGGCGTTCAATACGGTCGTTCTGCACAAAGTGATCGTTGCCGGGATGGACGCGATTACGAAGCCCGCCGCGCCCCTGATGAAACATCGGCTCGTTAATATCGTCCGTCGGAATGGAGACGGATTCACCGCTGTCGATATCGGTCACCGAACGTTTATTGATGGCTTCGGAGATCGACTGCTTTATCTGCGCCTTGTAACGGCGCAGAAAGCGCTGACGATTGACAGCGCTTTTGTTCTTCCCGTTCAGGCGTCGGTCTATGAACCAGGTCATATGCCCTCCTGTACTGCATTTGCCAACTGTACCCTGATGTTGATTAGGGTAGATGTCTTTCGTTATACGAGCAGTGGTGCTGAAACCCGGCAGCCGCGGCTACCGGGTTGGTCGCTATCAGGACGATTTACGTACCCGCAGGTACCATTCACACAGCAGGCGCACCTGTTTACGGGTATAGCCTTTTTCCATCATGCGATCGACGAAGTCGTCGTGTTTTTTCTGCTCGTCGGTAGACGTTTTGGCATTGAACGAAATGACCGGCAACAGCTCCTCGGTATTGGAGAACATTTTCTTCTCAATAACCGTGCGCAGTTTTTCATAACTGGTCCAGTTCGGATTACGTCCGCTGTTATTCGCTCTGGCGCGCAGCACGAAGTTGACGATTTCATTACGGAAATCTTTCGGGTTGCTGATCCCGGCGGGCTTCTCGATTTTCTCCAGTTCCGAATTCAGCGATTCACGGTCGAACAGTTGTCCGGTATCCGGATCGCGGTACTCCTGATCCTGAATCCAGAAATCTGCATAAGTGACATATCTGTCAAAAATGTTCTGTCCATATTCGGAATACGACTCAAGATACGCCGTTTGGATCTCTTTGCCGATAAATTCGGCGTATTTCGGGATCAGATAGCCTTTGAGGAATTCCAGATAACGTTCGGCCTGCTCTTGCGGGAACTGTTCGCGTTCGATTTGCTGTTCCAGTACGTAGAACAGATGGACCGGGTTGGCCGCCACTTCGGCATGATCGAAGTTAAACACCCTTGAGAGAATTTTAAAGGCAAAACGGGTAGAGAGACCGTTCATCCCTTCGTCGACGCCGGCGTAATCACGATACTCCTGGTAGGATTTCGCTTTCGGGTCGGTATCTTTCAAGCTTTCGCCGTCATAGACGCGCATCTTCGAGTAGATGCTCGAGTTTTCCGGCTCTTTCAGGCGCGACAGAATAGAGAAGCGCGACAGCGTTTCAAGCGTTCCTGGGGCGCATGGCGCATGGGTCAGCTCACTGTTATTCAACAGTTTTTCATAAATACGGATCTCTTCCGAGATGCGCAGGCAATAAGGCACTTTGACGATATAGACACGGTCAAGGAACGCCTCGTTGTTTTTGTTATTACGGAAGGTCACCCACTCGGATTCGTTGGAGTGCGCGAGGATAATGCCGTTGAACGGCAGGGCGGAGATACCTTCGGTACCGTTATAGTTGCCTTCCTGGGTCGCCGTCAGCAGTGGGTGCAATACTTTAATCGGCGCTTTAAACATCTCGACGAATTCCATGATCCCCTGGTTGGCGCGGCATAGCGCGCCGGAGTAACCATAGGCATCCGGGTCGTTTTGCGCATAGTGTTCCAGTTTACGGATATCCACTTTCCCCACCAGCGCCGAAATGTCCTGGTTATTTTCATCACCGGGTTCCGTTTTGGCGATGGCAATCTGTTCGAGGATTGACGGCCACACTTTCACGACGCGGAATTTAGTGATATCACCGCCGAACTCGTGCAGGCGTTTAGCCGCCCACGGCGACATAATTGTGCCGAGATAACGGTTAGGAATGCCGTATTCTTTATTGAGGATCTGCGCGTCCTCCTGCGGGTTAAACAGGCACAGAGGGTGATCGTTGACCGGGCTGCGTTCGCCATTCGCGCTCAGCACGTAGATTGGCACCCTTTGCATCAGCGATTTCAGGCGTTCCGCCAGCGAGGATTTACCGCCGCCAACCGGCCCCAGCAGATACAGAATCTGTTTTTTCTCTTCCAGACCCTGCGCAGCATGTTTCAGATAGGAAACAATCTGCTCGATGGCATCTTCCATACCATAGAACTCTTCAAACGCCGGATAGCGTGCAACAACCCGGTTTGAAAAGAGGCGGGACAGCCGCGGCTCCAGGGCCGTATCGACCATGACTGGTTCACCAATGGCCGTCAATAGCCGCTCTGCCGCGTTGGCATAAGCACTGCGATCTTGCCGGCAGATGGTAAGAAACTCCTGCAGTGTGAACTCTTCGTCCTTGGCAGCTTCATAGCGCTGGCGATAGTGATCGAATATATTCATGGCATGCCGTCCTTTCGTTTTTTAGCACAGGTTGAGAGCCGTTCATATGAATAGTAGGGGCCCCCGGAAGGAGCAGGCTGAACGACATCCTTTACTTATCAGCAACCCTCGTGCCAGGTTACAGAAGCGATTTGGATAACGTGCTCTGCGACTACACCTTCTAAATTTAAGCGTAGATGCATTTAGAAAACTTGCATGCCGCTAAAACTCAATTTCAATGACATATCAATAACTCATCCGGAAACCAGGCAATTTTTCGCATATCTTGCCAAAGCCTTTCATCAATGTGTCATGAAGTCGCAAGAGGACGGTCATCAAGCAGTGGGAAATTGTTCGGTTTAGTGTAAGAGCAAGTAAAGCATTTGAGGCATGACCTCTACGACGTTAAACTGCACGCGCTAATTATTTGACAACAGGAATATGGATCGTGACTAAAATCAAACTTCTGGCACTGGGTGTGTTCATCGCGACGTCAGCTGGCGCAGTGCACGCTGACGGGAAGTTAACGCTGGGGGCCGGCGTGGGCGTCGTCGAGCATCCTTATAAACAATATGATGCAGATGTTTACCCGGTACCTGTCATTAGTTATGAAAGTGATAACTTCTGGTTCCACGGTTTGGGTGGTGGCTACTACCTGTGGAATGATACCAACGACAAACTGTCCGTGACCGCTTACTGGTCGCCGATGTATTTCAAGCCGGGCGACAGCGACAATTCGCAGATGCGCAAGCTGGACCGCCGCAAATCCACCATGATGGCGGGGTTGAGCTACGTTCATAACACTCAGTACGGATTCCTGCGTACGACGCTGGCCGGCGATACGCTGGACAACAGCAATGGCATTACATGGGATCTGGCCTGGCTGTACCGTTATACCAACGGCAACCTGACCCTGACGCCGGGTATTGGCGTGGAGTGGAACAGCGACAATCAGAACGAATACTACTACGGCGTCTCGAAGCATGAGTCGAATCGCAGCGGCATGCGCAGCTACGATCCTGACAGCAGCTGGAACCCGTATCTGGAGCTGGCGGCGAACTATCGTTTCCTCGGCGACTGGAGCGTTTATGGTATCGCCCGTTACACTCGTCTGTCTGACGAAATCACCGATAGCCCGATGGTGGACAAATCCTGGAGTGGCCTGATTTCGACCGGGATCACCTATACCTTCTGACGGTGCACTTCCACAGACTTTTTTGTGCATCAAAACAGGGCGTTATGCCCTGTTTTGCTATACGGTGGTGCATCACATAGAGGAGATCATCGATGGCGCACACAACCTTACCTTTCGGCGATCAGCCAGCCGTACCGGTCATTGGTCTGGGAACCTGGTATATGGGCGAACAGCCGGACTCGCGTAAGCAAGAGATCGCTGCACTACAGGCGGGCATCGATCTTGGACTGACCCTTATTGATACCGCTGAGATGTATGCCGACGGGGGCGCGGAAGAGGTGGTCGGAGAGGCGCTACGCGGACGGCGCGATCGAGTGACGCTGGTGTCAAAGGTCTATCCGTGGAACGCTGGCGGGCAAAAAATGCAGGTTGCCTGTGAAGCCAGTCTGCGTCGTTTACAGACGGACTATCTGGACATGTACCTGCTGCACTGGCGTGGCGAATTCCCGCTACAGGAGACGGTCTCCGCGCTGGAAAGCCTGGTCCGGCAGGGGAAAATCCGCCGCTGGGGCGTGTCGAATCTCGATATTGATGATATGCAGGCGCTGTGGCGCGTCGATGGCGGCCAGCGCTGCGCCACCAATCAAGTGTTGTATCACCTTGCTTCGCGCGGAATTGAGCGGCAGTTGCTACCTTGGTGCCAGCAGCAACAGATGCCGGTGATGGCCTATTGTCCCCTGGCGCAGGCGGGGCGTTTGCGCCAGGGCCTGCTGAATGACCCCGTTGTAAACGAGATTGCCGATGCGCATCAGGCGACAGCGGCGCAAATTTTGCTGGCGTGGGCGATCGGGCATCCGGGAGTCCTGGCTATCCCGAAAGCGGCTTCGATACCGCATGTGGAACAAAATGCGGGCGCGTTGGCGATAACGCTTTCGGCGGATGAGCTGGCGCGACTGGATAACGCCTGGCCAAGGCCTGCGAAAAAGACACCGTTGGATATGGTCTAAAAAAACGCCCGACGGTTATCGGGCATTTTCGTTTACCGGTTTTGCGCGTTGATTAACGCTTCACAACGCGAATGGTCTGCGCCAGGCGAGTGGGTTTCTCTTCGCTGGCTTTCTGCGGCACGGTCACGCAGCAGGTTTCCACGCAAACAAAAGTTTTGTAGCCATCATCCGGCATATCGCCCATGCTGACGGAAAGCGCCGGGCCCGGGTTCCAGGCAACGACGTTACCGTGATGGCGATGGATCACGTCGATGTTGCGCTGCAGGACGTCATCATGAATCACGCTGCAGGCTTCGGCATTGAGATAAACGCGGTCGGTGCGGTCCGGGAAGGTCTGGATGCCGTCTTTCAGCACGCCTTCTTCTGCATTCAGCACTTTATCGACATAGCGATCGCCAAGGCCGCTCACTTTGACTGCCGTGATATCGCCAACGTTGAAGTAGGTGTGCAGGGCGGATGTGGTTTCAAACTCGCCGTGGGCTTCCAGTTCGATCTCGCAGGTCTTACCCAGCTTGAAGCGCGCATACAGCGTGAAGTCGTGAGGCCAGTATTTGCGGGTTTCGTCACTGCTCTGCAGTTCGAAGGTCAGCATCACGCCGTTTTCATCTTCGTCCTGGCATTTTAGCGCCCATGGCAGGTTGCGTGCAAAACCGTGCGACGGCAGCCCCTGTTGCGCTGACGGACCGAACCATGGCCAGCAGATGGGTACGCCGCCGCGCAGGGCGACGCCACTTTTAAATGGGGTATTGTTGCTCAACCACAAAACTTCTTCTTCACCGGCCGGTTGCCATGAGAGCAGGTGAGCGCCCTGTAGGGCGACGGAAGCTTTTACCTGCGGGTGGTCAACGACGATAAGTTCAAGATCGTCCAGCTTGCGGCGGGAGAATGCAGGAGAAAGTTGTTCAATCACCGGGAGAGCAAAAATTTTATTAATCATTACGCCATCCTCTTTCAGGCAAAAAAAAGAGCGACCGAAGCCGCTCTTATTAATTACTTGTTCATCTCAACTTATTTGGAGATGTGAGCAATCAGGTCCAGAACTTTGTTGGAGTAACCAGTTTCGTTGTCGTACCAGGAAACCAGTTTCACGAAGTTGTCGTTCAGTGCGATACCAGCTTTAGCATCGAACACGGAAGTGCAAACTTCGCCGTTGAAATCGGTAGATACAACGTCGTCTTCGGTGTAACCCAGAACGCCTTTCATTGCGCCTTCAGAAGCCGCTTTGATTGCTTTCTTGATTTCTTCGTAGGACGCTGCTTTTTCCAGACGAACGGTCAGGTCAACAACGGATACGTTCGGAGTCGGAACGCGGAACGCCATACCGGTCAGTTTGCCGTTCAGTTCTGGCAGTACTTTACCTACCGCTTTAGCAGCGCCGGTAGAGGACGGGATGATGTTCTGCGCTGCGCCGCGGCCGCCGCGCCAGTCTTTGTGAGACGGGCCATCAACGGTTTTCTGAGTTGCGGTGGTAGCGTGAACGGTGGTCATCAGGCCTTCAACGATACCGAAGTTGTCGTTGATGACTTTAGCCAGCGGAGCCAGGCAGTTGGTGGTGCAGGATGCGTTAGAAACGATGTCCTGGCCTGCGTAAGTGTCGAAGTTAGCGCCGCGAACGAACATCGGAGTGTTGTCTTTGGACGGGCCAGTCAGAACGACTTTTTTCGCGCCAGCGGTGATGTGTTTACGAGCGGTTTCGTCGGTCAGGAAGATACCGGTTGCTTCAGCAACAACGTCAACACCAACTTCATCCCATTTCAGGTTAGCCGGGTCACGTTCAGCGGTAACACGGATTTTTTTACCGTTAACGACCAGATGACCGTCTTTCACTTCAACGGTACCGTCGAAACGACCGTGAGTGGAGTCATACTTCAGCATGTAAGCCATGTACTCTGCGTCTAACAGGTCGTTGATTGCAACGATCTCGATGTCAGAACGTTTCTGAGCAGCACGGAAAACAATGCGACCGATACGGCCAAAACCGTTGATACCTACTTTGATAGTCATATATTCCACCAGCTATTTGTTAGTGAATAAAAGGTTGCCTGTAAAATTACAAAAACCTTACGCAGCGTCAAGCGGAATCGTGTCAATCATTGCGACAAATCAATCCTGAGCAGACCTTTGCACGATTGATTTGCCTCACTCTCCCTTTGAGCCCAATTCCATATGGGGACTGCGTCCGGAATTTTAAAGGTCATATAAGATAAAAATGTGATTAGTATCACAATTATCTGGCTGCCTGATGGCATCGGATAAGTTTAGAACAAAAGTACAGGTTTCATTGTTAATGTTTTGTTAGAATCGACGGGTAAAGTTGCCCTTTCAAAGCGAGAAGTAATCACATGGCTAATAAACCATCTCCTGACGAGCTCAAACAAGAATTGAGCGAGATGCAGTTTTATGTGACGCAGAATCACGGTACCGAACCGCCGTTTACCGGACGGTTGCTGCATAACAAAAAAGACGGCATCTACCACTGCCTGGTCTGCGATGCGCCGCTATTTCACTCACAATCCAAGTATGACTCCGGCTGTGGCTGGCCAAGCTTCTATGAGCCGGTGAGTGACGACGCGATTCGTTATCTCAATGATTACTCCCACGGGATGCAGCGTACTGAAATTCGCTGCGGCAATTGCGATGCGCATCTGGGGCATGTCTTCCCGGATGGCCCGCAGCCGACCGGCGAGCGTTTTTGCGTCAATTCGGCCTCTTTAAGCTTCACCGATGAGCAAAACGGCGAGCGAACTAAAGGCTAAGAAACGATTCAGCAAATTATTCCAAGACGGATGAGCAGAAGATGGATATCGAGCAAATTATTGCCAGTATGACGCCGGAACTGTACCAACGTTTAGCCACCGCGGTGGAGTTAGGAAAATGGCCGGACGGCGTTGCGCTGACCCCGGAACAAAAAGAAAACAGCATGCAGCTGGTGATGTTGTGGCAGGCGCGCAACAACACGGATGCGCAGCATATGACCATCGACACCAACGGTCAGATGGTGATGAAGAGCAAACAGCAATTGAAAGAGGATTTCGGTATCGTGCCGAAGCCGATTGCGACGTTCAAACCGCAGTAACCTGCCGCACAGAGCGCCCGGTTTAGCCGGGCTGCTCTCCATGTTACCCCGGTCGCGCAGTGCTTCCGGGGTGTGTGTTTTACTGCGTCTTGATACCTAGCGACTCGGCCAGTTGTCGGGCAAGCTGGTTTTTGTCATCTGCGCCATATTCCCAGAACATGCCGCCCGCTAACCCTTTGCTCTTGATGTAATCGGCTTTGATCGCCACCGAACGTGGATTCTCGTAGGACAGGGCGAAAAGCGCTTTGCCATCGGCAGAGTTTACCGATAACCACGGCACCTTCGCTTCGTCATCCCAGTGCTCAGTAAAGCGTTTCTGCGGATCGTTGAGCAGTTTGGCAACAATATCGTTGTATTTCACATAGGTATCTTTGCTCAGGTCATAACCCAGCGATTTAAACAACTCGATTTGCTGCGCCCCGAAGTAAGGCTGGGTAGCCGGGTTTTTCTGCGCGTCTGGCTTACTCCAGTCAATCCCTGGCTCGACGGCACGTTTCGGTACCCGGCCATAGAAACCAATGCCGAGATTCATCTGGCTGGGTTTGAGGCCAGCAGCCAGATAGTTATTCACCACAAAATCGGCGCTGTATTTATCCGCTGCGGCGACGGTCGGCCAGTGGCGGGAGTCATACAGATTTGAGTTGAAATATTGCGTGCCGTAGGCCATGTCGTAGGTCATCAGATTGATGTAGTCCAGCTGTGGGGCGACCGCTTTCACGTCGACCCAGCTTTTTGGACTTTCAACATTAGCGCCCACGGCGATGGTCACCAGTTTCTTAGTGCCGACGGCGGCACGTAGTTCTTTCAGCAGCGCGGTAAAGTTATCGCGATCCGCCGGCTGGCTGGCCACTAATCCCCAGGCGCCGTTAACCGGAAATTCCCAGTCAAGATCGATGCCATCAAGGCCATATTGGTTAATGACCTGCTGAACCGAACGGATAAACACCGCCCGGCTTTCCGGCGTGGCCGCCGCGCCGGAAAATCCACGCGCGCCCCAGCCGCCGACGGAGAGCAGGACTTTCAGATCGGGATTTTGCTGGCGTAGCGCCGGCAGTTTTTGTAAATCCGCCTGTACTTTTGGCGACAGCCAGATTTGATGGAGATGCTCAGGATCTTTCAGCGCGTCGTTGGTCTCGTCTTTTTCATCGTTGTAGATAAGCCCGAACGAGTAGTTAAGGTGGGTTATTTGTCGGACATCCAGCTTGTCGATATCGCCGCCGGGGCCTGCGGTGACGTCGCCGCCGCCGTTGAAGTAGCCGACCGACATGAAAGATTGCGCGGAAACGACAGAGGCGCAGAGCAGGGGTAATGCTGCCAGCAAGGGCAAAAGTTTCATCGGAGTTCCTCTTTGACAATGATATACCCGTCATACTTCAAGCTGCAGATGCTTTGGCAGCGTGCACTCACCCCAGTCACATAGTTATCTATGCTCCTGGGGATTCGCGCCCTTGCCGCCTTTCTACAACTTGAATTATTTAGGGTATAAATAAGCACACGCCACGGAGATGGCGTGGCGAAAAAACAGCCTGTCCACAGTATCAGCCCTTATCCGGGGAAACTGCGAGACAGCTCAATTTATCGAGGTCAACGAGGCGGTAAATACCGCCCGGCGTGAGGTGCGCCGGGCGTGAGGTCAGGGCTGGGTTTCCAGCCAGTCATCAAGGGTGTAGAGCGTAGCTCCGGCGGCGGCCATTTCCATAAAGGCAACGGCGCTGTCCTGCGGCTGCAGGTTGACGCCGCGACAGCCGTCGGTGATCACGTTGACGGTGTAGCCCAAATCCAGCGCATCAAGCACGGTAAACTTAACGCAGTAATCCGTCGCGAGGCCGAGAATGTTCAGCTCCGTCACGCCGTGCGCGCGCAGCCAGCCATCCAATTCGGTTTTCTGCCGGTGACCGTTGTCGAAAAACGCGCTGTAGCTGTCGATTACCGGATTTTGCCCTTTATGAAACACGGCGTTAATAGCCTGCTGTTTGAGTAGCGGCTGCAGCGCGGCGCCATCGCTATGCTGCACGCAGTGATCGGGCCAGAAAGTCTGCGGCAGGCCATCAAGCTCGCCCTGGGCATAGGGTTCCGCCTGATGCTGACTGGCAAAGCTACCATGGTTGGCCGGATGCCAGTCCTGGCTTGCGATGATGGCGTCGCCGCGCGCCAGGCTCCAGTCGATCAGCTGATTTGCGATATCAATGGTGCTGTCGCCTTCGGGGACGGCGAGTGCGCCGCCAGCGCAGAAATCGTTTTGCAGGTCGACCAATAGCAGCGCGCGGTGGCTCATAGCATGTTCCTTATTCATCGGGGGTCAGCTCGCCGCGCAGGTTTTGCTGCATGGCGTTTCGAATGGCCGCACCATCAAGGTTCTGACTGAGCAGATAGTGTAGCTTTGTCAGCGTCGCTTCCACGGTCATATCAAAACCACTAATGACTCCGGCCTGCGCCAGCGCGTTGCCGGTGGCATAGCCACCCATATTCACCTTACCCGACATGCATTGCGTCAGGTTCACCACCACAATACCGCGCTGGCTGGCTTCCGCCAGGACCTGAATAAACTCGCCGTTCTGCGGCGCATTGCCTACGCCATAGGAGCGCAGGATCAGCGCTTTCACCGGCTGACGCAGGAAATTACGCACCACATCGGCAGAAATCCCAGGATAGATAGTGACCACGCCGATAGGCTGCGGCGTAATGGGGTGGACGATCAGCTCGCCCTTTCCGTGCGGCGCGGGCGGGGTACCGAGACGGCGGATATGGATGCCGGCTTCCAGCAGCGGCGCCAGGTTTGGCGAAGCAAAGGCATCAAAACCGTCTGCGTGGGCCTTGGTCGTGCGGTTGCCGCGATACAGACGATTATTGAAGAATAGAGAAACTTCATTGATCGGGTAGTTGGCGGCGACATACAGCGCATTGAGCAAATTGATTTGCCCATCGGAACGCAGCTCGGCTAGTGGGATTTGTGACCCTGTCACAATGACCGGCTTACCTAAGTTCTCCAGCATGAACGACAGCGCCGAAGCGGTGAAGGCCATGGTATCGGTGCCGTGCAGGATAACAAAACCATCGTACTGGTCGTAGTGGTCGCGAATGTCGTCAGCGATATGCTGCCAGTCTTCCGGCGTCATATCAGACGAGTCCATCAACGGCGCATATTCATGAATAGTGAAGTCCGGCATCTCCGGGCGGTGGAACTCGGGCATTAGCGCCAGCTGGCGCTGCAGGTGGCCGGAAACGGGGATATAACCGTGATCGGAGCGCTGCATACCGATGGTCCCACCGGTGTAGGCAACGTAAATCGATTTCTTTTGCATAGCATCGCTTAGGTTGGACGTGAACAGGCGCAGTATAAAGTGGCAGGCAAAAAAATAAAGCGCTAACCCTGGGAGTTGCAGAGAAGCGCTTGAATTTAATGTCGTTGAAACGCTGCCCCACGGTGGGGGCAGACGGGGAATTAACGAATATTGGCGCAGGTCAGACAGAAGGCATAGCGGTTCTGCGGATCGTTAAATGCCGCCAGTTTATCGCTTTCCGTTTTCACAACGTCCGCGGCTGCCGCAACCGGCGCAGGCAGGTATGCCTGAATCGCGGCCGGCAGAGCAGCGCGCACCGAACCGGTCAGACTATCCATCACCATCGCAAAGAACGTCGGTTCTTCCTGATACCAGGTGATATGCCATTGCTTCAGTTTCGCCAGCTCCGCGGCTTTCGCCACCGCATCGTCGAAATCGCCGAGGCTATCTACCAGACCATTGGCTTTGGCGTCTTCACCGGTCCAGACATGGCCTTGTGCGATTTGGTCAATCTTCTCCGGCGTGCTCTTACGCGCATTAGCCACCAGGGTGATAAAGCGCTTATAGCCATTTTCGATGCTCAGCTGTATTAACTGCTGCACTTCCGGCGGTAGCGATTTGGTGGTTGAGACATCGGCCAGTGGCGAAGTGGCGACGCCATCGGTATGAACGCCAATCGAACCGAGCGTATTTTCCACCGTGTTAATCACGCCGAAGATACCGATGGAGCCGGTAAGGGTGCTCGGGTTCGCCACGATGTAATCCGCAGGGGTGGAGATCCAGTAACCGCCGGATGCCGCCATGCCGCCCATTGAGACCACCACCGGTTTACCCGCCGCTTTAGCCGCCGCCAGTTCTTCGCGGATGACCTCCGAGGCGCTGACGCTGCCGCCAGGACTGTTGACGCGCAGAACGATCGCTTTCACTTTCGGATCCAGACGCGCGTCGCGGATTTGCGCCGCGGTGGTGTCGCCGCCGACGTTACCCGGCGTTTCTTCACCATCCATGATGGCACCGTTCGCAAAGATAACCGCTACCGCTGAACCCTGTTCAGCAGGCGCTTTGACGTTGTAATCGTAGTAGCTGATGGCGCGATAGTTGTTATCCGCTTTGCTCCAGCCAAACTGCTTAGTCAGCGCTTTTTCCACTTCCGTCGAGGTGGCCAGCTCGTCGACCAGCTTGTTATCCAGCGCGTATTTCGCGGTATCGCCATCAACTTTACGCAGGCCGTCGATCACGCCCTGAGCACCGGGGAACAGCTGCTGCGCGGTGATCTGGCGGTTAGCGGCAATGGTGTTGAGATAGTTCTGCCACAGTTCGCCGATCCAACGGCTGTCCGCTTCACGCGCAGCCGGCGACATGTCGTCGCGAATAAACGGCTCGACGGCGGATTTGTAAGTACCGACGCGGAAAACATGGGTCGAGACTTTCAGTTTATCCAGCAGCGACTTGTAATACAGGCCGTTGGTGGCAAAGCCGTGCAGGTCGACTTCACCCTGCGGCGAGAGCCAAATTTTATTGGCGAAACTCGCCAGATAGTATTGCCCCTGGGTGTAGCTGCTACCTACGGCATATACCGGTTTACCGCTGTCGCGGAACTCGCGTAGCGCTTTACCGATATACTGCATCGAGGGCTGATCGCCGCCGACGAAGTTTTTCAGATCCAGTACGATACCGGTGATATTACGGTCGTCTTTCGCCTGGCGAATCGTCTGTACGATATCGAACAGCGAGTTCTCCTGCAGACGATCGGAACTGGCGCCGAACAGCTGGCGGCCAATGACCCCGAGCTTGCTGCTGGCGGAAGGCTTATCAACGACCACGCCGGTGATGTCCATCAGCAGCGCGCCGCGTGCGGTATGTTCCGCGGTGCTGCTGCTAAACTGTGCCCAGATGCCGACGCAAATCAGCACTA
Organism: Klebsiella sp. CN_Kp088; assembly: GCF_040064335.1. Classification (NCBI taxonomy): domain Bacteria; kingdom Pseudomonadati; phylum Pseudomonadota; class Gammaproteobacteria; order Enterobacterales; family Enterobacteriaceae; genus Klebsiella; species Klebsiella sp. CN_Kp088. The sequence continues at coordinate 156,111 of NZ_JBEAIQ010000024.1, read as the reverse complement.
ACACCAGGAACACCAGGTTCAGCGCGAATTGGCGAATGAAATTGAGTATTCGCCATGTCCATTTAAAAAATCCGGCAAGAAATCGCCAAAGGGTTCGCATGTATTCTCCCTAATATTTTGATGATGGGTCAGCCGCAGGGGCTGCCGCGTCTGGCTATCCTAAAGAGAGTGCCGACGCTTGTCAGCAGGAATCACCCATCGGGCTGTAACAAAATCCATGCGCATGTTAATTTTATGCAAAATGACATCACAGGAGTTACACAGATGGATGCTCTCGAACTACTGGTAAATCGCCGCAGCGCGTCGCGCCTGACCGATCCGGCTCCGGCTGGTGAACAGCTGGAAAATATCCTTCACGCGGGGATGCGTGCGCCGGATCACGGCACGTTACAACCGTGGCGGTTCTTTATTATTGCCGATGATGGCCGCGAACGCTTTAGCCAACTGCTGGAAAAAGGGGCGATGGCCGCCGGGCAGGATGAAAAAGCCATTGAAAAAGCACGTAATGCGCCGTTCCGTGCGCCGTTGATTATCGCGGTAGTCGCACGCTGCGAAGAACATCCGAAGGTACCGCTGTGGGAACAGGAGATGTCCGCGGGATGTGCGGTGATGGCGATGCAAATGGCCGCAGTGGCTCAGGGCTATAACGGTATCTGGCGTAGCGGTGCGTTAACCGAGAGTCCGGTTGTCCGCGAAGGCTTTGGCTGCCGCGAACAGGACAAAATTGTCGGTTTCCTCTACCTTGGCACGCCGCAGTTAAAAGCATCAACCACGTTTACGCGTCCGGATACCGCGCCGTTCGTCACGCGCTTCTGAGTCAGTGCTTGTTACGCCGGTGGCGCGGCCGCTTACCGGGGCTACAGCGCTGTGCGATTTAGTAGCCCGGAGAAGGCGCAGCGCGCCGCCTCCGGGAGTTCAACGGCGATGACGTTACTTCTGCGTTTTGGCGAATTCATCCTTTGCTTTCTGCAACTGCTGTTGGAAGGCCGGGTTGGTATGCAGGGTCGCCACCACCGCCGAGCCGACTATCCGCGCTGCATCGACGTCGCTCTGCCAATGATAGCCGCAGATAACCCGGCTTTCGCCCAACTCATAGCCGCGTTTGAGAATTTCGTTTTGCCGCTGCGGATTGATCTCCGCCAGTACTAGCGCGGTTGCCCAACCGATAGAGGTATGACCGGAAGGGTAAGATCCGTTTTTCGACAGCTTGTCCTGCTCGGTAGTGTTACAGGTTGAAACGCCGTAGAACGCAAACGGGCGAATGCGCATATATTTCTCTTTCGCGCTGCGGGTGGCCAGATCGCCGGCATCCTCAATCATATTTGTCAGCAGCTTATGTAACTGCGGCGCGTCTTTTTCGGTGATGGGCGAACCAAAAGCGCTGGAGAAGGCATTCGCGACGCCGCCGGCGCTCAGGTTAGCATCTTCAGCCGCCAGCTTGCCGCGTTCGGTATTGCGCAGCAGCCGTCCTTTCTCATACATCGCCTGATCGTTTAAAAATGCGATGCTGCCAACTTCCGGCGGCGGCGGCAACAGCGCCAGGCTATCGATGGCCTGTGCATTTTTCAGATAATAGAGATCCGGTTTGGTGGTCGCATCATTGCCGGCAGGGACCAGCGCGAAAGCGTTAACGGAAAACAGGCTGGCGAGGCAGAGGGCGAGAACGCGCTTTTTCATCTACATTTCCTTACGGTGTTATATGTCCAGAACAATGGTTTTGTTTTTAGTCACATTTTTGTCATCTGTAAGTAAAAGTTAAAATGGCGTTGAAAAAATTGTTCGGTATCGCAAAAACGCATATTTGTCTGCTTAATGAGCAACCACTCGCGATTTCGGACTGTCGCACTTATCACCTTGCCGTTTGGGCGCTACCATAGCGGGATTGCAATGACAGGAGATGTCCATGAGCGAGCAAGCTATTCGTTTAACGCAATACAGCCACGGAGCCGGTTGCGGTTGTAAAATTTCCCCTAAAGTGCTGGAAACCATTCTGCATAGCGAGCAGGCGAAGTTTGTCGACCCGAACCTGCTTGTCGGCAACGAAACCAGCGACGATGCGGCGGTCTACGATCTGGGTAACGGGACGTCGATCATCAGCACCACCGATTTTTTCATGCCGATCGTCGATAATCCTTTTGATTTTGGCCGTATCGCGGCGACTAACGCCATCAGCGACATTTTCGCCATGGGCGGCAAACCGATTATGGCGATTGCGATACTTGGCTGGCCAATCAACACGCTGGCGCCGGAGATTGCTCGCGAAGTGGTTGAAGGCGGGCGTTTTGCCTGCCAGCAGGCCGGGATTGCGCTGGCGGGCGGTCACTCCATCGATGCGCCGGAACCGATTTTCGGGCTCGCGGTGACTGGCGTGGTGCCAACCGAACGTATCAAGAAAAACAGCACCGCGCAGGCGGGCTGCAAGCTGTATCTGACCAAACCACTGGGTATTGGCGTGCTGACTACCGCCGAGAAGAAATCGTTGCTGAAGCCGGAACATCAAGGGCTGGCGACGGAAACCATGTGCCAGATGAACCTTGCCGGCGCCGCATTTGCCAATATCGAAGGGGTAAAAGCGATGACCGACGTCACCGGTTTCGGCCTGCTGGGGCATCTCAGCGAAGTCTGCCGCGGCGCGGGCGTTCAGGCGCAACTAAACTACGCCGATATCCCTAAACTCCCGGGCGTTGAAGCTTACATTGCCGCCGGAGCGGTGCCGGGCGGCACCGGACGCAACTTTGCCAGCTACGGTCATTTGATGGGCGAGATGCCGGCGGAATGGCGCGATCTGCTGTGCGATCCGCAAACTTCCGGCGGCCTGCTGCTGGCGGTCACGCCGGAAGCCGAAGCCGAAGTCCAGGCCGCTACCGCGGAATTTGGCATTAAGCTTGCCGCCATTGGCGAGCTGGTCACCGCCCGCGGCGGGCGTCCAATGATCGAGATCCGTTGATTAGATGCGGTTGTTTATTGCAGAAAAACCGAGTCTCGGTCGCGCTATCGCCGATGTGTTGCCGAAACCGCATCGCAAAGGCGATGGCTTTATTGAGTGCGGCAACGGGCAGGTGGTCACCTGGTGTATCGGTCACCTGCTGGAGCAGGCGCAGCCGGATGTTTACGACGGACGCTACGCGCGCTGGAACCTGCTCGATCTACCTATCGTTCCGGAAAAGTGGCAACTGCAACCAAAACCGTCGGTCACGAAACAGCTGAACGTCATCAAGCGCCTGCTTGGCGAGGCGCAGGAAGTGGTTCACGCGGGCGACCCGGATAGAGAAGGGCAACTGCTGGTCGATGAGGTGCTGGACTACCTGCAGCTGGCGCCGGAAAAGCGCCAGCAGGTGCAGCGTTGCCTGATTAACGACCTCAACCCACAGGCGGTTGAGCGGGCGATTAACCGCCTGCGCGCGAATAGCGAGTTTGTCCCGCTGTGCGTGTCGGCGCTGGCCCGCGCTCGCGCCGACTGGCTGTATGGCATCAACATGACCCGCGCCTACACCATTCTCGGGCGTAATGCCGGCTATCAGGGAGTGTTGTCGGTTGGTCGCGTACAGACGCCGGTGTTGGGGCTGGTGGTGCGTCGCGATGAAGAGATCGAGAACTTCGTCGCCAAAGATTTCTTTGACGTCAAAGCGCATATTGTCACGCCGCAAGACGAGCGGTTTATCGCCACCTGGGTGCCGAGCGAAGCCTGCGAACCCTATCAGGATGAAGAGGGGCGTTTACTGCATCGCCCGCTGGCCGAGCATGTGGTTAAACGCATTGAAGGCCAGCCGGCAATCGTGACCGGCTATAACGATAAGCGCGATTCCGAACCGGCGCCGCTACCGTTTTCACTGTCGGCGTTACAGATCGAAGCGGCCAAACGTTTCGGCTTCAGCGCCCAGAACGTGCTGGATATCTGCCAGAAGCTGTATGAGACCCACAAACTGATTACCTATCCGCGCTCGGATAGCCGCTACCTGCCGGAGGAACATTTTGCCGGCCGCCATGCGGTACTGAATGCGATTAGCGTCCATGCGCCGGATCTGCTGCCGCAACCGGTGATGGATCCGGAGATCCGCAACCGCTGTTGGGATGATAAAAAGGTCGATGCGCACCACGCCATTATCCCGACCGCGCGCAGCAGTCAGGTCAAGCTCAACGATAACGAAGAGAAGGTATACAACCTGATCGCTCGTCAGTATCTGATGCAGTTCTGCCCGGATGCGGTGTTCCGCAAGTGCCAGATTGACCTTGATATTGCTAACGGCAAATTTGTCGCCAAGGCGCGCTTCCTCGCCGAAGCGGGCTGGCGCGCGCTGCTTGGTAACAAAGAGCGCGACGAAGAGAACGACGGTACGCCGCTGCCGGTGGTCGCCAAAGGCGATGAGCTATTGTGCGAAAAAGGTGAAGTGGTGGAGCGACAAACCCAGCCGCCGCGCCACTTTACCGACGCGACGTTACTGTCGGCGATGACCGGTATTGCCCGCTTTGTGCAGGATAAAGAACTGAAAAAGATCCTCCGCGCAACCGACGGTCTGGGGACGGAAGCGACCCGCGCCGGGATTATTGAGCTGCTGTTTAAGCGCGGTTTCCTGAATAAAAAGGGGCGCTATATCCACTCATCGGATGCCGGTCGGGCGCTAATCCATTCTCTGCCGGAAATGGCCGCGCGCCCGGATATGACCGCCCACTGGGAATCGGTATTGACGCAAATCAGCGAAAAACAGTGCCGCTATCAGGACTTTATGCAGCCGCTGGTGGGGACGCTGTTCCAGCTTATCGATCAGGCGCGGAGCACGCCGGTGCGCCAGTTCCGCGGGCTGGTCGCGCCAGGCGGAGCGAAAAAGTCGTTTAGTAAAGGGAAAGGCAAGCCGAAAGGGAAAAAGCCGGAGGCGGACATCGCGCCGGAAAGTCCGCAATAATTTTCTTCGCCCCTCGCCACGAGGGGCTTAGCTAAAACGCACTTCCGCCTGAGGGCGCTTAACCCGGATGAGGGTTTTCCCACATATCATTTCTGCCTCCCTGCTCTAAAATAGGGTTATTGATGTTAAAGAAGGGATAAAAAGGAAAAGATGATGAGCGAACAAATCAGTAAACAACCGCAAGTTGACCACGCTGAAGAGAATGCTTTTTTCCCTTCAGCCTACTCCCTTAGTCAGTTTACCAGCCCAGTGTCCGATCTCAGCGGCGCTGATTATGCTTCAGGGTATCGCGGGCGGCGGAAAGTGCTGGTTATCGCCGCCGATGAACGTTACCTGCCTACCGATAACGGCACGCTCTTTTCGACCGGTAATCATCCGGTAGAGACGCTGCTGCCGATGTACCATCTGCACGCCGCAGGTTTCGATTTTGATATTGCGACGCTCTCCGGGCAAATGGTCAAGTTCGAATACTGGGCGATGCCGCGCGAAGACCAAAAGATTATGCCGTTCTTCGAGCGTTATCTGCCGCAGTTCCGCCAGCCGCTGGCGCTTTCAGATGTTGTGGGGCAATTGGGGGCTGATAGCGACTATGCGGCGGTATTTATTCCCGGTGGCCACGGTGCGCTTATCGGCCTGCCGGAGAGCGAAGCCGTCGCCGAAACGCTGCGCTGGGCGCTGCGGCACGATCGGTTTGTGATTTCGCTCTGTCACGGCCCGGCGGCGTTTCTCGCATTACGTCATGGGAAGAATCCGTTAAACGGTTATGCCATTTGCGCGTTTCCGGATGCCGCCGATAAACAAACGCCGGATATCGGCTATATGCCAGGTCACCTGACCTGGTATTTTGGCGAAGCGCTGAAAGCGATGGGGCTGGAAATCGTAAACAGCGATATTAAAGGTCGTGTGCATCAGGATCGTAAAGTGCTGACCGGGGACAGTCCTTTTGCGGCAAATGCGCTCGGTCAACTGGCGGCAAAAGCGTTGCTCGACGAATATGCAAAGTAACAGCAATCTGATGAGGGGGAGCAGTGAAATATATCTCAATTAGTCACCCGGGCGGCCCGGAGGTTCTTCAGATTGGTGAAGGCGACATCCCTTCGGTTGGTGATAACGACGTCCTGATCCAGGTGAAAGCCGCTGGCGTCAATCGGCCGGATATCTTACAGCGGCAGGGCGTTTATCCGATGCCGGAAGGGGTAACGCCGATACCGGGGCTGGAAGTCGCTGGAGTGGTTGTGGCGGTAGGAGCGCAGGTGACGGATTTTCATCCCGGCGATAAGGTTTGCGCCCTGACCAACGGTGGCGGCTATGCGGAGTATTGCGCGGTACCGGCGGGGCAAACGTTGCCAATACCGCCTGGGCTGAGTTTTAGCGAAGCGGCGGCGATACCTGAAACTTTCTTTACCGTGTGGGCCAACCTGTTTCAGCTGGGCAGGGCGCAACCTCATGAAAGCGTGCTGATTCACGGCGGGGCCAGCGGCATCGGGACAACGGCGATCCTGCTGTGTCATGAGTTAGGTATGAAAGTCTATACCACCGTTGGGCAGGAAGAAAAAGTGGCGGCGTTGCGTCCTTTTGCCACGGCTATCAATTACAAAACCGATGATTTCGCCGAGAAAATCAATCAACTGACCGATGGTAAAGGCGTCGACGTTATTCTCGATATCGTGGGTGGCCCCTATTTTAATCGTAATCTGGAACTACTGAAGCGAGATGGGCGGCTGGTGATTATCGGCTTTATGGGCGGGCGAATCGCCCATGATGTTGATATTCAAACCTTGATGCTCAAGCGCGCGACCGTGACCGGTTCAACGATGCGCGGACGAAGCGCGGAAGAAAAAAGGCAGATCGCTCAGGCGCTACAGCACCATGTCTGGCCATTGCTGTCGCAGGGTAAATGTAAACCGCTGATTTACGCCAGCTATCCGATGGCTGAAATCGCGCAGGCGCATGCCTGCCTCGATAGCGGTAATCACCTGGGGAAAGTGGTGATTACCATGGAGTAGCGTTGATATCCCCGACGTCGGGCGTCGGGGATAAAGACACAGATTAAATCACACCCTGCGCCAGCATGGCGTCAGCGACCTTGACGAAGCCGGCGATATTGGCGCCGCGGACGTAGTTGGTCTGCTTCTCTTCACCGCCGTACTCGACGCAGGCGTGGTGAATATCCAGCATGATGTGATGCAGACGCGCATCCACTTTCTCCGCTTTCCAGCCCATACGCGCGGCGTTCTGCGCCATTTCAAGGCCGGATGTGGCGACACCGCCGGCGTTGGCAGCTTTGCCCGGCGCGAACAGCACGCCAGCATCGAGGAATAGATCGGTGGCGGCAATGGTGGTGGGCATGTTGGCGCCTTCGGCAACCGCTTTAACGCCATTGGCGATCAGCATTTGCGCGGCATCGACGTCCAGTTCGTTCTGGGTCGCACACGGCAGCGCAATATCTACCGGCACTGACCACGGCTGCTGGCCTTCGAGGTAGGTTAGACCGAATTCGCGTGCGTAGTCGGCAACGCGACCGTGGCTGCGCTCTTTAATGTCGATCAGACGGGCCAGTTTTTCTTTAGTGAAGCCGGCTTCGTCTACCACCGTACCGTTGGAATCGGAAGCGGTAATGACGCGCGCGCCGAATTCCATGGCTTTCTCAATGGCGAACTGCGCCACGTTGCCGGATCCGGATACCGCGACGCGCATCCCTTCGAAGCCCAGGCCGTGGCGCTTGAGCATCGCTTCTGTAAAGTAAACCAGACCGTAACCGGTAGCCTCCGGGCGGATGAGACTGCCGCCGAAGGAGAGACCTTTGCCGGTGAAGACGCAGGCGCTATTGTTGGAAAGCTTGCGCATCATGCCGGCCATAAAGCCGACTTCGCGGCCGCCAACGCCGATGTCGCCCGCCGGAACGTCAGTGTCCGGGCCGAGGTGACGATACAGTTCCGTCATCAAGGCCTGGCAGAAGCGCATCACTTCGCCGTCGCTTTTACCTTTCGGGTCGAAATCGCTGCCGCCTTTACCGCCGCCCATCGGCAGCGTGGTGAGGGCGTTTTTGAAGGTCTGTTCGAAGCCCAGGAACTTAAGGATCGACAGGTTGACCGACGGGTGGAAGCGCATGCCGCCTTTGTACGGGCCAATCGCGGAGTTGAACTGCACGCGCCAGGCGCGGTTAACCTGAACCTGATTGCGATCGTCAACCCAGACGACGCGGAACTGGATGACGCGCTCCGGTTCGACCAGGCGTTCCAGCAAATTGAGCTGACGATAGCGCGGATTCTGTTCAAGGAACGGCCACAGAGTGGTCATCACTTCGCGGACGGCTTGGGCGAATTCAGTTTGATGCGGGTCGCGCTGTTGAACGCGGGCGAGAAAACTTTCCAGAGTACACGCCTGATCCATAGATGTAATTTCCCCTTACGGTTGTGGTTGCTTGTTATTTTTTATACACGGCCTTGAAAAAGCCGATTTTCCGACTATAACACCGGAAATAGTTAGGCTGACAAGGAAAAATTGAGCGCGGAGAAAAATTTATAATCCGACAAGGGTCATAACTAAAAACGATGACCCAGGCCGAAGATGGGGGGAAGAAACTAACCTGCCTGTTGAGCGATAAAGGCATTCAGCAGAGGAATATCCGCTGGCGCCAGATCAAATTCTAATGCTTGCGACGGCGTACACCAGCGCAGTTCGCTATGGTAATGAGCGACCGGTTCACCGCTAAACTCGCCAATCCACCAGGCATGCAGGTGGATCAAACGTCCGGAGACTTCCCGTTGATGGCTGGCGATATAGCGGGTTGGCCTCGCAACGATAGCCAACTCCTCTTCCAGTTCGCGCGCTAACGCCTGCGGCTGGCTTTCGCCATGTTCGACTTTGCCGCCGGCGAACTCCCACAGCCCTGGCTGATCGGCATGCGGCGGGCGCTGCGCCAGCAGGATTTTACCGTCGCGTTCGATAATCGCGGCGACAACATCAATGATTTTTTGCATAGTTGTCCTGAATCATTCAAATACCGGCCTTGCTTATAATGGCGTATTATCTCCGTCTTTCCCCTGTCCCGACAACCTTTTAGCCTGATGGAGCGTCACCGTGCTTGATAGCCGCCTGCATCCCCGATTGAAGCCCGTACTGAATGCCATCGCCCGCGTGCTCGATCGTCCGGGGATCTCCCCTGACGGCCTGACGCTTTTCGGTTTTGCTATCGGCGTGCTGGCGCTGCCGTTTCTGGCGCTCGGCTGGTACGGCGCCGCGCTGGCGGCCATTGTGCTGAACCGGTTGCTGGATGGCCTGGATGGCGCGCTGGCGCGGCGGCGCGGCCTCAGCGACGCCGGCGGATTTCTGGATATCTCGCTCGATTTTTTGTTTTACGCACTGGTGCCGTTCGGTTTTATTGTTGCCGACCCGGCGCAAAATGCGCTGGCGGGCGGCTGGCTGCTGTTTGCGTTTATCGGCACCGGCAGCAGTTTCCTGGCGTTTGCGACCCTCGCGGCAAAGCATCAAATTGCCAATCCGGGCTATGCGCATAAATCATTTTATTATCTTGGCGGGTTGACTGAAGGAACGGAGACAATCCTGCTATTTGTGCTGTGTTGCCTGTTTCCGGCGCACTTCACCTGGCTGGCGTGGTGTTTCGGCGCGTTATGCTGGCTGACGACCTTCACCCGTATCTGGAGCGGCTACCTGACGCTGAGGGAGGCGCAAAGCCACAACCTCCCTCAGTAGGCGGATTATTTGCTGCTGTCCGGGCCACGTTCGCCGGTGGCTACCGGATTTTGCGGATTACCGCTCCATTCGTACCAGCCGCCGTCATAAACGGAGACGTTTTTCCAGCCCATCGCTCTGGCGTACATGAAGGTCTCCGAGGCGCGCCAGCCTGTGCCACAGTAAAACGAGACCTGCTGGTTGGGCAGAATGTTCCACTGTTTCCACATCGCCGCGATATCATCGGCGCTGCGCATGGTACCGTCCGGATTATGGAAGTCTTCCATATGGGTGGAATCGCTGCCGGCATGACCCCAGCGGGCGCCAGCAATATCGCCCTTCGGCTTGATGTAGCTATAGCCGCTGGTGGTGCCGATAAATTCCGGCCACGAACGGACGCTGACCAGCGACGCATCCTGCCGGTGTAGTAACCCACGCGCCTGTTCGGTATTGAGCATTAACTGCGGCTGACCGGGGATCGGCGCGCCGAAATCGGTCACCGTTTTTTCTTTCGCTGGCATGCCGCGCTCGACCGGCAGATTCGCGTCGGACCAGCTTTTCCAACCTCCGTCGAGCAGGCGGACATCTTTCACCCCGGCATACAGCATGATCTGCGCGACGCGCGCGGCGGCGTAGACGTCGCGGCCGTACAGAATCACCGTGGTGTCATGGCGAATACCGTGTTTAGCCAGCATCGCTTTTAGCTGTTCATCGGACACTTTGTTCCACAGCGGCTCGCTTTCCACTTCATTGGTATCGATATAACCGGCGCCAGGAATGTGATTCAGCAGATAAAATTTCGGCGCCCCCCAGGCCACTTCAAACAGTTTCCAGTCGCCCTGCGGGGCGGCGGTAACGGTTTTACCTTGCTGTAAATTGTGGATCCACTGCGGATACACCAGCTGCTCAAAGTGCGGCAGCTTCTGCAGGCGCTCGCCCTGACTGAAAGCGTCGCTAAGGGTGCTGAGTTTGGTGAATCCGGCTTCTTTCAAGCGCGCCGCAACCCTGGCGTTATCGTCAGCGCCGCCATATAACGCGATTGGCGTATCGGCCTGCAGCCGGTGCTGAGTAGCCCATGCGCGCAGTTGTTCGTCGCTCATTGCGCCAAGCCAGGTAGCGGAGAGGTTTAGCGCCTGCGGTTCATGGCCCTGTGGGCCGTTGGCGCTTTGCGGCCAACCGTTATAGAAAGCGCTGAGGCGGGTATCTATCGCTATGCCGTGCTGCTGTTGCAGCGTTGAAAAGTCCAGCGTTGGCATGGTATCAGCGGCGAAAGTAGAAGAAGCAGCAAGCCCCATGAGCAGGGCGAGTGCGGTCAATTGAGAAACACGTTTCATCGAAATGCCCGACGGTAGAAAGAGGAGGGCTCATTCTCTGCTCCTGATAAGGGAATTTCTTTGCGATAACGCAGGTTAGGCGGAATTTGCCTGCCAGGCGGCAATATTAATACAGCGTCCGCCCGGTGGGAGATCCTGGCTGTCGTGAGTCACCAGCACCGCCGGGATTGCCAGCCGGTCAATTTCCGCAAACACCCACTGGCGAAAATCGGCGCGAAGTTCTGCATCCAGGCGATTAAAAGGCTCATCCAGCAGCAGCGCTTGCGGCCTCGCCAGCAGGGCGCGCAGCAGGCTGACGCGCGCGCGCTGTCCGCCGGAGAGCGTGGCCGGATCGCGCGAGGCGAACCCCGGCATGCCAGCGCGCGCCAGCGCTTGCTCAACTTCGCTCTGGCGCGCCGCGCCGCGGATCTCAGCGGGCAGGGCGAGCTGTAAATTGTGCCCCACGCTGAAGTGGTCAAACAGTAGCGCATCCTGAAACAGGATGCCAATGCGTCGCGCTTCAGTGGCGAGCCCGTCGCAGCGGCGTTTGTTGAGCCATAATTCACCTTCGGCGCGAAAGGTGTCGGCAAGCGCGCCGATCATCCAGGCGAAAAGGGTTGATTTACCGCTGCCGGAAGGGCCCATCAGCGCCAACACCTCGCCGGGGGCGACAGAAAAATTTACCCCACACAACAGCGGTTGGCGGTGGAGGGTTAATGTCAGATTGTGAACGGTTAGCATTAGCGTAATCCCCGGCGGCGACGGCCTATAAACCAGGCTATCAGCGCAGTAACCATAAAGCAGATCGCCGGTAGCAGCAATTGCCACAGCGCTTGTGCGGCAAGCCGCGTACTGTCGCCGCCGCTGCTCAGCGCGACCGCTTCGCTGGTCAACGTCGGCGTCCGTCCGCCGCCGAGCCACACGGTCGGCAGATATTGCGCGATACTCACCGAAAACCCGACCGCCAGCGCGGTAAGCAGCGGTCGCGCCATTGACGGCAGTTTGACCCACCAGAACAGGTGTCCGCGCCGCCAGCCAAGCGTACGGGCAATCAAGAGCAACCGTGGATCCAGATTGCGCCAAGCCGGGGAGAGGATAAACAGCATCCATGGCACGACCCATAACAGATGCCCCCATAATACCGTCATCAATTGACCGTCGAACCAGCCCACGAGCGCTAATTGATATTGACCATCGGCAAGCGGCAGCGTCGGGATGATTAATGGCAGCCAGAGTCCGTTATATCTGGCGGGGCCGAATTCCAGCCACAGCAGGCACAGCGCGGCCCCCAGTATCGCCGCACCTAACGCCAGCCAGAGGCTGTTGCCGATCGCCTCAGCCGTTGGCTGCGTCCATTGCGAAATGCCAGCCAACAACAACGCGCAAACCAGACCGCAGGCGGGTACCGCCTGCGCCAGAATACGTCCGGTCGCAGCGTTGGCGGGGGCGGCGCGCTTGTCGCATAGTGCGGGAATAGTTTGCCGCCAACGGCGCCAGCCTGCCGATGCGATGGCCGCGAAGATTAACGTGAACGCCAGCAGCAGCAGGCTGGCCAGCGCGCCTTTCGCCTGTTGCAGCGGATCGCCCTGATTAAGCCATTGCCACGCCAGTACCGCCAGCGTTGGCGGATTTCCCGGACCGATCACCAAAGCGACATCCACCGCCGACAAACTCCAGGCGACGGTGGCCAGCAGAACAAGGCTCATCGATGGCAGCAGTGCCGGCACAATAATCCACTGCAGACATTGCCAGCGGTTGTAGCCGAGGGTTTTCATCACTACGCTTTGGGCCGCCAGCTGTTTTTCACCCAGTACGCCATACGCCACCCACAGTAAAAAAGCGCTCTCTTTAACCGCCATTGTCAGGCCCAGCCCGATACCGTAGCGATCGACCGGTGGGCTCAACGCGGGAAACAGACGATACAGCCAGCCGCCTTCGGCAAATAGCAGCAAGGCGGCGGTGGCGAAGGCGACATGGGGTACCGCCAGCAGCAGCGGTAATCTTCTCGCCAGGCGCTGCCAGCCAGTAGCTGGCCATAATGCGCCAATCACCATCAGGGTGATGAACAGCGCGCCGCCCACCGCCAGCAGCGTAGAGACTAGCGTCGCCGCCAGCGCCTGCGGCAACTGCGGATCGCTAAATAGCGCCCGCCAGGCCGCGGCGTCGACGGCAGGTATCGCCATCAGCGCGGCGGCGGGAAGCAGGGGGAGATAGATAAGCGCTATCGCTCCCCACGTCAGCGCAATTAGTGGGTACCGTAGCGGCGCAACCATTCCTGCTCCAGCGCGTCAACCCAGGCGGCGTGCGGTTCAGCCAGCATCGGCGGCGTCGCTTTCGGCTGCACGGCGTAAAATGCGGCGCGCTGGGCGTCGTTGAGTTTTTCGGGCTCCAGTACGCTGGGATCGCCCCAGATCTGTGGATCGGCTTTGCGTAGCTGAGCCTGCGGCGACAGCAGGAAGTTAGCCACCACCTGTGCGCCCGCCGTCGCGCGGGCGTTGGCGGGGATAGCGACAAAATGCACGTTGCCGAGCATCCCTTGTTTAAAACCGAAGCTATAACTGTCTTGCGGAAGTTCGCCGCTGGCGGCTTTTTGCTGCGCATGCAGCGGATTGAAGGTCAGCGATAGTTGTAGCGTGCCTTGCGCCAGCATCGCGTCCATCCGCGCCGGCGACAGCGGAAAATCGCGGCCCTGGCGCCAGAGCAGCGGGTGTAGCCTGTCGAGATAGGCCCAAAGCGGCGCGGTCACCGCGGCGAAACTTGTCTCCTGCGGCGGCTGGCGCAGGGCCTCCGGCCGATCGGTCAACGCAACCAGCAACTGCTCAAGGAAAGCGGTGCCGGTAAAATCCGGCGGCCGCGGATAGGTGACGCTGCCTGGATGTGCTGTGGCGAAAGCCAGTAGCGCCTGTGCGCTGTCCGGTGGTTCAGCCAGCTGCGATCGGCGGGCGATAAAAGTCAGCTGCGCGCTGCCCCACGGGGATTCCGCGCCGTCGGTGGCGATGGAGAAATCTTCCCGAACCGGTTTTCGCGTATCGACGTAGCGCCAGTTAGGCAGCTTCTCGGCCCAGTCGCTGCGCAGTAAATTCGCCTGCTTCAACGTGCGGAAATTCTCGCCATTAACCCACAATAAATCGATTGAACCGCCGCGGGAACGACCGGCACGCGCCTCGGTCTGAATACGCTTGACCGCATCGGCGGCATCGGCGATATGTACAATACGCAGATCGACGGCGTAATCCCGTTTCACCTCGGCGCTGACCCAGTCGAGGTAACGGTTAACCGCCGGGTCGCCGCCCCAGGCGTTGAACCACACCGTCTGGCCGCGCGCCTGCTGGCTGATGCTCTGCCAGTTCTCGTCGGCGTTGGCGAGAGTCGGGGCCAGCAGCAGTGCGGCAAGCCAAATTAAACAATAACGCAGACTGCGCATATTGACTCCTTAGGGATGAGTGTCGGAAACATCGGGCTTCGGGATTTGGCACAGGCCTTGCGCCGGGATCGCCAGTGCGGAATTAAAGCGTGCGGATAAATTTTGCAGGCCGATCAGCGCGGTTAGTTCGGTTAACGCCTGAGCATCGAACTGCTGCGCCAGCCGGGCGCGCAGCGCATCATCGACGGCGGGCGGCGTCATGCTCGCCGCTTCGGCATATTCCAGTGCCAACCGTTCGCTATCGCTGAATAATCCGCTATTGCGCCAGTCGTTAACCGCCAATAGTTTTTCGCTGCCGCCTGCGCGCTGCGCCAGTTTCATGCTGGTGATATCAATGCAAAATTCACAGTGACACAGCTGGGCGATACGGGCGCTCACCAACGAGCGTAGCAGCGGATCGAGCGGCGAGCGTCGGCGTTCCAGATATCCGACAAACATGGAGACCAGATAAAACGCCAGCGGGATGCGCCCCCACCAGCGGATAGGGCTGAGCACCGCGCCATAATGGCGACGGTGTAGCCACGCCTGCGGGCGCAGGATCAATGGAATCGACGTTAACGGCGGTAGATTCATGGCGATTTCCTGTTGTGATGCGCAACGTATTGCGCTTTGACTATCGCGACTACGATAGCTAAAGCGAACAAAATAGATAAACCGCTGAGCAGCCAGAACAGCCCCCCCGTCAGCAGGCTTCCGGCCCACGAGTAGACGATAGTCGCCGGTAATTGGCCGACGCCGGTGGCAAACATAAAATGGCGAAAGCGGATTGAGGTTAGCCCAGCGGCGTAACTCACCGGATCGAAAGGGACGAAGGGCAGCAGGCGGCAAACCAGGATGGTGTGCTTGCCGTAGCGCCTAAAAAAACCATCTACGCTCTGTAATACCGCCTTGCCGGTTAGTTTTTCTACCACTTCACGGCCCAGTACGCGGGCAATAAAAAAGCACAACGCCGCGCCAGCCATCGCGCTGACCCATGACAATACGCCGCCCCACAGTGCGCCGAACAGCGAAGCGTTGGCAAAGGTAATTAAAAATGCCGGCAGCGGCGCGACAATCGCCTGCAGGATCATCAGCCCGAAAGAGACCAGGGCTGCCAGCGGACCATAAGCGTGAATAAAACGCTCCAGCGCTTGCTGATCGAGGGTGGCAAACGCGCTGAAGCTATGTTGCACAAAGGAGCGTACGCCCGGTATTAACCACCAGCCGACGAGCGCTGCCAGTGCCAGCAGGATGATAGCGCCGCGTAAGAGCCACAGCCGTTTTCTGTTATCCATTTTTATCGCTTACCGCGGATGTGGCGACACTAATGTGTTTATAGCGGCCATAACGCCTGGCGGCCTGAGTTAATACAAAGAGCATCAGGCCGGCGATGCTGAGTTTGCCAATAAAAGCCAGGGTGATGCCATCGCGGGCCAGTTCACTAGCCATAAAAGTATAAATAAACAATCCCGGTAGGGTGGCGATGGTGGAGATAAATGTAAAGGACCAGAAGGGGATCGCCGTTAGCCCATAGGCATAATTCTGCAGATTATAAGGGAACAGCGGCACCAGCCTGGTGAAAATCAGAAAATCGCAGCCGCTGCGGGCAATACCGCGCTCGAAAGCCTGAAAAACGGCGTGGTGACCGCAATAGCGCTGCAGCGCTTCGCGGCCCAGCCAGCGGGCCAGCAGGAACGACAGCGATGAGGCGACAGTCGCGGCGATAAGCGAGAGTAGCGTGCCCAACCAGGGGCCGAATATCATACCGCCGACGATGACTAACGCGCTGCCTGGCATCAGACATAAGGTGGCGATGATAAACAGCAGGATATAAAGCGCATAACCTGCGCTACCGCTGTGCAGAATAAGCAATTGAAGATCGTGAAGGTGGCTGAACAGTCTCGTCAGCCCGGCGTGCTGAACAAGCCATGCCAGCAGGGCAAACAGGAGTACGGCAAACAGCAGTTTATAGCGTGTCGGGTAACGGCTTCTTTTGCATGAGGGTCTCCTGTCTTCGTTTTGTCCGGCAGGAAACGCCGGGTGCGCGCGACAGTATAGTAAATTGCCGCGAGCGACAATGTATACCGTTCACTTTATTGATTTTGCTCAGGATAGCGGGGCTCCGCGCCGGAGCCCCAAAGAAGAGTTATGGTTTAAAGGTTGCCCATACCGGCGCATGATCGGAAGGCTTTTCCATCCCGCGGATGTCGTAATCGATGCCGGTTTCGACGCAGCGCTGAGCCAGCGGCGAGCTTGCCAGCAGCAGGTCGATACGCAGACCGCGATTGTCATCAAAACCTTTAGAGCGGTAATCGAACCATGAGAAGCGGTCATGATTATCCGGGTTGGCGTGACGCCAGGTATCGACCAGGCCCCAGCCCAGCAGGCGATCCATCCATTCACGCTCTTCTGGCAGGAAGGAACATTTACCGGTGCGCAGCCAGCGCTTACGGTTCTCTTCGCCAATGCCGATATCAAGGTCGGTAGGGCTAATGTTCATATCGCCCATGATAAGCACCGGATTTTCTTTGTTCAGCTCGGTATCGAGGTAGTTCTGCAGATTCTGATAAAACGCCGCTTTCGCCGGAAATTTAGTCTCGTGGTCACGGCTCTCTCCTTGCGGGAAATAGCCGTTAATTACCGTGACATTACCAAACGGCGAGGGGATTTCCGCCATGATGATGCGGCGTTGCGCATCTTCGCCGTCGCCCGGGAAGCCGCGACGCACGGCTATCGGAGTCTCTTTGGTCAGCAGCGCGACGCCGTAATGGCCTTTTTGCCCATGGTAAAAGACGTTGTAACCCAGCTTTGCCACCTCTTCGAGAGGAAACATATCGTCGTGTACTTTGGTTTCCTGGAGGCCGATAACATCGGGCTGATGTTTATCGACGATGGCGGCCAGTTGATGGGGGCGGGCACGCAGGCCGTTGATATTAAAAGAGATGAATTTCATAGTCGCTGCCACTGTGCAAGGTGAATAGTGCAAGGATGTTAGCAGAATTTCATCATGGTGGCTGCCGACAGGTGGTTAATTCTACCGATTACTGCGGTTGGCGAGCGAATCGCACAAATTATGCACCGTTTTGGCGCATGTCGCGCCAAAAAAGCGCAGATATCTACGATAAATTTCGTAGAGGATCACAATTACAGAATTATATCTTATCGCTGCATAACTTCTCGTCGTTTTCCTCTATCCAGCGCCGTTTATTTGATGATTATTCACTAATTATGCATTTTTATTGAATAGTTAGTGTCTGTAACTCATTGATATCGCGTGATTGAGCTCAATTTATGCATTTTTGCCTCTGGCTGGCACGATGCGTGCAATCTACATTTACAGCGTAATAACTCATAAATTTTAACATTGTGCTTACTTTTAATTTACCGGAAGAGGTCGATATGTCTCAGTCAATTACGCGTAGCAATTTTGATCAATGGATGATGCCGGTATATGCGCCGGCGGCTTTTATTCCGGTACGCGGCGAAGGTTCACGGTTGTGGGATCAGCAGGGGAAAGAGTATATCGATTTTGCCGGCGGTATCGCGGTGAATGCGCTGGGACACGCTAATCCACAGCTAGTAAAAGCGCTGACCGAGCAGGCGGGAAAATTCTGGCATACCGGTAACGGCTACACCAACGAACCGGCGCTGCGCCTTGCCAAAAAGCTTATCGACGCCACCTTTGCTGACCGCGTTTTCTTCTGTAACTCCGGCGCCGAAGCTAACGAAGCGGCGCTGAAACTGGCGCGTAAATACGCCCACGATCATTACGGTAGCCACAAAAGCGGCATTGTCGCGTTCAAAAACGCCTTCCACGGACGCACGTTGTTCACCGTATCTGCAGGTGGCCAGCCTTCCTATTCGCAGGATTTTGCGCCGCTGCCGCCTCAGATCCAACATGCTACCTATAACGACCTCGACTCGGCGCGGGCGCTGATTAATGACGACACCTGCGCGGTGATCGTCGAGCCGATGCAGGGCGAGGGCGGCGTGGTGCCGGCGAAAGCAGAATTTTTGCGTGGCCTGCGTGAACTGTGCGACCAGCACAACGCGCTACTGATTTTTGATGAGGTTCAAACTGGCGTCGGTCGTACCGGCGAATTGTATGCCTATATGCACTACGGGGTGACGCCGGATGTCCTGTCGACGGCGAAAGCGCTGGGCGGCGGCTTCCCGATCGGCGCGCTGTTGGCGACGGAAAAATGCGCCAGCGTGATGACCGTCGGCACCCATGGCACGACTTACGGCGGTAACCCACTCGCCACCGCTGTTGCCGGGGAGTTACTGTCTATCGTCAATACACCGACGCTTTTGAACGGCGTTAAACAGCGTCACCAGTGGTTTAGCGAACGCCTGAGCGCGATTAACGCCAAATACGGCCTGTTCAAGGAAATTCGCGGACTGGGGCTGCTGATTGGCTGTGTACTGAACGACGAATATGCCGGGAAAGCTAAAGCCATTAGTACCCAGGCGGCGGAAGACGGGCTGATGGTACTGATTGCCGGGGCAAACGTCGTTCGCTTCGCTCCGGCCCTTAACGTGAGCGAGGAAGAGGTGAACACCGGTCTCGATCGCTTTGAGCTGGCCTGCCGTCACTTCCTTGCGGGAGTTTCATCATGATGGTGATCCGACCGGTTGAAAAAGCCGATTTGCCGGGGCTGATGGCTCTGGCGGGAGAAACCGGCGGCGGCCTGACGTCGCTGCCGGCGGACGAACCCACGTTGGCTGCCCGCATTGAACGCTCCCAGCGGACCTGGCGCGGCGAACTGCCGAAAAGCGAGCAGGGCTATGTCTTTGTGCTGGAAGATAGCGTCAGCGGCGCGGTCGTTGGGATCTGCGCGATTGAAGTCGCCGTTGGCCTCAACGATCCCTGGTACAACTATCGGGTCGGCACGCAGGTACATGCATCAAAAGAGCTCAACGTTTATCACGCGCTGCCGACGCTGTTCCTTAGCAACGATCACACCGGCTGTAGCGAACTCTGCACGCTGTTTCTCGATCCGGCATGGCGTAAAGAGGGTAACGGCTACCTGTTGTCGAAATCGCGACTGCTGTTTATGGCCGGTTTCCGCGACCACTTTAATGACAAAGTGGTTGCCGAGATGCGCGGCGTGATTGATGAGCATGGCTATTCGCCGTTCTGGGAAAGCCTTGGCAAGCGCTTCTTCGCGATTGAATTTTCCCGCGCCGACTATCTCTCCGGCACCGGTAAAAAAGCGTTTATCGCCGCACTAATGCCAAAACATCCGTTATATATCGACTTTCTCTCCGATGAAGCGCGGGCGGTCATCGGCCAGGTTCATCCGCAAACGGCGCCTGCGCGTGCGGTACTGGAAAAAGAAGGCTTCCGTTTTAACAACTACATCGACATTTTCGACGGCGGCCCGACGCTGGAGTGCGAAATCGACCGGGTGCGGGCGATACGCAAAAGCCGCCTGCTGACGGTGGAAGAAGGGCAGCCTGCGCCGGGAGAGTGGCCGCAGTGTCTGGTCACCAACGAGCAGTATCAGCAGTTCCGCGCTATCCTGGTCCATGCCGACCCGGATAGCGAAACGTTGCTGCTGAGCGCGCGTGAGCTGGATACGCTGAAATGCCATCCAGGCGACCGCGTACGGATGGTCCGCCTGATCCCGGAGGAGAAAGCATCATGAGTTTATGGATTAACGGCGAATGGCAAAGCGGGCGTGGCCCGCAGCGCAGTAAATATAACCCGGTCAACCAGGCGCTGCTGTGGCAGGGAAATGACGCCGACGCCGGGCAGGTCGCGCAGGCGGTTAGCGCCGCGCGTCAGGCTTTTCCCGCCTGGGCCCGCCTGCCATTTAGCGCGCGTCAGGGGATCGTCGAGAAGTTTGCGGCGCTGCTGGAAGCGAACAAAAGCCAGCTGACGGCGATTATTGCCGCTGAGACCGGTAAACCACGCTGGGAGGCGGCCACGGAAATTACCGCCATGATAAATAAGGTGGCGATCTCGGTGCGTGCTTACCATAGCCGCACCGGCGAGAGCGAGACGGCGATGGCAGACGGCGCCGCCACGTTGCGCCACCGTCCCCACGGGGTGCTGGCGGTGTTCGGGCCGTATAACTTCCCGGGCCATTTACCTAACGGACACATCGTACCGGCGCTACTCGCCGGTAATACCATCGTCTTTAAACCCAGCGAGCTTACGCCGCAAAGTGGCGAAGCGGTGGTTAAACTGTGGGCTGAGGCGGGCTTACCCGCTGGAGTCGTGAATCTACTGCAGGGCGGCCGGGAGACCGGTGAGGCGCTGAGCGGGCAGGCGGATATCGACGGGTTGTTGTTCACCGGTAGCTCCGCGACCGGCTTCCAACTGCATCGTCAACTGGCCGGGCAGCCGCAAAAAATCCTCGCTCTTGAAATGGGCGGCAATAACCCGCTGATTGTTGACGAGCCGCAGGATATTGACGCAGCGGTTCACCTGACTATCCTGTCGGCATTTATCACCGCCGGGCAGCGTTGTACCTGCGCGCGCCGCCTGTTGGTCAAACGCGGCACGACGGGCGATGCGTTTTTGCAGCGTTTAGTGACGGTGTCACAACGTCTTATTCCCGGCGAGTGGGATGCGCAGCCGCAGCCGTTCCTGGGCGGGCTGGTATCGCCGCAGGCCGCGCAAAAGGTGCATCAGGCCTGGCTTGGGCACGTGGCGAGCGGCGGACAGACGTTACTGGAGCCGCGTCTGTTGCGCGACGGCACTTCGCTGCTGACGCCGGGGATCATCGACATGAGCAACGTGCAGCAGGTGGCGGATGAAGAAGTCTTTGGCCCGCTGTTGTGCGTGTGGCGCTATGACGATTTCGCGCAAGCGATCGCGATGGCTAACGCCACCCGTTTTGGTCTCTCCTGCGGATTGATTTCCTCCGAGCGTGATAAGTTCGAGCGCCTGTTGCTGGAAGCCCGCGCCGGGATAGTCAACTGGAACAAGCCGCTGACCGGCGCCGCCAGTACCGCGCCGTTTGGCGGAACCGGCGCCTCGGGAAATCATCGTCCAGGCGCCTGGTACGCCGCCGATTATTGCGCCTGGCCGATGGCCAGCCTGGAATCTGCCGAACTGGCGCTACCGGAGACGCTCAGTCCGGGTCTGGATTTTTCATTGCAGGCAAGTTGATGAATGTTCGCGGGGCCGGGATTCTCGGCCCTGCGAGTTTTCCTCGATCCGTTTCAGTAATAGAGGAGGCGTCGTGGACGACTTTCTGGCACTAACTCTGGCGGGGCGCTGGCCGCATCATTTTCATGGCGAAACCGCCCATTTTCGTTGGCACTGGATCGATTGCGGCATCCTGCTGCTGACCCCGCATGCGCGCTGCGAACGTTCACTGGTACTCTCCTGCGGTATTCACGGCAATGAAACCGCGCCGGTGGAGATAGTCAACGCTTTGCTTCAGCAGTTGTTTAGCGGCGAACTCCCGCTGCGCTGGCGTGTGTTGGTGATATTCGGCAACCCGCCGGCGCTGCGGCAAAATAAACGCTATCTCGATAGCGATATGAACCGCATGTTCGGCGAACGCTGGCGCAAGTTCGCGCCCAGTGGGGAAACGGTGCGGGCGCGGCAGTTGGAAAGCGCTGTGACGCGTTTCTTTAGCGATAGCCATGGCGTGCGCTGGCATCTGGATATGCATACCGCTATTCGCGGCTCGCTGCATCCGCGCTTTGGGGTGTTGCCGGCACGCGAGGAGCCGTGGAGCGAAGATTTTCTCAGCTGGCTTGGCGCGGCCGGGCTGGAGGCGCTGGTGTTCCATCAACAACCGGCGGGAACCTTTACCCACTTTAGCTGCGAACGTTTTGCCGCGCTGGCCTGTACGCTGGAGTTGGGCAAAGCGCTGCCTTTTGGCGACAACGATTTAACCCAGTTCTCAGCGACGCAGCGGGCGTTAAGCAGGCTGTTGGTGGGCGATTTGGCGGTGGCAGAAGCGACTGCGCCGCTGCGCTACCGGGTGGTGCAGCAGATCACCCGCCACAGTGACCAATTCCAGTTGCATATGTCGGGGGAGACGCTCAATTTTACGCCGTTCAGCGCCGGGACGCTGCTGGCGGAGGATGGCGAAACGCGCTATGTCGTCGAAAAGGCGCAAGAGTACGTGCTGTTTCCCAACCCCGGCGTGGCGCCAGGGCTACGGGCTGGGCTGATGCTGGAACGGTTGTAATTCCCGCACTTAACTATTCACAGCCGTTGTCGTTCGCGGTTGTGAATATCGAGTGAAATATCGCTGCGCGCCGATCTTATTTATTTGTGCCATTGATATGGTTTGCAGATTATTCCTGGTTAAATGCTTTGTTTTTAATCTCCACTGTTTTATAATCTTCACAGTTTCCTTATAAAACAGCCTGTTATTTATTTTTTGTTGCATATCCCTCCTCATTTTCCTTATTTTCTCCACAATTGGTGAGAAAATGTTTTTTACACTTTCATTGTTTTACGCTTGCACTGACTAATTGACGATAAAGCGCGTAAAGTTAATCTCGTCAACACGGCAATGCGCCGTCAGAATAACTGATAGTAAGGACATAACCATGAAGAAGATTACTGCTCTGTTTGTTGCCTCTACGCTGGCTCTGGGTGCTGCTAACCTGGCTCACGCAGCCGATACTACCGCTACCACCCAAACCGACAGCAAACCGATGATGCACCATAAAGGTATGCCGGGTCATCACGATATGATGTTCAAAGACCTGAACCTGACCGATGCGCAAAAGCAGCAGGTTCGCGACATCATGAAAAGCCAACGCCAGAACATGAAACGTCCGTCCCTTGACGAACGTCGCGCCATGCACGATCTGATCGCCAGCGATACTTTCGACAAAGCGAAAGCCAGCGCGCAGATTGATAAGATGGAAGCACAGCATAAAGAGATGATGCTTTCCCGCATGGAAACCCAGAACAAGATTTACAACATCCTGACCCCGGAACAGAAAAAACAGTTCAATGCGAATTTTGAGAAGCATCTGACAGAACGTAAAGCGCCGGAAGGTAAAATGCCTGCACCTGCTGAGTAACTCAGCGCGCGGAATGAAGACCGCCGGTCTTGCCCAATCATTGCCATTAAGGCTTTGGGCAGGGCCGGCGGTTTTTTACGTTTGCGAAATCATTAGCCAAGAAGGTGCAGCGGATACTCACCGCTGAGCAATGGCTTACAAAGAATCTTGTAGCCATCGTGATCGAAACCGGCAGGCAGTGTGGTGAGTTTAGCGGCTTGCGCCAGTGAATCTACCGCGCCCAGCCACAGCCAGTTATGAATGATATGGTACTGAACCATATCCGGGCCGCGCTCTTCCAACGCCACCGGACCCGCCCACGGCCAGCACACCAGCTGAAGCTTACTCATTTGCGCCAGCAGCCGCTGGTTATGATCTTCGACGCTCTCTTTACCACAGCAGGCGCCGGCGCAGCGCCCCAGTGCGGAACGAAAACAGGCGCGCCCGCGACTCAGCGGCTCCAGCCCCAGAATGCCATAACACAGACGGTGCTCATCGGCGATGGTTTGTAGCGCCTGTAATGCCGCGCGGCGGTTAGCGAACAGGCCGTACAGGTGCTGCTGATGGGAGAAATCGACTTCTCGCGCATACACAACTTGCGGTTTACCCGACTCCAGCAGCCAAGAGCAGAGCTGTTTATTACGCCGCAGTCGTTTATTAAACAGCGGCTGCTGTTCTTTAATTAACCGCGCTTCAAGTAACAGCGCGCCTAATTCACCGGCGGTGCGTTGCCAACTGATGCGTCGCGCCTGGCGCAACATGGAGGCCTCATCTGCGGTACGCAAATGCGACAGCACACGGCTGCGGATATTCACGCTCTTACCGATATAAAGCGGCAGTGTCTCGCTTTCACCATGGAACTGATACACCCCAGGCAGCTTTGGCAAGGCCTCCAGCCATGGGCGCAAATGTTCGGGATACTCATAGATTGCCGCCGCTTCAAACTCCAGACGCGGGGCAGATTGTTTTCTGGCCACAACAACTCCTGATACTGTTCATGCATCCAGTATAGCAGGCGAGTTTTGCGGCGAAAAGGACAAAAAATAACCCCGGCGCTGGCCGGGGTGTCGGGAAGTCGTTACTTCTTCCAGAAATCGTCGAAGACGGTGATTGGCGGGCGGCGCTTATGCTCGGTTTTCAGATACCAGCCTTCAATGGTTTTGGCGATGTTCTCGTCCAGGGTTTTGCCTTCCAGATAGTCATCAATGTTGTCGTAGGTCACGCCTAGCGCGACTTCATCCGGCAGAGAAGGGCGGTCATCTTCGAGGTCGGCGGTCGGCTGCTTCATATAAAGGTGCTCAGGACAGCCCAACTGCGCCAGTAGCTGTTTGCCCTGACGTTTATTGAGACGGAAGATCGGGTTAATGTCGGTACCGCCATCGCCGTATTTGGTAAAGAAGCCGGTGATCGCTTCTGCGGCATGGTCTGTTCCCACGACCACGCCTTTGGTCATGCCGGCGATACTGTATTGCGCTTTCATTCGCTCACGGGCTTTCTCGTTGCCGCGAACAAAGTCGCTCAGCTCAATACCCGCTTCTCGCAACGCCTGCTCGCTGGCCAGCACCGCGCCTTTGATATTGACGGTCAGCACACGGTCAGGCTGGATAAATTCGATGGCATCCTGGCAATCCTGCTCATCGGCCTGGACGCCATAAGGCAGGCGCACGGCGATAAATTGCAGGCTGCGATCGCCGCTTTCCGCGCGCAGCTCATTGATCGCCATCTGGCATAGTTTGCCGGTAAGGGTCGAATCCTGGCCGCCGCTAATGCCGAGCACCAGTGATTTAATGAACGGATAGGTCTGCAGATAGGATTTCAGGAAATCCACGCTGCGGCGAATTTCGCCTTCGACATCAATCTGCGGCTTCGCGCCCAGCGCCTGAATAATTTGTTGTTGAAGCGTCATTACGCCCTCCGGAAAGTGAGCCTGTATGGCAACCAGCATGGTCTAAAACTACCTCTTTGCTGCTGAAACGACAAGGCTGGTACCGCTGACTGACGGAAAAGAAGGCAACCAATGGCATAGCATTTATTTATGGTGCGGGAAAACATCGGTAGTGGAGTATGTTCCGTCGCTGATTTTTTGCACACATCTGGTTACCAGAAAAGTTCTGAATTTACATGAATTCGACGTTTGGCTTGAAAAATAACGCTTTTTATTCCAGGCTTAAAACACGCCGATTACATAATGAGGACGGAATATGAACAAAAAATTAGCAGGATTGATGGGCGCAGCAGCAGTATTAACCATGCTGGCAGGGTGTACGGCCTATGACCGCACCAAAGATCAGTTCACACAGCCAGTTGTTAAGGATGTCAAAAAAGGCATGACCCGTAGCCAGGTTATGCAGATTGCCGGTAAACCGTCGTCTGAAGTCACCATGATTCACGCGCGCGGAACCTGCCAGACTTATATCCTGGGTCAACGGGATGGTAAAATTGAAACCTACTTTGTCGCGCTGGACGAGACCGGCCACGTGATGAACTCCGGCTACCAGACCTGCGCCGAGTACGACACCGATCCGCGTAACAACAAATAACTACGCGTCACAAGCTGAGAGCTACGAAAGCCCGACTATTGGTCGGGCTTTTTTATGGCGGCTAATGCTTATTTAATTGCGCGAATTATTTGGGGGAAATGTGAGGGTAGTCAAAACGCGAGGTCAATGAGAGACAATTCTGTTCAACAGGGAATTATCCTGCCGCCAAATGTTGCCGTATACTCAATGCATAAACAAAACTAACCGCAAGTTACCAGTCTTACCGGCTCTCAGCCATTGCTGAAGCCCAGGTCCTACACATTGAGGAAGCGTTCATGGAAAAGAAACATATCTATCTGTTCTGCTCGGCTGGCATGTCCACTTCATTACTGGTCTCCAAAATGCGCGCCCAGGCGGAAAAGTATGAAGTCCCGGTAATTATTGAAGCGTATCCTGAAACGCTGGCCGGTGAAAAAGGACCGGAAGCTGATGTTGTATTATTAGGACCCCAAATCGCTTATATGCTGCCGGAAATTCAACGTCTGCTGCCAAACAAGCCGGTAGAGGTCATTGATTCCATTCTGTACGGTAAAGTCGATGGTTTAGGTGTATTGAAGGCGGCCGTCGCGGCCATTAAGAAAGCTGCAGCACAATAATTTTATTTTTTAAACTCGCGATATGTTGGCGTCTGGTCGTTAGTTAATACTAGCCGCCACTATATTCAATAGTTTATTTTCCCGTCAAAGAGTAATTTCATACATCATCGCCGTAATATTTTATTGCGGCTTTTAAGGGTATTGACTATGAGTAAAGTGATCGATTCGCTTGAAAAGGTACTCCTTCCTTTTGCAGTTAAAATAGGAAAGCAACCGCACATTAATGCGATTAAAAACGGCTTTATTAAATTAATGCCGCTGACCCTCGCCGGGGCCATGTTCGTATTAATCAACAACGTTTTTCTGAGCTTTGGTGAAGGTTCTTTCTTTTATTCAATGGGGATTCGCCTGGATGCCTCCACCATTGAAACCTTAAACGGCTTTAAAGCCATCGGCGGTAATGTTTACAACGGTACATTGGGCATTATGTCGCTGATGGCGCCGTTCTTTATCGGCGCCGCGCTGGCCGAAGAGCGTAAAGTCGACCCTATGGCAGCTGGTCTGCTGGCGGTCGCCGCCTTTATGACCGTCACGCCTTATAGCGTGGGTGAAGCCTATGCCGTCGGCGCCAACTGGCTCGGCGGGCAGAACATCATCTCCGGGATGATTATCGGCCTGGTGGTGGCGGAACTGTTCACCTTTGTCATTCGCCGCAACTGGGTCATCAAACTGCCGGATAGCGTGCCGTCATCGGTATCGCGCTCCTTCTCGGCGCTGATCCCGGGCTTCCTGATTTTGTCGGTCTTCGGCATTATTTCGTGGATTCTGTCAAACTACGGCAGCAACTTCCATCAGATCATCATGGACTCCATCTCCACGCCGCTGGCGGCGATGGGCAGCGTCGTTGGCTGGGCGTACGTTATCTTTAACTCCCTGCTGTGGTTCTTCGGGGTGCACGGTTCGCTGGCGCTGACGGCGCTGGATAACGGCATTATGACGCCGTGGGCGCTGGAAAACATCGCGCTGTATAACCAGTATGGCTCTGTCGACGCGGCCATTGAAGCCGGCAAACAGTTCCACTTCTGGGCGAAGCCGATGCTCGACTCCTACATCCTGCTGGGTGGTTCCGGTGCGACGCTGGGTCTGATTATCGCCATCTTCATCGCTTCTCGCCGCGCCGATCATCGTCAGGTCGCTAAGCTGGCGCTGCCGTCAGGCATCTTCCAGATTAACGAACCAATTCTGTTCGGTCTGCCGATCATCATGAACCCGGTCATGTTCATCCCGTTCGTGCTGGTACAACCGATTCTGGCGGCGATTACGCTGGCAGCTTACAGCCTGGGCATAATCCCACCGGTGACCAACCTGGCGCCGTGGACGATGCCAACCGGTTTGGGGGCCTTCTTTAACAGTAATGGTAGCGTTGCTGCCCTGTTGGTCGCGCTCTTCAACCTTTGTGTCGCTACTGCCGTGTACCTGCCGTTCGTTATCCTGTCGAACAAAGCGCAGAGCACCATCGAGCAGGAAGAAAGCGAAGAAGATATTGCTAACGCACTGAAATTCTGATGTCGAGCGGTACGGGCTCTCCCCGTACCGCCTGAGAAACGAGGGAAATATTATGTTTGATCTGGATAACATCGACGCGGTAGAAACCCCGGAAAATGACCTCGAAGAGGTGGTGATGGGGCTGATTATCAACTCCGGACAGGCGCGTAGCCTGGCCTATGCGGCGCTGAAGCAGGCGAAGCAGGGAGATTTTGCCGCCGCGAAATCGATGATGGAGCAATCGCGGATGGCGCTGAGTGAAGCGCATCGCGTCCAGACCCAGCTTATTGAAAGCGATGAAGGCGAGGGCAAAATGAAGGTGAGTCTGGTGCTGGTTCATGCGCAGGATCATCTGATGACCTCAATGCTGGCCCGTGAACTGGTGGCCGAATTGATCGAGCTGCACGAGAAGGTACAATAGGCTATCCGAACGATGAGGCAGCCGAAAATGATGACCACAGAGATCAGTACCGCCAGGGAACAACAGCTCTTCAACGGGAAAAACTTTCATGTGGTCATCTATAACAAAACGGAGAGCGTGAGCGGGCTTCACCAGCATGATTACTACGAGTTCACTATCGTTTTAACCGGGCGCTATTATCAGGAAATTAATGGCAAACGGGTGCTGCTGGAGCGCGGGGATTTTGTTTTCATCCCAATGGGGTCGCACCATCAGAGCTTTTATGAATTTGGTGCGACGCGCATTCTTAACGTTGGCATCAGCAGACGCTTCTTTGAGAAACATTATCTGCCGCTGCTGCCGTTCGGGCTGGTCGCCTCTCAGGTCTATGCGGTGCAAAGTGCCTTTCTCAGTTATATCGAGTCGGTTATTGCTTCACTGAATTTTCGTGAGACTGAATTTGACGAATTTATTGAACTGGTCTCGTTTTACACCATTAACCGCTTGCGTCATTATCGTGAAGAGCCCGTTGAAGATGTGATCCCTCACTGGCTGAAAAATACCGTAGAGGATATGCACGATAAAAATAAATTTGGCGAAAGTGCGCTGGAAAATATGGTGCAATTGTCCGGGAAGACGCAAGAATATTTAACCCGGGCGACCCAGCGCTATTATGGTAAGACGCCGATGCAGATCATTAATGATATCCGCATCAATTTCGCGAAAAAACAGCTGGAAATCACCAACTATTCGGTCACTGATATTGCGTATGAATCAGGATATAGCAGCCCAAGTCTGTTTATAAAAACGTTCAAAAGGCTGACCTCATTTACGCCAAGCAGTTATCGCAAACAACTGACCAATATTAATTAACTCGCAGCGGTATTTACCGCGCGGTTTATTCATTCAAGTTAACTGTCCGCATTTATGCGGAGAGCGGTCTACGTCTACGCGTAGCGCCTAAGGGAGAAAGATATGAGCCAGAAATTAAAAGTCGTGACTATCGGCGGCGGCAGCAGCTATACCCCGGAATTACTGGAAGGTTTCCTCAAACGCTATCATGAGCTGCCGGTAACGGAACTGTGGCTGGTGGACGTGGAAGAAGGGCAGGAAAAGCTCGATATCATCCATGCGCTGTGCCAGCGGATGGTGGAAAAAGCCGGCGTGCCGATGAAAGTCTACAAAACTCTCGATCGCCGCGCGGCGCTGGAAGGGGCGGATTTCGTCACCACGCAGCTGCGCGTAGGCCAGCTGAAAGCGCGTGAAAAAGATGAACGTATCCCGCTAAGCCATGGCTATCTTGGCCAGGAAACCAACGGTGCGGGCGGTCTGTTTAAAGGTCTGCGTACCATCCCGGTGATTTTCGATATCGTCAAAGATGTGCAGGAAATTTGCCCCGATGCGTGGATCATTAACTTTACCAACCCGGCGGGTATGGTCACCGAGGCGGTATACCGCCATACCAATTTCAAACGCTTTATCGGCGTGTGCAACATTCCAATCGGTATGAAGATGTTTATTACCGATGTGCTGCAACTGAGTCCGAGCGATGAGTTGAATATCGATCTGTTCGGTCTCAACCACCTGGTGTTCGTTCGCGATGTGCTGGTCAATGGCGTGTCGCGCTTCGATGAACTGCTGGACGGCGTGGCTTCTGGCCGTCTGACCGCGAACTCGGTGAAAAATATCTTCGACCTGCCGTTTAGCGAAGGGCTGATTCGCTCACTGCGCCTGATCCCATGCTCGTATCTGCTTTATTACTTCAAGCCGAAAGAGATGCTGGCGATTGAGATGGGCGAATACTACAAAGGCGGCGCGCGCGCTCAGGTCGTACAGAAGGTTGAAAAGCAGCTGTTCGAACTGTACAAAAATCCGGATCTGAACATTAAGCCGAAGGAGCTTGAGCAGCGCGGCGGCGCTTACTACTCTGATGCCGCCTGCGAGGTGATTAACGCCATCTACAATGATAAGCAGACCGAGCACTATGTGAATATTCCGCACCATGGCCATGTTGATAATATTCCGGCCGACTGGGCGGTAGAAATGACCTGTACGCTGGGCCGCGACGGTGCGAAACCCACGCCGCGAATCACGCATTTTGATGAAAAAGTGCTGGGGCTGATTTATACCATCAAAGGCTTTGAAGTGGCGGCCAGCCAGGCGGCAATGAGCGGTGAGCTCAATGATGTGCTGCTGGCGCTCAATTTAAGCCCGCTGATTCATTCGGATCGTGATGCTGAGCAGCTGGCGCGGGAGATGATCCTCGCCCATGAGAAGTGGCTGCCGAACTTTGCAGCGACTATCGAAAAACTGAAACAGTAACGGGAGCGGCCGATGGAACGCGTATTGATCGTTAACGCCGATGATTATGGCCTGAGCAAAGGGCAGAATTACGGCATTATCGAAGCCTGCAAGAATGGACTGGTGACGTCGACTACGGCGTTGGTCAACGGCGCGGCTATCGGCCACGCCGCCCAATTAAGCCGTAGCCTGCCCGAGCTGGCGGTGGGCATGCACTTTGTGTTGACGCTGGGCGAGCCATTATCGGCGATGCCGGGGTTAACCCGCGACGGGCGGTTGGGCAAATGGATTTGGCAGATGGCGGAAGAGGACAGCCTGCCGCTGGATGAGATCGCCCACGAACTGGAGTGTCAGTACCGGCGTTTTATCGAACTGTTTGGTTGCGAACCAACGCATATCGACAGCCACCACCATGTGCATATGATCGCGCAGATCTATCCCATTGTCGCCGCCTTTGCGCGCGAAAAGGGCGTCGCTTTGCGTATCGACCGCCAGGTGGCGGCGCTGAATGGCCTCGACCAGGATGCGGCGCGCAGTAGCGATGGCTTCAGCAGCGAATTTTACGGTGAAGCGGTTTCACAAGCGCTGTTCCTGCAGACGCTGGATGCGTCGATTGAACGGCAGGAAAACTCGCTGGAAGTGATGTGTCATCCGGCATTTGTTGATAACACCATTATGGGCAGCGCTTACTGCTATCCGCGGCTGACCGAACTGGACGTGCTGACGTCCGGCGAACTGAAATACGCTATTGCGGAACGTGGCTATCGGCTCGGAAACTATCGCGACGTATAAAGAGAGGAAAGCCCGGCAGCCATGAACTGCCGGGCTTTTTATTATGCGGGTATGGCCGCAACTTTACTGCTTCTTGACCAGACGCGATGCGCGGCCAGTAGCGTCAGCAGCTTATCGACGCTAAGCGTATTAATCGCGTCGCATTCGATAACCCCTTCTTCACCCGTTGCGGGCACCTGTAGCAGCGAACTAAACTGCCGCGCATCGCCCGCCAGTAAAATGGGCTTCAGATGCTTATAGGCTTCCAGCAGATAGTAGCGGGCATCGCCGTTATCGCTGATGCTGGTCAGGTCGCCGCCGGGAACGATAACCGCGTCAACCGTCAACGACGGCGAGCCGGCGAAGGTTCCGGCGATCGGTAGCTGCGATCCATCATCGGCGCTGACTTCGCCCATACGCGAATAGAGCAGTTTGCTGTGAACGCCTCTGGCCTGTAGCGCCTGTAGCAGGTTGAGTACATCCTGTGCGCAGGTCTTCTCGTTGAGTAATACCGCGACAATTCGTCCTTTTACGTCGCCATCGCCATCGGCGTAAAGGCTGAGAGTCGGGTCTTTCTCCACGCCGTTAACCGGCGCTGGCGGCGCTATATTCCGCTGCTCATCGCTGAGTTCGATACCGAGATTGTTGGCTACCGCTTCCGCCAGCCCGATATCAATATGCGCCAGATGATCGACCACCCGCTCGCGGATCCAGACTCTGACCACTTTGCTCAGCTCAAAACTAAAGCCGCCGATAATGTGCTGCTGCTCAATCGGCGTCTGGCTGAGCCAGAACAGGCGAGGCTGGGCGTAGTACTCGCCGAAGGAGGGGCTACGGTTACGGATTTTCTCGCCATCAACGCGTTCCGCCAGCGATTCAAAGCCGCCGCGTTTCGGCGCCGGCGGCGTTTCACGAGGCCAGTTATCGTTGATAGAGTTGGGTTCATAGTTTGCCGGATTGGTATCAATCTCCATTCGGTGCATGCCGTCACGCTGGAAATTATGATACGGGCAGGTAGGGCGGTTAATCGGAATTTCGTGGAAATTTGGCCCGCCGAGGCGGCTAATTTGCGTATCGGTATAGGAGAAGAGTCGCCCTTGTAACAGCGGATCGTTACTAAAATCGATACCCGGCACAATATGACCCGGATGGAATGCCGCCTGTTCGTTCTCAGCGAAGAAGTTATCGGGGTTACGGTTAAGCACCATTTTGCCGACTCGTTGCACGGGCACCAGCGCTTCCGGAATGAGCTTGGTCGGATCCAGCAGATCGAAGTCGAAATTGAACTCGTTTTCCTCCGGAATTAACTGCAGGCCGAGCTCGAATTCCGGATAATCGCCAGCCTCGATGGCTTCCCACAGATCGCGGCGATGGAAGTCCGGATCGCGGCCTGTTAATTTCTGCGCCTCATCCCACACCAGTGATGCTTTACCGGCCACCGGCTTCCAGTGGAAGCGCACAAAGGTGGCTTTGCCTTCAGCGTTGATCAGGCGGAAGGTATGAATACCGAAGCCTTCCATCGTGCGATAGCTGCGCGGCAAGCCGCGGTCGGACATGGCCCACATCACGTTATGCAATGTTTCCGGCTGCAGCGAAACATAGTCCCAGAAGGTGTCATGGGCGCTTTGTCCCTGCGGAATTGCCCAGTGCGGTTCGGGTTTCACCGCATGGACAAAGTCAGGAAATTTAATCGCATCCTGGATAAAGAAAATAGGCGTGTTATTGCCCACCAGGTCGAAAATACCCTCTTCGGTATAGAATTTGGTGGCGAAGCCGCGGATATCACGCACGGTATCGGCCGAGCCCGCGCCGCCCTGAACGGTGGAGAAGCGGACAAAAACAGGGGTGATTTTTTCCGGCGCGGACAGAAAATCGGCTTTGGTAATTTCTTTCAGGCTTTTGTAAGGCTGGAAATAGCCGTGCGCGGCGGAACCGCGAGCATGAACGATACGCTCGGGAATGCGTTCATGGTCAAAGTGGGTAATTTTCTCACGTAAGATAAAATCTTCCAGCAACGTTGGTCCGCGGTTGCCGGCGCGTAACGAGTTTTGATCGTCGGCGATGCGTACCCCTTGATTGGTGGTCAGCGGGAAGTTTTCGCCGCCTTTACGCTGCGGCTCAAGCGTATCTAATTTTATGCTGTGAGTATCCGGCGCTTTCAGGCTGCCGGGCGCCGTCGGCTCCTCCCCGGGCGCGGTTGGCTGGGGAGTAGGGCGCCACTCGCGGTCTTCTGGCGCCAGTGAATCGAGGCCCGGTTTTGCTTCATCGCTATCGTGTACCGGAGCCTGTCGGCTGTGTGGGTCGTGGTGCTTATCTGACATCTGCTCGTCTCCTGCTTTCATTGCTAAAAGTGGTCGTTGCTAAACCAAAACCCTTCTAACTATAGAACATTGTGCTGAGGATGCTGCTCAGGCAGGAATAGA
This sequence comes from Klebsiella sp. CN_Kp088, assembly GCF_040064335.1. Lineage (NCBI taxonomy): Bacteria > Pseudomonadati > Pseudomonadota > Gammaproteobacteria > Enterobacterales > Enterobacteriaceae > Klebsiella > Klebsiella sp. CN_Kp088. The sequence goes on along the minus strand of NZ_JBEAIQ010000024.1, from coordinate 122,295 downwards.
GTTATCCTAAAATGCGCATCGTGCCAGGAGGGGCGACGAAAAGGGGGGCAATCGGCTATGATAGGGGTTTATGTTCCCGCTTTGCTTAGTGAATCCATCTGTTATGAAATCATTGCGCCAACAAAATCGCCCTATCATTAGCTACGTGCCGCGCGTCGAGCCTGCGCCGCCGGATCATGCCGTTAAAATGGACCATTTTCGCGATGTCTGGATATTGCGGGGCAAATATGTCGCCTTTGTACTGATGGGCGAGCGTTTCCGCCGCTCGCCGGCGTTCACCGTGCCGGAATCGGCGCAGCGCTGGGCTAATCAGATTCGCCAGGAAGGTGAAATAGAGGCATGACCTCATAGGAAAATAAAAAAGCCGCTGAAATTCAGCGGCTTTTTTGTGACTGTTAACGTTAGCGATGCGCCAGTTCGGCGTCTTCTTCACTATCGAGGATGGCTTTATCCGTCTGGCGCAGCCACTGACTGGTCAGCGTGCCGGCGGTCATTGAACCGTTAACGTTGAGGGCGGTACGACCCATATCAATCAGCGGCTCGACGGAAATCAGCAGTGCGACCAGCGTGACCGGCAGACCCATCGCCGGCAGCACGATCAATGCCGCGAAGGTGGCGCCGCCGCCAACGCCGGCTACGCCAGCGGAGCTCACGGTGACGATACCCACGAGGGTGGCAATCCACATTGGATCCAGCGGGTTGATGCCAACGGTTGGCGCGACCATTACCGCCAGCATTGCCGGATAGATACCGGCGCAGCCGTTCTGACCAATCGTCGCGCCGAATGAGGCGGAGAAGCTGGCAATGGATTCCGGTACGCCCAGACGGCGCGTCTGCGCTTCCACGTTCAGCGGAATAGACGCCGCGCTGGAACGGCTGGTGAAGGCGAAGGTAATCACCGGCCAGACTTTACGGAAATACTTCAGCGGACTGACGCCATTGACGGCTAACAGCAGACCGTGCACCACAAACATGATGCCCAGCGCGATGTAAGAAGCCACTACAAAACCGCCGAGCTTGATGATGTCGTGCAGGTTGGAACCGGCAACCACTTTGGTCATCAGCGCCAGCACGCCGTACGGAGTTAACTGCATCACCAGACGCACCAGCTTCATCACCCAGCCCTGCAGCGTGTCGATGGCGGTCAGGACGCGTTGGCCTTTCTCCACATCGTCTTTCAGCAGCTTCAGCGCCGCGACGCCAAGGAACGCCGAGAAGATAACAATGCTGATGATAGAAGTCGGGTTCGCGCCGGTCAGATCGGCAAACGGGTTTTTCGGCACAAACGACAGGATCAGCTGCGGAACGCTCAGATCTGATACTTTACCGACATAGTTGCTCTGGATGGCGTTCAGACGGGCGGTTTCCGCGCTGCCCTGCACCAGGCCTTCAGCGGTGAGGCCAAACAGGTTGGTCACCAGTACGCCGACCAGCGCGGCGATAAGGGTGGTGAACAACAGCGTACCGATGCTCAGGAAACTGATTTTACCCAGCTGAGAGGCATTGTGCAGGCGCGCCACCGCGCTCAAAATGGAGGCGAAGACCAGCGGCATAACGATCATCTGCAGCAGTTGCACATAGCCGTTACCGACGATATTGAACCACTGAATAGAATCTTTCAGAACCTGGCTGTCGGAGCCGTAAACCAGCTGCAGGCCGAGACCAAAGATAACGCCGATAACGAGACCGACCAGTACTTTTTTAGCGAGGCTCCACTGTTTGTGGCGGGTTTGAGCCAGCGCAAACAGTAAAACCGCGAACACGACAACGTTCGCTATTAATGGAAAATTCATCCCCGTTCTCCTGATATCTTGTTACCTGGGTTGGTCTGAAACCAACTCTTATGGCGCCAAGAGTAGCAGAAGGCCTTATTGCTTTCTTATACTCAAATGGAATGGGTTATAACCAAAAAAAACATTTAGCGTATTTATCGTTCAGCCTGATGGTTAATAAAGCGATTAAAGGTTATTTGCAGCGAATTAATCATATTGGATGACCAGCGCACGGCGCTATTTTCGGCCATGCTTTGCGGCATCCAGACGGCGTAAATGAACAGCGCCATGCACAGCGCGCGCTCGAGCTGATTGCCTTTGCGCGGCGCGAGGATCGGTAGGCGGAACCGCCAGCGGCAGGGCCACAGCAGCGGTACGCCGGCCGGGGTGAGCATATCGGCGAGTATATGACTGAGGTAGCCGAGTACTAAACCCTGCAGCGCATCGGCCGGGATAATCCAGCTCTCCGGCACTTTAAGATAGAACAGCGCCAGCGCGCCGAATACCGCCAGCAGGCTGTGGGTAAAACCGCGATGGCCGAAGGCGCGGGCTACCGGTTTGGAAACCCAGCTTAAACGTTGGCCGAGGAAAGATTTCGGATGGTCGATATCGGGCAGCAGGCAGGTCAGCACGGCGGAAGGAACGATATGCCACCAGTCCCCCTGCGCCAGCACGGGGGTTAATTCTGCATTTTTTGCAAATACCGCACAGGCGATAGAAAAGAAGAGGTGGCCTTCCGCCGTCATGATAAAAACCCTAAACTGTCAATTCATACAGTATAGGGTTTTTATACAGTATACGGAAGAGGTGACGGTGTAACTCTTTGTCACAAGGTTGACACATTTTGACGACGCCAATGTCAGCGCACGCCGCTTAGCCGCGCAGATCTGCTACCGTCAACTGCTGCAGAGACGTCAGTTTCACATCGGCCAGTACAAAACGCGGATCGCGGCTGTTTTCTGTTTCCGGAACCACAATTGAGCGCATTCGCGCCGCTTTGCTGGCAATCATGCCGTTAACAGAATCCTCCAGCGCCACGCAAGACATCGGCGCGATGCCAAGCTTAGCGGCGCAATCGAGATAGACCTGGGGGTGCGGTTTGCTGTATGGCAGATGTTCGGCGGAAGCCAGCGCGTCAAACTGGTCGCGTAGTTCAAACATTTCCAGCACTTTTTCCAGCATATGCAGCGGCGACGCCGAAGCGAGACCGATTTTTAGTCCCTGGGCTTTACACAGCGCCACGGCTTCACGCACGCCGGGCAGCAACGGCCGCGACTCCTCGACCAGTTGAATGGCGCGGCGGATAATGCTGGCGGTTACCTCTGCGCGGTCCGGGCCGCGCCAGGGCTGTTGCGCAAACCACAAATCGACCACCAGGTCGATGCGCAGCCCCAGCAGGTCCGGCAATTCATCACGGCGGCTAATATCCACTCCGAGGCTGTCCAGTACCTCCAGCTCTGCGCGGTCCCATAGCGGCTCTGAATCGATAAGCAGGCCATCCATATCGAAAATAGCGGCAAGAATCTGGCGCTTCGCTGACATAAGTTCCTCTCCATTGGCGTAAGTAGATAACGAAATTGTCCATATGGTATATCATACCGCGCTGAAGCAGGCGAAATTCGCTGACGAAGATAGACTTATACCTGACTCTATGGCGGCATGGAGAGTCTGGCGTTTTAAACAAGGGGAACTCATGACGTATCAACAAGCTGGACGCATTGCGGTCATTAAACGCATTTTGGGATGGGTCATCTTCATTCCAGCCGTGCTGTCTACGCTGATTTCCGTACTGAAATTTATGTACGAGCATAGCGAAAAGAAACCGGGTATTGATGCGGTGATGATGGATTTCGCCCACCTGATGATTGAGATGGTGCGTTTTAATACGCCGTTCCTGAATTTCTTCTGGTTCAACTCGCCGCTGCCGGAGTTCAAACATGCGTTGAACATCGGTTTCTGGATTATCTACGCGCTGGTGTTTGTTGGCATGGCGTTGCAGGCTTCCGGCGCGCGGATGGGCCGCCAGGCGAAGTTTCTACGCGAAGGGGTGGAAGATCAGTTGATTCTGGAACAGGCTAAAGGAGCGGAAGGCCTGTCTCGTGAACAGCTTGCCGAACGTATTGTCGTACCGCGTCATACCATCCTGAAGCAGTATTTTACGCTTTACGTGCTGCCGATTGTGGTGATTGTGATTGGCTATGTTTTCTTCTCACTGCTTGGCTTCCTGTAAATAGACAAACGGCCCGGGTAACCGGGCCATTTATCATTCGGCAGGCAGCGCTCGCGGCTTGCCTTCATTGTCTACCGCCACATAAATAAACAGGGCTTCCGTTGCCTTATAACGCTGGCCCAGCGGTTCCGTCGATACTTTTTTCACCCATACCTCAATATTAATGGTGATTGAGGTGTTACCGCGTTTTACGCAGCGGGCATAGCAGCACACGACATCGCCAACGGCGACCGGGCGTAAAAAAGTCATACCATCAACACGGACGGTCACAACGCGGCCGCGGGCAATCTCTTTGGCCATAATCGCGCCGCCGATATCCATCTGCGACATCAACCAGCCGCCAAAAATATCGCCGTTCGCGTTGGTATCCGCCGGCATGGCCAGGGTGCGTAAAACCAATTCGCCCTTCGGGGCGAGATCTGTTGTTGTCATTCTATACTCTGTACTAGTCAAAGAAGATCAGGCGCGATGCTACTATGAAAACGGCGCAGAGAGAATAGGGGAATACGCCCGTCGGTACGGGCGTCGGCTATTTAGAAACTTAGGGTGACGCCGGCGTAATAGGCGCGCCCCGGCTCGTTGTAGGTTGAAGCGCCGGCATTCTCGCGATAAATCTGCTTATCAAACAGGTTACTGATACCAGCGTTCAGGCGGATATCTTTCATCAACTGATAGTTGCCGCCGATCCCCACTATCGAATAAGCGCCGACTTCATTGGTGGCGAGAACCCCGGTCTCGTTGCGAATTTCCGCGTACTGACGCGGCTTTTGACGACCATACATCGTCCAGTTTATGTTAGCCGACAGTTTGCTGTTTACCTGCCAGTCAAGCATGGTATTGATAGTATATTTCGGGATCACCGACAGCGGATTGCCGGTATCTTTACTTTCCGATTTAATCATCCAGGTCGCGTTGGTGCGCCAGTTCAGGGTGTCGGTAATCAATGGGATCAGCACAGTCCCTTCCAGTCCTTCCACTACGGCTTTACCGCCGTTCTGCCACTGTAGAATGTTGTTGCCGCTGGAAGTGTAGCCGAGCACCTCGGTGCCGGAGACGATTTTGTTTTTGTAATCATTACGGAACCAGGTGATCCCGGCGTTATAGCCGCCGGCGTTGAATTCCAGCCCAAGCTCTTTATTGATGCTGATTTCCGGATCCAGATCCGAGTTACCGAGCAGATAGCAACTGCCTGTTGCAATGGCGTTCGGGCATCCGTTGCCGCGGGTGGAGAGCAGATAACCTTCGCTGGATTGATATAAATTCGGTGCTTTAAATACCCGTGCGATACCGGCTTTGACTTTAAACCACTCACCTAATGCCTGCGAAAGGTTGAGGCTTGGGCTCCAGTTACTGCCGAACTGGTTGTGGTAATCGAAACGCAGGCCGGGAATGATGTTAGTTCCCGGCGTGGCTTCGATATTATCTTCCAGGTAGATCCCGGTTAACGTAGCGCTGTTTTTGCTACTACGATCGGCGGCGTTGCCGCTGGTGCCGGCGATGGTTTCACCGCTCACGTCTGTGGCCTGCATTGACGCCGGGTCGTTAAGTTCGTCGCGGTTCCACTCCATGCCAAGCGTCAATGTCTGATCTGCCAACCAATAGAAAGGAATGTTTAACTCGCCTGTGGAGCGCCATGATTCCAGACGGCTGGTGGCGTATTCATCGCTATTGATCATCCCCTCGACGCGGCCGGTTGATCCTTCCTGCAGGCGGGTATTATTGGTTTTTTCATAATAAACGCCGGCTTTTGACTGTCCCCAATCCCAAATTCCGTTATAGGTTAGCCCCCACGACTGGCGATACAGGCGGTTGGTCTCATGGCCGTAGAGTGAATCAACCAGGCCATTGGGGCTAAGGTTGCCGTTACTGTACTGGGTATCGCCGGCATAAATATTGCCCTGGCGGCTGTAGGCATAGTTGAAATCGAGGATCTGTTGTGGGGTCATTTTCCACGACAGCAGGGCGTTAATATCTTTATTACGCACGCCTTCGCGACCGGCGGCGTATGAGCCATTCTGCGCATGGTTGATATCCCAGGCGTCAGCATCGGTTTTATTGATGTTGCCGTACAAACGCATGGTGAGGGCATCGCCTGCCAGCGGCCCGCTGAGGTTAAAGTTGGCCCGGTTGGTGGCGCCTTCTTTGTTATTCTCCGGTTGGTTGGTGAAGAACGACAGTGAGCCGTGCCAGTCGTTGGTTGGTCGTTTGGTAATGATATTCACCACGCCGCCGGCTGCGCCGGACCCATAGCGCGCTGCAGCGGGTCCGCGCAGGACTTCAATACGTTCAACCATTTCAGCGGGTACCCAGTTACTATCGCCGCGGGTATCGCGTTCACCGCGCCAGCTGTAACGTACTGAATTTCGTGAGGTAACCGGCACGCCATCGATCAAAATCAGCGTGTTTTCGGGACCCATCCCGCGAATGTCGATTTGACGGTTGTTACCGCGGCTACCGCTGGCGCTGTTGCCGGTCAGATTCACGCCGGGCATCTTACGGATGATTTCTGACAGGTCATTAACCGGCGGCTCTTTGGCAATATCGTCGGCAGTGATAATCGAAACGCCGGGCTGTTGTTTTAACGCTTCTTCGGCGGTGCTGTAGACCACCATGGTTTCAGTATCCTGTTCGGCTTCTTCGGCCAAACTCTCCGCTGAAAAGAAGCTGGCGATAATGATGGTAAGGGGAGCGAGGGGGAATGCGGTGTTCGTTCTCATTGTAAATATCCGTATCAAAATAAAACAAGAACGTGAATATTAATAATAATCATTATCATTACAATCAGGCGAGACGAAACTTCATCAAATCCTCACAATTGGCGCAATTTTTCCTGTTTGATGAAGAAAGCGTGAAGGCGAGCCGTTGGGGAATGGCGTAAGAAGAGGTGGCTTACCCACTCTTTCGGAAGTTAAATTTGAACTGAACGGGATAGGAGGTAGAGAAAAGAAATGAAAAGCACAAGGGAGGCGGTACGCGCCGGCCAGCGCGTACCGTTGAGAGGTATTAGTGCTTATCGTCCTGCGGCATGTGGCGGTAGATATAGACGCCGCTCAACAGGGTGAAGACCAGGGTCAATGCCGTTAAACCGAAGACTTTGAAGTTGACCCAGATATTCTGCGGCAGCCAGAACGCGATGTAGATATTGGCCAGTCCGCAGAGAATAAAGAACAGCGCCCAGGCCAGATTCAGCCGTGACCACACCTGCTGCGGCAGCGTCAGCTCTTTGCCAAGCATGCGTTGGATAAGCGGTTTTTTCATTACCCACTGGCTGAACAGCAGGGCGCCAGCAAACAGGGCGTAGATGACGGTCACTTTCCACTTAATGAATTCATCGTTGTGGAAGAAGATAGTCAGACCGCCGAAGACGGCGACCAGCACAAAAGTGATCAGCGCCATCTTTTCAACTTTACGATAGCGCACCCAGCTATAAATGAGGACCACCGCGGTGGCGACGATCAGCGCGGTGGTTGCGGCGTAGATATCGTAAATCTTATAAAAAGCGAAGAAGACTACGAGCGGTAAAAAATCGAGAAACTGCTTCATACATCAATTCCGTCGTTCAGGAAGGGCCGGAATACCCGGCCCAGATTAAAGTTAGTTGCGAATAAGCATATACAAGCGGAACAAATAGATCAGCAACAGCGCAGAGAACAGATTGCTGATGGTATTAATGACCACGGCGGCGACGTTTGGCGACAGCGTTGCGAAGCTTGAAGCAAGCAGCAGCAGCGCCGTTTTTGCCAGCAGCCAGCCCAGTACCGCTGGCGCCACCAGACGCATATTAGCCCACGCCAGACGCATACTGCCGCGCATTGCGCTAAAGATGCCGATTTTATCCTGCACCAGCATCACCGGCGCGAACGCCAGGACAATCGCCAGCAGCACGCCCGGCACCAGCACCAGCATCATCCCCATCTGTACCACGAAGGTGGTGAACAGGATAAGCAGCAACAGCTTCGGCAGAACCGGCGCCGCGGCGCCGATCGCCCGCAGCGCGCTGACGCGATGCCCGGCGGAGATCAACTGGATCAGCGACAGTACGCCGCCGACGAGGATGGCATTCCCCACCAGCCCCGAGAAGGTTGAGGCTGCCGACGCGCGCAGCAAGATCTGCTGCTGTTCCGGCGTCATGTTCTGCACCAGCTCAAACAAGCCGGCGCTGCCCGCCAGGTTATCGCCCTCGCTGAGGATCGATAACTGCTCGTCACTGGGCGAAAAGGCATGGCCAATGACTACCGTGATGAACGCGCATAACAACGCAATCAGCAGAATAGTAACGAACTGATTACGAAAAAAATTCCCCGTGTCACGGTAGACGGACTTCGCCGTGATAGACATGCATTCTCCTTGAGTCTTGCAGGTGTTTTAACTAGCCGGGGATTGTACCGCAAAACGTGGTTGGGTAGCAGTCTCTGCCGCTGTCACGGTAAGTATATCTTTGTAAAGAGTTCCCAGCGGCGGCAGGCCGTAGCGGGCACGGGCGCGATCGCACGCTTCGTTGAGTTCGCCGCCTTCGCCTGACATAGCAAACTCGCGGCAGGGGGAAGGCCGCTGATGATAGATGGTGCAGTGTACCGATTCGCCGATTTCGCCGCTTAAGGCTGTGCAGCGGCTTTGTCGCTGATTGGTGCCGCTCATGCAGCGCAGAAAAGGGGTAAGGGGTTCGGTGAGCTGCGTAGGTACCACGCCGCCGGCGTCGTCGGCTTCAGCCCAATAGAAGGAGACTCGAAAATACGCACAACAGGCACCGCACGTCATGCACGGGTTGATTTCACTCATAATTACACCTGAAAAAAACGCATCAACACAAATTGTCGGCAATTAAATTAGCTATCCGCACGATCGGCGACAAGAGGGGGACGCAAAAATTTTTCTCACGGGTAAAAATTGATGTAAGGACAAATCAGAACGTTACTGAGTGCTGCAAAAATTAATCTGGATCAATAAATGTTAAATCTAATGGCCTGGTGTGATCTAAAACAGATCAAAACTAACTCATTGTAGGTATATTTGCTGCCGCTGATAAAAACCATAATGGGGACATGGATATGAAGAAAATTGCAGCGGCGGCATTGATCTTAGGTACGCTTTCTGGTGGTAGCGCCTGGGCGCATGAAGCGGGGGAGTTTTTTATTCGCGCGGGTTCGGCGACGGTTCGCCCGACTGAGGGTTCTGACAACGTACTGGGTAGTCTCGGCGGTTTTAACGTCAGTAATAACACCCAGTTAGGTTTAACCTTTACCTATATGGCGACCGACAATATCGGTATCGAACTGCTGGCGGCAACGCCGTTCCGCCACAAGGTCGGTACCGGGCCGACCGGCACCATCGCCACCGTACACCAGTTGCCGCCGACGCTGATGGCGCAGTGGTACTTTGGCGATGCGCAAAGCAAAGTGCGCCCGTATGTCGGCGCCGGTATTAACTATACAACCTTCTTTAACAATGATTTCAACGATACCGGTAAGGACGCCGGGCTTTCCGACCTGAGCCTGAAGGATTCATGGGGCGCGGCAGGACAGGTTGGCCTGGATTATCTGATTGACCGCAATTGGCTGCTGAACATGTCAGTGTGGTACATGGATATCGACACCGACGTGAAATTTAAAGCTAACGGAGAGAATCAGACCGTCAGTACCCGTCTGGACCCGTGGGTGTTTATGTTCTCTGCCGGTTATCGGTTCTAATGGTTTAAAAAAACTGGCCGTTCGCGGCCAGTTTTATCCTCTTCAGACCAACCGATGGGCGTGCAGTTTGGCGCTTTCCATAATGCTATCCATTATCACCTGCACGCGATGCGGCAACACGCCTCGTTGACGATAAATCAACCACGCCTGCATATTCACGCCGCGTTCTCGTGGCAGACAGGGCTGTAGCGTACCCGCTTCTAATTCCGCCGCGACGGAGTAAAAAGGGGCATATACGATGCCCAGGCCCTGCTTGGCAAGCTCGATAGCCGGCAAAATGTTATCGCATACGCTGGAACCGTTGACCTCTACCTGAATACTCTCACCCGCGGCGTTATAGCAATGCCAACTGTTGCGGATCCCGCCCAGCGTACGCAAAGTGATGCAGCGGTGCTGCGCAAGCTCATCAACATCGTGCAGAGGCGACTGCACAATATAATCCGCGCAGGCAAACAGCCCCATGCGAAAGCGAGTGAGTGGCCTTGCGATCAGGCTTTCGTCCTGCGGTTGGAAAAAGCTAATCAGCAGATCGCAATCGCTATCGAAAAGCGTCCCGTGTTTCTGTTCGCGCTCGTCGGGATTGCGGGTGAGAATATTGACGGTTAATTCCGGCGCCGAACGTAGCACCGGCGGCAAAAGGTATCGGGCAAGGAAAGCCTGAATGCCGATCGGCGCGCCGAGCGTCACCATGCCGTTGAGGCTGCGTTTCCAGGTACCGGACATATCAAGCAGATCATTATGCTTATCCAGCAGAATATCCGCCCGGCGCAGGAACTGCTCGCCAAACTCGCTCAGGATTAACGCCCGTGGATGGCGGATAAAGATCTCTAACCCCAGGCGCCGTTCCAGCGCATTCAGCGCCCGCGACACATTAGACTGCGGCATGTCCAGTAGTTGGGCGGCTTTGCTCACGCTTGCCGTTTCGGCAATCATGCGAACGATGCGGAGTTCGTCAATGCGCAGGTCTTTTTCTTTCACAAGGTTGGTTCTTTTGGTTTGCTATATCAAAAATGATATACATCTTTGCCGTCATTGTCATATGACTTCTGGCCAGTAGCTGGGTATTATTTGCGTGGATTATTTATTACAGCCGAAAAATACAGAGAAATAATTCGATGAAAATAACAACAATGGCTGCGTTATCTGCAATGTTGCTGCTGGCGGCGTGCGCTTCCAGCGTAACCGAAAAAGAAAAATATATTGAATATGACGATATTATCAAGGGACTATCGGTTTCGGCGGAAGAGATATTATACCGGAAAGATAAAAGTACTGATTTTTACCGTTATCAATATTTGGTCTATCAGTCGGAAAATGATTATTCCCGGCACAGCCGCACTATTACAGTGAGTGGCATTGCTAATTATAAAACAGCGTAGTTAGTACGGTTTACCTTTTTTATTACCAGGTGTTATTATGTTTCTCGACTACTTCGCCTTAGGCGTGTTAATTGCCGTATTTTTAATTTTATTTTACGGCATTATTATTATTCATGATATTCCCTATTTATTGGCCAAGAAACGCCAGCATCCTCACCAGGATGCAATTCATGTCGCCGGCTGGGTGAGCCTGTTCACCCTACATGCGATTTGGCCGCTGTTGTGGATCTGGGCGACACTGTATCGCCCCGAGCGCGGGTGGGGAATGGCGCATAAATTCGAAGATAACGCCGAAATGCATCAGCGAATCAGGCAACTTGAAAGCGAGCTCAAGCGTCTGCAGGAACAACAGATAACTGTTACGACAAACTCGTCAAATAAACGCTGAGGCCAATGTATGGATTTACTCATTATTCTGAGCTATGTGGCATTGGCCTATGGCGTATTTAAAATTTTCCGTATCCCGGTTAATAAATGGACGGTGCCAACGGCAGTCCTTGGCGGCGTGTTTATTGTCGGCGCGCTAATTCTGACCATGAATTATAATCACCCGTATACCGACCGCGCGCAAAAAATAGCTCTGTCGATCCCGATTGTACCGCAGGTGTCGGGGGCCATCGTAGAAGTTACCGATAAAACGAATGTGTTATTACGCAAAGGCGAGGTGCTGTTTCGTCTTGATGATAGCCGTTATCGTGCGCGACTGAATAAACTGGAGGCGGATCTCAGTGCCGCCGAAGCGGATATCAGAACCCGGAAAGCGGCACTGAGTGAAGCCGCCGCCAACGTCCAGCAGATGACGGCGGAATATGAACGTGCCCGTCAGGATTATCAGCGCTATGCGAAAGGCGCGGCGATGCCGGTAAATCCTTTTTCCGAGCAGGATGTGAATCACGCCGAGCAGCAATATCAAGCGCAATCTGCGGCCCTGCGGGCGGCTAAAGCCCAGTATCAACAGCAGTTCGAAAGACTTTCGGCGCGTTTCAATGGCGAGGATGCGCAAATCGCCAGCCTGAAATCGCAGATTGCCGAGGCGCGTTATGACCTTGAACAGACGGTATTCCGCGCGCCCAGCGATGGTTATGTCACTCAGGTGCTGGCGCGTCCGGGAACCACGGCAGTTCGTCTGCCGTTCAAACCGGTGATGATTTTTATTCCGCAGCAGAAACGCCAGGTGGTGGCGGTATTTCGCCAGAACGCCATCCTGCGCCTGGAGCAGGGGGACGAGGCAGAGGTTGTGTTTAATGGCTTACCGGGGCAGGTGTATGCCGGCAAGGTCACAAAGGTACTGCCAACCATTCCCGACGGCAGTTACCAGGCGAGCGGCGCATTACAGGGTTTAAGCGCCACGCCTGGTCGGGAAGGGGTTTATGTGATGATTGACCTGGCGGCGAGCCGCGATCTTGCCCATTTACCGGATGGGGTCAGTGCCCAGGCGGCGGTGTATACCGACCATTTTGCCCACGTGTCGGTGATGCGTAAGGTGCTGTTACGGATGACCAGCTGGTTGCATTATCTGTATCTCGACCACTAAAAGCTGAAGTTGAATCAAAAAAAAGCCCGCGATAAACGCGGGCAAAAATACTGGAAGCAATGTGAGCAATGTCGTACCGAATACCTGAGTTGTTCACTCAACTATTCGGTAATGAGAAAGATAATATTTCTCATTTAAGATATCAACCCCAGAGTTTGTGCGGAGGCGCATTTTTTTAATCAAGGGTGAAAACCGTGCGTTTCTGGCTGTTATCACGCGGCCATGCCGCAGCGACATCGCGGAGCGGTAGCGGCGTGGTGGCGATGGTAAAATGACCGGGAACCGCCGCCTGCAGCATCTCCCCGGTTGCCGCCAGCAGTTGTGGCATGCTCAGGCTGCCGATGCCGCTACCCATGAGCTGTAGCGGCGCGGCGCGAAGCACCGCGCCATTTAATCCGATATCCGCTCCGGCAAGAGAACCCACCTGCACATAACGTACCGGCTTATCGCCGGGGGTATATTTCGCCAGTATAGGCAGCAGCAACTCTGCGCTGCGGCCCCACAAATAATCCACAACCACATCGATTTGCCCGGCGCTGGCGGTGGCAAACTGCGCATTTAGCGTCTGCTCATCGGCCGTTAAGTTAATGCATTCATCGGCTGCGAGGGCGGTCAGCGCTTGCGCATTGCGCCCGGTGGCAATGATTTTTTTCGCACCGAGGTTGCGGGCAATCTGCACCGCCAGCTGCCCGGCGCTGCCGGTGGCGCCGTTAATCAGTACAGTTTCGCCGGCCTGAAACTGCGCCCGTTTGACAAGCGCAGCCCAGGCAGACATGCCCGGATTGGCCATGGCCGCGGCGCTGATGTCATCAAGTGCATCCGGCAGCGGCAGGCAATTCTGCAGCGCGACCGGCGCGCGTTGCGCCATACTGCCGAACGGCGCGCTGGGGAAAGCAAAATAGACGCGCTGGCCGTCAGAGGTCATACCGACGCCATCGATACCGACGACAAACGGCAGCGTGCCGTCAAAACTATAATGACGTCCCGATGCCCGGCCCTTAACTACGTGGCTAATGGCGGCGGCGCGAACGTCGATCAGCGTGTGTCCGGCTGCAGGCTGCGGTTCGCTAAAATCGGCCCATATCGGGCCTTCGCTAAGATCAAATACCACGGCGGCTTTCATAACATTATCCCCTGATGATAATTATGTGTAATATGCACATATTCTTCAGGAGCACTATACGCGGTTAACTAATATATGCAAGATGCACATAATAATTACGACATCACCGACTTTCACGGCGCGCTGTTAGATATCATCAGCGTGATGAATCAACCGCTGCGCGATGAGCAGATATTACAGGCGGCAGGGGTACAGCTTGAACAGATGCTCTTCCCACTACTGGTGGCGGTAGGGCGCTATGGCCCGGTGGGGGTAGTTGAGCTGGCGGATCATTTAGGCCGCGATTACACCACCGTCAGCCGGCAGGTGAAAAAGCTCGAGGCTCAGGGCCTTGCCTGCAAGCAGGCCAATGCCAAAGACCGGCGGATTAGCGAGGTGACGCTTAGCGAAAAGGGGCAGCGGATGATCGACGCTATTGCCGTTGCGCGGCGGCGGTTAATGAATCAGGTGCTGGCTGGATGGTCAGAAGATGAGGTGCTGGCGCTGTTTCGCTTAACGCGAAAATACGCCAACAGCCTGCAGCGGAAATAGCCGCCCGGCGTGAGGCCGGGCGACAAAGGGTCAGGCGGTTTTGGTCGCTGCTTTCAAACTGCGCACGAAGGTTTTTAGCTCTGCGAGCATGTTCTGCGGCTGCTCAAGATTGCGCTCGATAATCTTGACGATGGCCGAGCCGGATATTGCCCCGGCGGCACCGGCGTCAATGGCGGCGGAAACCTGCTCTGGCGCCGAGATGCCAAAGCCCTGCAGCGGCGGCGCGGCGTTATATTCCGCCAGTTTTTCAATCAGATGATGTAGCGGCAGCGCGGCGCGGTTTTCCGCGCCTGTCACGCCAGCGCGCGATAGCAGGTAGGTATAGCCGCGGCCATAGGAGGCAATCTGGCGCAGTAAATCGTCATCGGCATTTGGCGGGCAGATGAAAATCGGCGCAATGTTATGACGCAGGGCGGCCTGGCGGAACGGGGCGGACTCTTCGACCGGCACGTCGGCGACCAGCACGGAATCCACGCCGACACGCGCGCATTCGGCGTAGAACTCATCAATCCCCGGGCTGAACACCAGGTTCGCGTACATCAAAAGGCCGATTGGGATTGTCGGATGCTTGTGGCGGATCGCCGCCAGCATTTCGAAGCACTGCGCCGGGGTGACGCCGGCGGCAAAAGCGCGCAATGTGGCACCCTGAATCGTCGGGCCGTCGGCCAGCGGGTCGGAGAAGGGGATCCCCAATTCCAGCGCATCGGCGCCGGCTTCAATCAGCGCATCGATGATTTTCAGCGACTGTTCCGGCCCCGGATCGCCGAGTGTGACGAAGGGAACAAAGGCGCCTTCCTGGCGGTTTTTTAACTGTGCAAATAGCGTCTCGTAACGTTCCATCAGATTTCCCCTCGCGCTTTCAAAATGTCGTGTACGGTGAAGATGTCTTTATCGCCGCGGCCAGACAGGTTAACCACCAGCAGCTGCTCTTTATCCGGATTCTCGCGCATCATCTTCAGCGCGTGCGCCAGAGCGTGCGACGACTCCAGCGCCGGAATAATGCCTTCATGGCGGGAGAGCGCTTTAAAGGCATCCAGCGCTTCGTTGTCGGTAATTGACACATACTCGGCGCGCCCGGTGCTGTTAAGGAACGCATGCTGCGGACCCACTGACGGGAAATCCAGCCCGGCGGAGATAGAATAAGATTCTTCGATCTGCCCGTCGGAAGTTTGCATCATCGGCGACTTCATGCCGAAGTAAATGCCGACGCGACCGTGCTTCAGCGGCGCGCCGTGCTCGCCGGTTTCGATACCGTGGCCGGCAGGCTCGACGCCAATCAGGCCAACGCGGGATTCATCAATGAAATCAGCGAACATGCCGATGGCGTTAGAACCACCGCCAACGCAGGCGATCACCGCGTCCGGCAGGCGTCCTTCTTTCTCAAGGATCTGCGCTTTGGTTTCTTCGCCGATCATGCGCTGGAATTCACGCACGATAGTCGGGAATGGATGCGGGCCAGCGGCAGTGCCGAGCATGTAGTGCGCCTTCTCGTAGCTGCCGGACCAGTCGCGCAGCGCTTCGTTACAGGCATCTTTCAGGGTGGCGGAACCGCTGTGCACTGGAATGACCTCCGCACCCATCAGGCGCATGCGGAAGACGTTCGGCGACTGGCGCTCGACGTCTTTGGCGCCCATATAGATGCGGCATTTCAGACCGAGCAGGGCGCTGGCCAGCGCCGAGGCGACGCCGTGTTGGCCGGCGCCGGTTTCGGCGATAATTTCCGTTTTGCCCATACGTTTGGCGAGTAGCGCCTGGCCCAGCACCTGGTTGGTTTTGTGCGCGCCGCCGTGGAGCAGATCTTCACGCTTGAGGTACAGCGTGGTGCGGGTGCCTTCGGTCAGATTGCGGCATTTGGTCAGCGCTGTCGGACGACCCGCGTAGTTTTTCAGCAGGTCGGTGAATTCAGCCTGAAACTCAGGATCTTTTTGCGCGCTGACGAAAGCTTCTTCCAGCTGGCGCAGGGCGGGCATCAGGATCTGCGGAACGTACATACCGCCGAATTCGCCGAAATACGGGTTCAGTAAAGTGCTCATTATTGCATTGCTCCTTAATATGCGCGCAGCGTCTGGAAAACGGCAGCCACCAGGCTTGCCTCTTTTATTCCCGGCTGCGACTCTACGCCTGAGTTGAAATCGAGTCCGGCACAGCCGCTTTTCGCGGCTTCTACGCAGTTATCGGCGCTGAGGCCGCCTGCCAGCATCACGTTACGTAGGTCCTGGCCCTGCAGCAGCGACCAGTCGAAGCGTTGACCGCTCCCGCCCTGACCGTTGTCAAAGACATATCTGGCCACATGATTGAGGTTACGCGGCGGCAGCGTTTCGCCGACGCTCAGCGCCTTCCAGATTTGGATCTGCTCCGGCAGCGCCGCGCGCAGGGCATCAATCCAGGCCTGGTCTTCGCTTCCATGAAGCTGGACCGCGGCGAGTTTCAATTTGGTCGCGCGGGTGACGACCTCTTCAACGGCTGCATCACGGAACACGCCAACGTAGCTAAGCGGCGCGGCGGCCATTACCGCCTGTGCCTGCTGGTCGTTAACGGCACGCGGCGAACTATCGACGAAAATCAGGCCGCCGTAGATGGCGCCCGCCTCCCAGGCGGCTTGCGCATCCTGCGGACGAGTCAGGCCGCAGACCTTGTTCTCACCTAACAGCACGCGCTTCACCGCAGCGCTGAGATCCGGTTGCTCCATCAGCGCCGAGCCAATCAGGAAGCCGTTGGCGAAGTGGCTCAGTTCGCGGACTTCGCCATAGGTATGGATTCCGGATTCGCTGATCACGGTGACATCCGGGCCGAGGCGCGGCGCCAGTTGACGCGTGCGGTTCAGATCAATCGACATATCGCGCAGATCGCGGTTGTTAATGCCGACGACTTTGGCCTTCAGCGCAATCGCGCGCTCCAGCTCTTCTTCATTGCTGACCTCGGTCAGGACGCCCATATTGAGACTGTGGGCGACGGCGGCGAGCTGGCGATATTGATCATCATCGAGCACCGAAAGCATCAACAGGCAGGCATCGGCCTGGTAGTAACGCGCGAGGTAAATCTGGTAAGGATCAATGGTGAAGTCTTTACACAGAATCGGCTGCGGCGCGACTTTGCTGACGATCGGCAGAAAATCAAAGCTGCCCTGAAAATATTTCTCATCACACAGTACCGAAATTGCCGAGGCGTAGTGCTTATAAACCCCGGCGATGGTAGCCGGGTCGAAATCTTCACGAATCAGTCCCTTCGACGGCGACGCTTTTTTGCACTCGAGAATAAAAGCGGTGCGGGCGCCGGCCAGCGCATCGTAAAAATGGCGTTCGGACGGCACGATGTCATTCTGAAAACTGGCTAACGGTTGTTGTTGTTTGCGGGCTTCTACCCAAATCGCTTTGTCGGCAACGATTTTTGCTAAAACGGTCTGCATTATTTACCCTCTTGCCGCTAATGCGGTCACTCTGTCATAGGCCGCTCCGCTGTGCAGCACATCCAGCACCTGCCGGGCGTTGGCTTTCAGGTCTTCATGCCCGTGTAAACGCATCAACATGGCGACGTTGGCGGCAACGGCGGCTTCATGAGCGGCTTCACCTTTACCTTGTAGCAAGCGCGTGAGAATGTCACGGTTTTCTTCCGGCGTGCCGCCGGCCAGTTGATCCTGATGATATGGCGTCAGGCCGAAGTCGGCGGCGGTCAGCTGATAGCTTTGAATTTCGCCGTTATTGAGTTCGGCGACCACGGTCGGCGCATGCAACGATACTTCGTCCATGCCGCCGCTGTGTACCACGGCGGCACGTTGATAACCGAGTACGCGCAAGGTTTCTGCAATCGGCAACACCAGTTCCGGGCTGTAGACGCCAATCAACGCCAGCGGCGGGTGCGCCGGATTGATAAGCGGCCCCAACACGTTAAACAAGGTGCGCGTTTTCAACTGCTGGCGGACCGGCATCGCGTGGCGGAAACCGGTGTGGTATTTCGGCGCGAACAGGAAGCAGACGCCCAGTTCATCCAGCGCGGCGCGCGATTTATCGGCATTCATATCCAGGTTGATGCCAAACGCGGCCAGCAGATCGGACGAACCCGATTTACTGGAGACGCTGCGGTTACCGTGTTTCGCTACCTTTAAACCGCAGGCGGCGGCGACAAAGGCGCTGGCGGTTGAGATATTGATACTGTTGCTGCCATCGCCGCCGGTACCGACGATATCGGCAAACTGATAATCCGGGCGCGGGAACGGCGCGGCGTTTTCCAGCAGCGCGGTAGCGGCGCCGGCAATTTCCTGTGGTTGTTCGCCGCGCACTTTCATGCTTACCAGCGCGGCGGCCAGCTGTTCCGGCTTCACTTCGCCGCGCACGACGGCGGAAAACAGCACGTGGCTCTCCTGCTGGCTCAGCGTCTCGGCCTGGTACAGTTTTTCCAGAATCGGCTGTACGACATTGGTCTGCTCCAGTTTCTGCAGCGCCCATGCCAGCGTTTGCTCCAGCAGTAGCGCTCCTTGGGTAGTCAGAATCGACTCCGGATGGAACTGGAAGCCGCAGACGCGATCGGCGTCGTGGCGAACCGCCATCACCATACCGTTGAAATTGGCGTTGATGGTGAGCCCGGCCGGAATATTGCTGCCGACAAGAGAATGGTAGCGGGCCACCGGCAGCGGGTTGGCGAGACCGGCGAACATCGCCTGGCCGTCATGCTCAATGCTTGACGCTTTGCCGTGAAGGATTTCTCCCGCCTGGCCGACATAGCCGCCGTAGGCTTCCACGATGGCCTGGTGGCCGAGGCAGATACCGATAATCGGTAACTTGCCGCGCAGGCGGGTCAGCAGCTCGGGCATGCAGCCGGCTTCGCTTGGAGTTCCCGGCCCCGGAGAGAGCATCAGCACCGGATTATCCATGGTGCCGATACGTTCAATCAGCGATTGCGCCGGTACGGTATTACGATAAATAACCACGTTGTGGCCGTTAGCCCGCAGCTGGTCGGCGAGGTTATAGGTAAAGGAGTCGATATTATCGAGCAGCAGGATGTCGGCCATTAGAAAGTCTCCTTCGCGTGGTGGGCCTGAGCAATGGCGCGCAGCACGGCGCGAGCTTTATTACGGGTTTCATCCGCCTCGGATTGCGGAACGGAATCGAGCACGATACCGGCGCCCGCCTGCACGGTGGCAATGCCATCCTCAACGTAGGCTGAGCGGATCACGATGCAGGTATCGAGGTCGCCATGGGCGGTAAAGTAGCCGACCGCGCCGCCGTAGCTACCGCGACGCTTGCCTTCCGCGGCGGCGATTAGCTGCATGGCGCGAACTTTCGGCGCGCCGCTAAGGGTGCCCATATTCATGCAGGCGCGGTAGGCGTGCAGGACATCAAGATCGCGGCGCAGTTCGCCGACCACGCGGGAAACCAGATGCATCACAAAGGAGTAGCGATCGACTTTGGTTAAATCCGCCACGTAGCGGCTACCCGGGGTACAGATGCGGGCCAGATCGTTACGGGCCAGGTCGACCAGCATCAGATGTTCAGAAAGCTCTTTGTGGTCGGTACGCATCTCCAGCTCAATACGGCTATCGAGATCGCGATCCAGCGCACCATCGGCGCGGCGGCCGCGCGGACGGGTGCCGGCAATGGGGTAGATCTCAATCTGGCGGCTGACGGCGTCGTATTTCAGCGAGCTTTCCGGCGATGCGCCGAACAGGGTGAAATCGTTATCCTGCATAAAGAACATATACGGGCTGGGATTGCTCTTTTTCAGCACATCGTACGAGGCCAGCGGCGACGGGCAGG
Organism: Klebsiella sp. CN_Kp088; assembly: GCF_040064335.1. Lineage (NCBI taxonomy): Bacteria > Pseudomonadati > Pseudomonadota > Gammaproteobacteria > Enterobacterales > Enterobacteriaceae > Klebsiella > Klebsiella sp. CN_Kp088. The sequence continues at coordinate 102,289 of NZ_JBEAIQ010000024.1, read as the reverse complement.
GGAGGGAGAAGCGGCGCGACGGCACGACCTGGAAAATTTCGCCCGCGCGAATGGCGCGCTGCATTTTGCGCACCACGGCGCCGTACTCTTCATCGCTCTGATCGACGTCGCAGCGCATTTCGGCAACCGTTGTCACCGGCAGCGGCGCGGGCGGTTCATTTAACTGCTGGCGAAGCTGGGCGATACGTTGCAGAAGACGCTGTTTCTCATTCTCCAGCGGCGTGAACAGGCTCGCCTGAATGCGGGTGCTTTTGGTCTGGTGATCGATGACCAGCAGCGTCTCCGCCAGGTAGAAACAGTAATCCGGGCAGGCAGTATCGGTATTGAGCGGTGGTAAATCCTCAAAACCGGCCACCAGGTCGTAAGCGAACAGGCCGCCAAAGAACATCGCTTCGCGCTCGGCCTGCGGGACGCTGACTAAATCCTGTAACAGACGAAACGCATCGAACACCGATAACGAGCACAGGCGAGCGTCTTCATCCAACAGGGCGCTAACCGGTGGGAAGGTGAGTACCCGGCTGTTCGGCTGGCGCAGATTCTCAATGCCGGACGGCAATGCGTTATCCAGCAGTTCAAGCAGCGCGGCGCCGTTCGCTGAAAGCGCCTGGACAGTGACGGTATTGCCAAAAGCGGTAATGCGCAGGGCGCTATCGACCAGCAGCAGGCTTTTTAAATCGTCTTTACTATCGATGTCGGCCGATTCCAGCAGCAAGGTTGCCGGACGCGCGCCGCATAATTGATGGAATAACGCCGTCGGGTTTTCGCGATAGATGGCGTCGCTGGTGAGAAGCTCGAGCGCTGGTTTTGATGTTTGCATTATCATTCTCGCCTGTTCTGTTCATTATTTCGTTCAAAAAAAAGCCCGCTCAGTGGCGGGCCCGGTATCTGTTTGCTGAGTGCAAAACGCGATCACGCCGCCCGATTCCAGGAACGACGCCACCAGCTATGAAGAGTAATAATTTGCGCTTTCATCAGAGATACCCGTTGTGTGAACTTGCGTACTAGTTAACTAGTCCATGAAAATAAAGTCAACCCTTGTTTGCAGATTTTCTTTCTCAGTCGTTATCATAATGCGCTTATTTCAGTTCAGGTCCACCAGGAGCCATTTTGAGCGACACTAATTACGCGGTCATTTATGACCTGCACAGCCATACCGTCGCCTCCGATGGGCGATTGACTCCAGAAGAGCTGGTACATCGCGCGCATGAGATGCGGGTGGGGACGCTGGCAATCACCGATCATGATAGCGTGGCGGCCATTCCGGCAGCGCGTGCCGAAATTGCGCGGGCTGAACTGCCGCTCACGCTTATCACCGGGGTAGAAATTTCCACCCTGTGGGAAAACCACGAAATTCATATCGTCGGACTGAATATTGATATCGACCATCCGGCGATGACGCAACTGCTCTGTGAACAGAAAGAGCGGCGCAACCAGCGCGGGCAGATGATTGCCGAACGGTTGGAGAAAACGCGTATCCCCGGTGCCTGGGAAGGGGCGTTAAAGCTCGCCGATGGCGGCGCGGTCACCCGCGGCCATTTTGCCCGCTTTTTAGTTGAAGCCGGCTTTGCGAGCAATATTGCCGATGTATTCAAAAAATATCTCGCCCGCGGGAAAACCGGATACGTTCCGCCGCAGTGGTGTACAATAAAACAAGCGATTGATGTCATTCATCATTCTGGCGGCAAAGCGGTGATCGCCCATCCGGGGCGTTACGATCTTTCTGCCAAATGGCTGAAACGGCTGTTGGCCCATTTTAGCGAGCAGGGCGGCGACGCGATGGAGGTCGCCCAATGCCAGCAGGCGCCGCATGAGCGCGCGCAGCTGGCGAGCTACGCGCAACAGTTTGGTTTGATGGCGTCGCAGGGTTCGGATTTCCACCAGCCCTGCCCGTGGATTGAACTGGGGCGCAAACTTTGGCTACCCGCTGGCGTGGAAGGGATCTGGCGCAGTTGGGAAGTGGCCGCTAAACAAATTGAGAGGGAAGTATGAGCCAGTTTTTCTATATCCATCCCGATAATCCGCAGGCGCGGTTGATTAATCAGGCGGTGGAAATTGTGCGTAAGGGCGGGGTTATCGTTTATCCAACGGACTCTGGCTATGCCCTGGGTTGCAAAATCGAAGATAAAGGGGCGATGGAGCGGATCTGCCGTATCCGTCAGTTGCCGGATGGCCACAATTTCACCCTGATGTGCCGCGATCTCTCCGAGTTATCGACCTACGCGTTTGTCGATAACGTGGCGTTTCGTCTTATCAAAAACAATACGCCGGGCAACTACACGTTCATTCTTAAGGGAACGAAAGAGGTGCCGCGCCGCCTGTTGCAAGAAAAGCGTAAAACCATTGGGATGCGCGTGCCGGCGAACCCTATCGCCCAGATGCTGTTGGAAACGCTTGGCGAACCGATGCTCTCGACATCGTTGATGCTGCCAGGTAATGAATTCACGGAGTCCGATCCGGAAGAGATTAAAGACCGTCTGGAGAAGGTGGTCGATCTGATTATTCACGGCGGTTATCTTGGCCAGCAGCCGACGACGGTTATCGACCTGACCGAAGACGCGCCGGTGGTGCTTCGTGAAGGCGTCGGTGATATCAAACCCTTCCAGTGATGCTTCTCGCGGGTGGCGTTTCACGCGTCGCCCGCGGCTTAAATTTATTTTAAAATCCTTTCCGCATTGAGTCGCTCCTTTCTTATTTATATTATTAGTCCGCTTACGATATCACTCACTGATATTGCTTCCAGAAAGAAATTCAACATTATGCATAAGCTGACTATTCAACCCTCTGACGCGTTTAAGAGGAAGAAAGTACTGTTAAATTTTTTCATGCTTTCTAGTGTTACCGTTAATATATGCCAAAGCTGACCCCAAATACCTATCCCATCACCCTGGTAAAAAGCGTGCTTGTGGTTTCACTGCTGGCGCTAATACTGATTATTATCAGTTTGACTGGCTTGTTTAACTATCAGTCGAGTCAGGTCAGTAGTGCCATTGATAAAAAAATCATTGGTTCTCAGTATGCGTTTATTCAGCATACACTTGAGGATGCCGTCGATCGCCCACGACAAATAACGAATCTATTTTTACAATATATTCAGGGCGAAAGTAACAACATCGATAAGGATACTTTAGTTCCTGAAATGGTGTATTTGACGGCGCGCGCGTTTAAAACTATGCCCGCCTTCCAGAGCCTGTCGTGGTTTGCGGAAAATGGCTCCAGTATTGCTGTTATTCGTGACAATCATAGTAATCAAATTTATTTACAACGAACCCAGCGTGATAATCATCACTCCTTGGTTAAATACAGCGGGTTAAGCCCGCAGACCAATATTGTCAACGTCAATAACGCGTTTAATGTTGCTGATTTACCGCAGTTTCGCCGCGCTCGCCAGCAAACGCAAGGTTTCTGGCAACGCTCTCTCTCTACCGGCAGTTTGATCATGAGCTGGAACCAGCCAGTGTACGGTAAACAAGGCCGCTTCATCGGGGCGATCGCCAGCGGCGCCACACCTGCAGATATGACCGCTTATTTACAGAGTCTCCTGCCGGATAAAAGCTATGCTCTTCTGCTTATCGATGACAACAATCGCATTGTCGCGCGTTCCGGCAACCAACATAAATGGCAGCAGGACCGCCAATTGATAGCAAAGCTTACCTCGGCGCAGCCGTCGCCGACGTCATTTTCCTTGCGTACAGAGGACGAGTCTTTGTTGGCGACCGCCTTTAGCGTGCAGGACCGCCAACATCTGCTGAACTGGAAGGCGGTACTTATCGCGCCACAGCATGCGGAAATGGCGGAAATGAATAAACAGCGTCAACTTGTGACCTTCGCCACGACACTGTTTATTTTTATTCTGATATTGATTCTGATGATGATTATTTCTCATTTCACCGGCGCCTTAAAGGACGTTGCAGATAAAGTGCGTCTGGGGTTAATGCCGTGGAATAAACCAACTAAACGCGTATTTCCGGAAATAGCATCGTTGGATGCAGCATTGAGCAACCTGTATGCAATTATTCCAGACACTTTCGAATCTAAACGCCGGAAGCTGGAAGAAGATAGCGAAACCGGTTTTTTAACCCGTAGCGGTTTACTGCATTGTGAGTCGCTGTACCGTCATCGCAATATGCTGGCGATGGTATACGTTAACAACTACAACTCGGTTAAGAATGTGCTCGGTACGACTCAGGCCCGACAGTTTATTCACCAGTTTACTTTACGCCTTCGCAAAATATTGCCTGAAGGGGCATTATGTTGTCGTGATCGAGAAGACTTGTTCATTATCGCTTTTGATGGCATGTATGCCGAAAAGGATGTCGACTGGTACAGCGCGCTACTTGCTTCTGTTTTTCGTATGTCTGCTTCTGATATGCCCGGCGAATCGCATATATTTACTGGCCATATTGGCATGTTGATTGAATCATTAACCCCAGAGAACATCGGCGAATGTCTGATGAATGTTAGTCTGGCTTTACAGCATGCCCAGATGGAGCGTAGCGGTACGAGTAAACTTTTCACGGCCGCCATGCGTGAAGAGGAAGTGAATAATCTGCGTCTGCATCAGGCGTTATGCGACGATCTCCATTCGGAAGGTTTCCATCTCGTTTTGCAGCCGATCGTTTCATTTGAATCGCAGCGGCCTTGTAAAGAAGGTGAATGCCTGATCCGCTGGCAATCAAATGTGTTGGGCTTCGTGCCGCCCGACAAATTTATCGCCCTTGCCGAGCACACCGGCATGATTGTGCCGTTAGGGAAATGGATAATTGAAACCGCCTGCCGTGAACTTGCCGCGTTTATCACGCGCGGCGCGCCGCGTGATTTTAAACTGCATGTCAATATCTCGGCAATTCAGCTTCAGCAACCTGATTTTGCTCAGCATCTGCTGGAATCAATTCACGCTAATGATTTGATGAACAGCAATATTTGTCTTGAAATCACCGAAAGCGTCTTGCTGCATGACACGTGGCGAATTGTCGAAATACTGGCTTATCTACGTCGTCTTGGCGTATGTATAGCGATTGATGATTTTGGTTCCGGTTATTCCAGCCTCTCGTATCTGCATTCGCTGCCATTTGATTGTCTGAAGATTGACCGCGGGTTTGTCAGCAATGTGCTTGATGATAAAAAAAACGAAGCGGTTATCGCCTCGGTGTTAATGTTGGCGCGAAGTTTTTCCGTGCCGCTGGTGGCCGAAGGCGTTGAAACGCGCGAAATGGCAGAAAAACTGCAGGAGATGGGCTGTGATTTGGCCCAGGGATACTATTATTCCCGGCCGAAAACGTTTGATAGTTTTGACGTCGCCAATGGGTTTTTCGTTGTTGAACCGGAATGATGAGATAGACCAACGGCGATAATAACGATGCAAATATTAAAAAAACAGCTTTCGGTCAACAGCTACCCGTTCACTCTAACTCAGGCCATCATATTTACCTTAGCCACGACAATTCTCGTCGTGCTGCTGACGACATATGCTTTTCTCTACTACGAAGGTTATGCTTTTTTTGATGAGGTGAGTGAGGATATTCTGCGTGCGAAAAGAGTCAATATCGAGGAAGTCATCCACGATTATATTGATGTTCCCGCGCAATCGAACGCGATACTGGTTCATGCGATCGGACGTCAATCCAGTACTGCGATCCCGGTTCGCAGCCTGATCGGCGAAATGGTCAATACCGCCAATAACGTCTTCAGCAACAAACATTATCTGAATCTGCTCGGATTTGGCGCGGTCAATGGCGATTTTATTCAAGTGGCGCGCGGCCAGGCCGAGTCGAATGATTATCTTGCGGTAAAAGATGCGCAAACAGATCACCATCTGACGGCGTATAGTCACCTGACGGTGAATTCATTAGTAAAAGCGGTGCGTGCGGATTATCAAATAACGCAGCGCGAATGGTATGCGGCGGTTGCCAAAGACCAGCGTCCGCACTGGACAAAACCCTTTCGCGATTATGAATATGAAAATGAAATTGGCGTTGCGTTCAGCTCACCGGCATTCAATCGCCAGGGACAGTTTGTTGGCGTCGTCGCCAGCGAGTTGCACCTCAACGAACTAAATAAAAGCCTGGAAAAATTTAAACCCCATCCTGAAAGTATTCTGCTGATTGTTAATGAAAAAAATGAGCTCATTTCTTCATCAGTGCCATCATTGACGCGAAATATGCTGGCCGGGGGAAAACACTCACGGCTGAATCTACAAACGCTCGAAAACACTCATTTACCGGTTGTTGTGGCAGCCAGTCGCACGTTAAAAGCGAATCACCATACGGGATTGCAGTTTTTCAGTTCCGGCAAAGAAGAATATTATGTTGATGCTTTTCCAATCACCGACCGTGATGACATATTGCACTGGACGGGGATTGTGATTAGCCCGGCGAGAATGATTACCCGTACCATCATTAAATATATAGCCATTACCATGATCATGCTGTTTGTCATTTTTGTACTTGGTCTGCTGGTGGTTTTCTATGGCCTGGCGAAGGTGGTAAAACCGTTGCGAGATATTGTCCGTAAAGCGGATCAGCTTGCGACGCACCGCTGGACGCCGCCAGATAATAAGCGTCATTTCCCGGAAATAGCCTCTCTGGAAACCACATTTATGGCGCTATCGCATAAGCTGGCAGAAAGTTTCGACGCCCAACGGCGTGAAATAGAGGAGGATAAAACCACCGGGTTATTCTCGCGGACAGGGTTACTGCGTCAGACATCGCTATATCAAGGTAGAAACCTGCTCGCGCTGGTGCATATCAGTAATATGAACGCTATTATCAATTCCTTAAGTACGGAGTATGGTGAAAAATTTATTAGCGATTATATTTTTCGCCTGCATAATTTACTGCCGACGAATACGCTGATTGCCCGCGATACAGTGGATAAGCTTATCGTGGTTTTTCCAGGACAAACTCAGCCAAAAGAGCGCCAGCGCTACAGAGAACTGCTCTCCTCACTATTTATCGACGTCAATAATGAAGCGTCTCCTACGGCAAGCAAATACGTTTATACCGGCAATATTGGCCTGGTGACGACTGAGATCCACGCAGAGAATATTGAACAAACGTTGCGTGAGGCATGGATTGCATTACGCCATGCGCAGAAACAGGGAAACGGCGTTGCGACGTTTTTCAGCGGCGAGATGCATGAGGCTGAGCTTTATAATATCCAACTCCATGAGCATCTTCATGATGCGATCCAGCAACATGAATTTCATCTGATGCTACAGCCAATTGTGGATTTGCAGGATCAAAGCGCTTTTCAGGAAGGAGAATGTTTGCTTCGCTGGCGCTCCGAAACGGTAGGCGAAATTCCTCCCGATCGTTTCCTCCCCCTGGCGGAAGAGAGCGGGTTGATAATCCCGCTGGGACGCTGGATTATTGAACAGGCCTGTCGGGAACTTTCCGCGATGATTCTCCGCGGGGCGCCGGCGAACTTTATTCTGCATATCAACGTATCGGCGATTCAACTCCTGCAACAGGATTTTGCCTGGCATTTAATGGATGCAATTTATCGTCATGGGCTGGTCACGGGCAATATTTGTCTTGAGATAACCGAACGGTTATTGATGAATGATGCTGTGCGAATTAGCCGGATGATTGCTTATCTCCGCCGCCATGGTATTGCCGTCGCGCTGGATGATTTTGGCGTCAATTTATCCAGTTTGCCTTATTTACATACGCTGTCATTTGATAGCATCAAAATTGACCGCCGTCTGATTTGCCAATTTGCCGATGATGATAAAGCAGAATCGATGATTGCATCGCTGATTGTGCTGGCTCAGGGGTTTAAGGTACCCGTCGTTGCTGAGGGTATTGAAGATGAGGCGATAAAAAACCAGTTACGCGACCTCGGTTGCCAGAAAGCGCAAGGTTATCTGTTTGGTCACCCGGCGCCATTTGCCGACTTTCCCTTCCTGGCAAGTGCATTGACGGCGAGCGATAATCTATAGACAGAGAAATGTATCGCAGTGAAGCATTCATTTTGAAGTTAGTGTAGTATGTTCGCCCACGCAGGCGCGCGCGCTGTTTTACAGTGCTGACGAATGGCGCCTTAAAATGTGTAAAGTATTTATATAACAACAGGTTGGTGATTTTATATGGCCTGTTGTTGCCAAAGCATATCAGACGCCTGGGAAGGCGACACCTAAAGGAAGCTCTATGAGCGAGAAATTACAGAAAGTGCTGGCTCGTGCTGGCCATGGCTCCCGCCGCGAAATTGAAACTATCATCGAAGCTGGACGCGTCAGCGTGGATGGTAAGATCGCAACCCTCGGCGATCGTGTTGAAATCGTACCTGGTTTGAAAATCCGTATCGACGGTCATCTTATTTCGGTAAAAGAATCTGCCGAGCAAATTTGTCGGGTATTGGCCTATTACAAACCAGAAGGCGAACTCTGCACCCGTAACGATCCGGAAGGGCGCCCAACGGTTTTCGACCGTCTGCCGAAACTGCGCGGCGCGCGCTGGATTGCGGTAGGTCGCCTCGATGTGAACACCTGCGGCCTGCTGCTGTTTACCACCGATGGTGAACTGGCGAACCGTTTGATGCACCCAAGCCGCGAAGTTGAGCGTGAATACGCCGTCCGCGTTTTCGGCCAGGTCGATGAAGACAAACTGCGCCAGCTGGCGCGTGGCGTACAGTTAGAAGATGGCCCTGCAGCGTTTAAAACGATTAAGTTCACTGGCGGTGAAGGGATCAACCAATGGTATAACGTTACCTTGACCGAAGGGCGCAACCGCGAAGTGCGTCGCCTGTGGGAAGCCGTCGGCGTTCAGGTTAGCCGTCTTATCCGCGTACGCTACGGCGATATTCTGCTGCCGAAAGGCCTGCCGCGCGGCGGCTGGACTGAACTGGATCTGGCACAGACCAACTATCTTCGTGAACTGGTGGAGCTGCCGGCGGAAACCGAAAGCAAAGTAGCGGTGGAGAAAGATCGCCGTCGTATGAAAGCGAATCAAATCCGCCGCGCCGTCAAGCGTCATAGCCAGACCAGCGGCAATCCTCGCCAGGGGAATAACGGCAACCGCCGTTCCAGCACCCGCAACAAGACTAACGGCTAATGCTGTACATTCCGGCGGGTTCCCGCCGGGATGCTCCTCTTTTCCCTCGCTTGTGACATTTTTCACACTTTCGCATAAAGACAAGAAACAGGAATTACGCAGACAAATAACGCAAAGTGATGTTATTAGCGTCGCCATATACTGTCGGCACTGATTACAAAACAGGTAGCCCGCAATGAGTACAACAACAAAGTTATCGGCAAGCTATGTGGTCATCGGCGTAAAAGAAAAGATAGGCTATGGCTTAGGCGATTTCGCCTCTAATTTATCGTTCGGTTTTGTCTCGTTATTCTTACTATTTTTTTATACTAATGTTTATGGCATCAGCGCGGTACAGGCGAGTCTGATCTTTGTGATTGCCCGAGTGATTGACGCAATTTTTAATATCCTGATTGGCTTTGCAATTGATAAAACGCAGAGTAAATATGGCAAATTGCGTCCCTGGCTATTATATGGTGCGATACCGTTAGGCTTTTTAACCGTGTTGTGTTTTGTGCCATTTGGTGGGGAAGCTAAATTTTATTTCGCGCTGGCCTCCTATACCATCTATTGCCTGGCCTATACGGCGGTTAACACACCTTATTCGGCATTGACCAACCGCTTGACGCAGCATGAGGCCTCGCGTTCGTCGCTGTCGGTATATCGCTTTGTGTTGGCTATTGTCGGGTATCTGATTGTTTCCACAACGGCAGACTGGCTGATTTCGCCCTTTAACGACAAACAAATGGGCTATGTCTTTGCCGTTTCCTGCTTTGCGCTGTTAGCGACTTTTATGTTTCTTGCCTGTTTTGGCATGACCAAAGAACGCGTTGGCGAAGAGGATAAAATGAATGCGCCGACGCTTCGCGAAATGTTCCGTGCGGTATTAGGTAATGCACCACTGATTCATCTTTCATTATTTACCGTGTTTTTCTATATCGCCTATACAGTCTGGATGGCGATCGCCATTTACTTTATTAAATACATTATCGGCAGCGAAGGGTTTACCGCTACTTTCTTCATGATTCAGTCTGGTGCTTATATTATTGGAACCATTATCTCTGAGAAAGTGATTGCGTTAATGGGGAAAAAGAAAATGGCGCTTCTGGCGTTGTTAATTGGCGTGCTGGGGGTACTGATGCAATATTTCATCGCTGGTAATAACCTGTGGCTGATAATGATCGGCGTGTGTCTTTACAGCATTACGCTTGGCATGGGCTTTGTCGCCATGTGGTCGATGATTGCCGACACCGTCGAATATGCTGAATGGCATCACGGTGTACGCTCTGAGGGGGCCATCTACGGTTTCTTTAACTTCATCACTAAAATTGCGATGGCGATTGGCGGCGGCTGCGCGGGCTGGATGCTGGATCTTTATCACTATGATGCGGGTAATGTGACCAGCGATGCGATTAATGGCATCAATATTCTGATGACGCTTTTCCCCGGCGCAATGTTCGCCATCAGCGCCATCTTCGTGGCCTGCTATGCGTTAGATGAAAATACCTATCGCGATATCGTGCAGAAAATCAGCCTGCGTAAGCAAAACGCGCTTTAACCTCAAGGAGTCAGAGAGATGAACAACGATTTTAGTACCGTTATCGCCGCCATGTCGGTAGAGGAAAAAGTGGCGCTGCTGACCGGCAGCGGCCTGTGGCGCACGGCATCGATGCCGCAGCACGGTATCCCCGATATCGTGATGACCGATGGTACCTACGGCGTGCGCTATAGCAGCGCGCAAATAGATGGCAATGAAAAGTGGAGCATGGATGACTTCATCTCGGTGATTACCCAAACCGCCGACCAGGCCAGCGCCGACGAGCCTGTCGCCAAGGGCGGCAGCGAAGCGTTGTTCAGCGCCTCGCTGCCGGCCACCTGTTTTCCGAATGGCTCCAGTCTGGCCTGTAGCTGGGATGTTGAACTGGTACGGGAGATGGGCGAAGCGCTGGGTCGCGAATGCCAACAGATGGGGGTGGGTATTCTATTGGGGCCGGGAATTAACATTCGGCGCACCCCGCTGGCTGGACGCGGCTATGAATACTATTCAGAGGACCCGGTCGTTAGTGGGGATATCGCCGCGGCGCTGATTAACGGCTTACAGGCCGAAGGCGTCGGCGCCAGCCTTAAACATTTTGCCGCCAATAACTCCGAGTATCGGCGTACCGAAATGGATTCGATTATTGAGGAGCGGGCGCTGCGTGAAATCTATCTCGCCGGATTTCAACGAGCGATCGCCAAATCCCAGCCCTGGACGGTGATGTCTTCTTATAATCGTCTTAATGGCGTTCAAACATCGCAGGATCCGTTCTTACTGACCCAGGTATTGCGTGATGAATGGGGGTATGACGGTCTGGTGATGTCCGACTGGTACGGTATTAAAGATCGCCCGGCATCGCTGCTTGCCGGCAATGACCTGGCAATGCCGGAAACCCGCCGGGACAAACAAACCCTGCTGGCGGCAATCTCCTGCGGGGAGGTACCGATGCCGGTGGTCGACCGGGCGTGTCTGCGGATGCTGGAACTGGTTGATAAAGTGCAACGACATCGCCGGCCGCACACGCGTGCTGATTTTGCCGCACATCATGCGTTATCGCAGCGTTTAGCGGCAGAATCCATCGTATTACTGAAAAATGAAAACAACCTGCTGCCGCTGAAGCCACACAAAACGCCGCGCATCGCGGTGATCGGTAAACCCGCTCAGGAGCCGGTTATTCAGGGCTCGGGTTGCGCCACTACGGTTCCCTATTTACTCGACCGTCCGCAGGATGAGATTTTCGATCTTGCCGGGGATGACTTTAAGGTCACGTGGGCGCCGGGCGCGCCAGACGACAATCAAAGCGACGAGCAGGCGCTGGCGCAGGCGCGTGACGTCGCCGGAGCCGCCGATGTGGCAGTGATTTTTGTCAGCACGGCGGTCGGTGAAGATGGAGAGAATGGCGATCGCCAGGATCTGAATATTCTTCCCGCGCACGAACAGCTGATCCGTGAGGTCGCCGGGGTACAGCCAAACGTGGTTGTGGTGTTGGCCAACAGCGATGCGGTGGTGATGCCATGGCTTGGCGAATGCCGGGCGCTGCTGGAAACCTTCTTTGCCGGACAGGGGATGGGGCGCGCCGTGGCTGAAATTCTCTTCGGTAAGCGGAACCCCTGCGGTAAGCTAACCGTCACGGTGCCAAATACTCTCGAAGAGACGCCTGCCTGGCTGCAGTATCCAGGGGAAAACCTGCGCCATCACTATGGCGAGGGTCTGTTTGTCGGCTATCGCTATTACGATAAACGCCTTCTTTCGCCGCGTTTCCCGTTTGGCTTTGGCCTGAGCTATACCCAATTCAGCTATGCCAATCTTGCGCTTTCCGCATCGCGGCTTGCCGAAGGCGAAACCCTGCATGTCGCCTTTGATTTAACGAATATCGGCGATTGCGAGGGCAAGGAGATTGTACAGCTGTATGTTACGGCCCCGAAGGGGGAGCTGATCCGCGAGGTTCGCGCGCTGAAAGCCTTTAGCAAAGTGTCGTTGCTGGCAGGGGAAACGCGTCGCGTTGAGCTTGCGCTGCCCGTCGCTGATTTAGCCTGCTATCATCCGGGGCTGGCGGATTGGCTGGTGACCCCTGGGCAGTGGCAAATCTACGTGGGCGCCTCGTCTCGCGATCTTCCCTTAACGGCAAGCGTTGAGATTGATTGCCCTGCGCGCTACGTACCGCTGCGCGACGACAATTCTCTGCAGCAGCTTATTCAACAGCCGGAAGCCTTTGCCCGCGTGGTGGCGCTGATATCGGCGAAGAGCGGGGTAGCGCCTGACCTGGTACGTGAAAAGCTTATCCGCCTGGCGCCAGATCTGTTCTGTGGTTTGCTGATTGCATTGACTGAGTTCCTGGCGCTGGATATCGATCGCGACGAACTCAATGCCGTGCTGGCGGGTCATTAATCAACAAAAGTTCAGGAGGTACTCCGTGTTCCCGTTTTCAGTGACGCATCCCCGTCAGGTGACACAAAGCGGGCAGCCGGCGACCAATAGCGGCTACGAGCTGATCGCCTTCGACGCTGAGAAACTCAACGTCTTCGCCGCCGAGGTGCGCTACTGCGAACCTCACTGGCACCCGGCGCCGGAGCTTATCACCGTCCTGCATGGCGGTTTCACGCTGGCCGTCGGCCAGCGGGAGTGGCAATTGCGCGCGGGCGATATGTTGTATATCAACGCGGAGGAGGTGCATTCGCTCAGCGCGGAGATGCCCGGTAGCCAACTGGTCACCGTGCAGTTTTCGCCGGGTCTGTTTGATGAAATGCATCCCTCTCCGCGGCTGGAGTGGTGTACCGCCGGGCGTATTGCGCAGAGCGTGGATTGGCAGGTGCGCCAGCGGTTAACGGCGCTGCTGCAACAGCTTGTCGATAACCGTACGCCATTCCAGCGTATCGCGGCGATATATTTGCTGCTTGATGCATTGGTGACGGCAGGAGAGCCTCAGGAGCGTGAGGAGAGCTCGCTACGCGAAGAGTCGATGATTAAAAAAGGAATTGATTATATTAATCTGCATTACGATCGGCCATTGACCTTGAGCGAAGTGGCAGAGCACAGCGGCATGAGCTATTCGTGGTTTTCCCGGCTGTTTAAGCGGGTGAGTCGTTACAACTTTAAAGAGTATCTGACCCTGGTGCGGCTGAATAAGGCTCGCAATCTACTGCGTGATACGCGTACGCCGATCACCGAAATCAGCCATAGCTGCGGTTTTCAGGAGCACAAATACCTGATCGCCGCCTTTAACAAATACTGCGGACTGACGCCGACAGAGTACCGCAAACGCTTTGTTTCGCGGCAAAACGTCCTCGACCAACAGCTGGCGCTCGGCGAGGACTGCGTATGCCTGCCATTAAACGGCCAACTGCTGGCGAGGCTGGCGGTTAGTAATCAATCCCCATCTGCGCTTTGACCCCGGCGTCAAAGGCGTGCTTTACCGGGCGTAGTTCGCTGACGGTGTCAGCTATCTCGATAATCTCGCGGTGGCAGCCGCGGCCGGTAATCATCACCGTTTGATGCGCTGGGCGGTTGCGCAGCGCCGTCAGCACCTCTTCCAGCGGCAGATAGTCGTAAGCCACCATGTAGGTCAGTTCATCCAGCAGTACCAGATCCAGGCTATCGTCGGCGAGCATTCGGCGCCCGTGCTGCCAGACATCGAGACAGGCGGCGGTATCGCTGTCGCGATTTTGCGTATCCCAGGTAAAGCCGGTGGCCATCACCTGGAACTCGACGCCGTGCGGCTCCAGCAAATTACGCTCACCGTTAGGCCAGGTACCTTTGATGAATTGCACCACGCCGGCTTTTTTACCGTGTCCAACCGCGCGGGTGACGGTACCGAAGGCGGCGGTGGTTTTGCCTTTGCCGTTACCGGTAAATACCATGATCAACCCGCGTTCTTGCTGGGCGGCGGCGACCCGCGCATCGACTTTGTCTTTTACCCGCTGCTGGCGCTCGCGGTAGCGTTGATCGCTCATTGGGAGATCCCTGGTTTACGCCCCGGCTGGGCATCGAAGGTCATACCGGTTTTGCGCCGGCTATCATCGCCCATCAGCCATAAATAGACCGGCATGATATCGGCGGGGGTTTTCAGCTTTTGCGGATCTTCTGTCGGGAAGGCGCTGGCGCGCATTTTGGTACGCGTCCCGCCGGGATTAATACAATTTACCCGCAGATGACGGCTTTGGTACTCTTCGGCCAGGACCTGCATCATCCCTTCGGTAGCGAATTTAGAGGCCGCGTAGGCGCCCCAGTTGGCGCGGCCCTGGCGGCCAACGCTGGAAGAGGTAAACACCAGCGAGCCGGAATCGGACTTGAGTAATAAAGGAAGAAGCGCCTGGGTGAGCATAAACGTGCCGTTAACGTTTACCTGCATCACCTGCTGCCATACCTCAGGATCCTGCTGGTCCATCGGACAGACGTCGCCAAGCAGGCCGGCATTGTGCAGCACGCCGTCAAGGCGCGGGTAGTGAATCGCGATTTTCTGCGCCAGCTGCTGGCACTCCTGCGGCGTGCAGGTCAACAGGTCGAGGGTGAACCAGCGTGCCGCAATACCGCCAGCCTGTTCAATTTCTTGCGCGACGCCGCGCAGTTTTTCTTCATTGCGACCAACCAGGACCACGCTTGCGCTGTAGCGCGCATAGGTGAGGGCGGCTTCACGGCCAATGCCGTCGCTGGCGCCGGTGACCAGAATGATACGGTCTTTAAGTAGGTGATATTGCGGTTGATAGTGCACGGCGACTCCTCTGCTGGCCTGCGTACGGCCATGTCTTATTCGGTATCTTACTTTTGCGCTTTATGCCTCAAACGATTGATGATTGCAATCAGTCAAAGGGAAACTCTTCGCAGAATTAATATCTTGCAACGATTTCATTGCGACAAAAAAAACGGGAATGCGCCTCGCAGCGCACGGAAAGCGCAGAGACTTGATGATAAAGGCTGATGTACACTGTGCGTCAACGTCAGTGCTTTACACAAGGTGAAAACGTGGAATTACTTGCTCAGTACGGCTTATTTTTAGCCAAGGCTGCGACTATCGTCGTCGCCATTGCGGTTATCGCCGCCATTATCGTTAATCTGACTCAGCGTAAGAAGCAGCGCGGCGAGCTGCGGGTAACGAATCTTAGCGAGCAATATAAGGAGATGAAAGAAGAGCTGGCGGTGGCGCTGCTGGATGGCCCGCAGCAAAAACTCTGGCATAAAGCGCAGAAGAAAAAACATAAGCAGGAAGCCAAAGAGGCCAAAGCGCGGGCAAAATTGGGTACCGCGGAACCCAGCGGCAAGGCGCGTGTCTGGGTGCTGGATTTCAAAGGCAGTATGGATGCTCACGAGGTAAGCGGCCTGCGCGAAGAAATTACGGCGGTGCTGGCTTCGGCGAAGGCGCGCGACCAGGTGGTGGTGCGTCTGGAAAGCCCTGGCGGGGTGGTTCACGGCTATGGCCTGGCGGCTTCGCAGCTGCAGCGCTTACGTGATAAACAAATCCCGCTAACGGTCGCGGTCGATAAGGTCGCTGCCAGCGGCGGCTATATGATGGCCTGCGTGGCGAACAAAATCGTCTGCGCGCCGTTTGCTATCCTTGGCTCGATTGGCGTAGTGGCGCAGATCCCCAACATCAATCGCTTCCTGAAAAACAAAGACATCGATATTGAACTCCATACCGCCGGGCAATATAAACGCACGTTAACCATGTTGGGCGAGAACACCGAGGAAGGTCGACAGAAGTTTCGCGACGATCTCAATGAAACCCATCAGCTTTTTAAAGATTTCGTCCATCAGATGCGCCCGTCGCTGGATATCGAAAAGGTGGCGACCGGCGAGCACTGGTACGGCGTGCAGGCGCTGGAAAAAGGGCTGGCGGATGCGGTACAAACCAGCGATGAACTCCTGTTGAGCATGATGGATAATCACGATGTGATTAGCGTGCGTTATCAGCAGCGTAAGAAATTGCTCGATCGCGTTACCGGGAGCGCGGCGGAAAGCGCTGACCGTCTATTGTTGCGCTGGTGGCAGCGTGGACAAAAACCGTTAATGTAATAAAAACAACGCGAGGCTGATACCTCGCGTTGTTGTTTCTGGCTGGCTTAAGCCGAGAGCCGGCCCATCAATGACTGGCGATTAATCAACCAGGTGATACTTATCTGACAACTCATGAGCGAGATACTTGAACATGTTAAATACGGCAGTGCTCTTCGCTGTCGGCAAACCTTGTTCATCAAGATAAAACTCGCCGCTGAACACCAAAACCCCGTTACGCTGAACGACGTTGGTGGCTTCAATTCCGGCTAACGTATCTTCATGATCGCGAATGAGTTGGTTGGCAATTTCAAGTAACGCCTGGCGTTCGATGGGTTGGGTTGTACCTTGCATAACGGACTCCTGTAGTTCTTCGCCGGTAGTCTACGCCGCGAGAGGGCAACGGGCAAATTTTCCATTGATTGTGCAGGGGTAATTGCAACTGGCTAAGAAACATCACTTTACTGGCGGAGTTAGCTTTTGCATGCTAATAAAGTTGCGTAACGAATTTTATCAGGTACAGTGTGACGCTTTCAGCGATCTGGCAACAGATTTGCTTGACATTCGGCCAAAAATTCTTCGTGCTATGCAACCTGGCTCGCAAAAGCCAGCAAACTCAGCTATCTGGTTTTATGGATGTGAAACTGGGCGTGCAGAGGGTTGATATCCATCGACGTGGCCGCAACATATCAGGCACGTCGCTAGTGGATGGTGAATCAATGTGCGATGTATTCCTGGATGAATTAAATTAGGTAAAGGTGAATATGGGTAAAGCTCTCGTTATCGTTGAGTCCCCGGCAAAAGCCAAAACGATCAATAAGTATCTGGGTAATGACTACGTGGTGAAATCCAGCGTCGGTCATATCCGCGATTTGCCGACCAGTGGCTCAGCTTCCAAAAAGAGCGCCGACTCTACCTCCACCAAAGGGGCTAAAAAGCCTAAAAAGGATGAACGTGGCGCTCTGGTCAACCGCATGGGCGTGGACCCATGGCACGACTGGAATGCGCATTATGAAGTACTTCCGGGTAAAGAAAAGGTAGTTTCAGAACTCAAACAGTTGGCGGAAAAAGCCGACCACATCTATCTCGCAACCGACCTTGACCGCGAAGGGGAAGCCATTGCCTGGCACCTGCGGGAGGTTATCGGTGGTGATGAGCAACGGTACAGCCGCGTGGTGTTTAACGAAATCACCAAAAACGCGATTCGTCAGGCTTTTGAGAAGCCGGGCGAGCTGAATATCGATCGTGTTAATGCCCAGCAGGCGCGTCGCTTTATGGACCGCGTGGTGGGGTATATGGTTTCTCCACTGCTGTGGAAAAAAATTGCCCGCGGTCTGTCCGCAGGACGCGTGCAGTCTGTCGCAGTCCGCCTGGTCGTTGAACGCGAGCGCGAAATTAAAGCCTTCGTTCCCGAAGAGTTCTGGGAGATCGACGCCAGTACTACCACGCCGGGCGGCGATGCATTACCGCTGCAGGTGACTCACAAGAATGACAAGCCGTTCCGTCCGGTTAACCGCGACGAAACCATGGCTGCCGTCGCGCTGCTGGAAAAAGCGCGCTATAGCGTGCTGGAGCGCGAAGATAAGCCGACCAGCAGCAAGCCGGGCGCGCCGTTTATCACCTCCACGCTGCAGCAGGCCGCCAGTACCCGTCTTGGCTTCGGCGTGAAGAAAACCATGATGATGGCCCAGCGTCTGTATGAAGCCGGCCATATAACCTACATGCGTACCGACTCAACCAACCTGAGTCAGGATGCGCTGAACATGGTTCGCGGCTATATCGGCGATAACTTCGGCAAAAAATACCTGCCTGAAAACGCGAATCAGTACGCCAGCAAAGAAAATTCGCAGGAAGCGCACGAAGCGATTCGTCCTTCTGACGTGAACGTGATGGCGGAATCGCTGAAAGACATGGAAGCCGATGCGCAGAAATTATATCAACTGATTTGGCGTCAGTTCGTCGCCTGTCAGATGACCCCGGCAAAATACGACTCAACCACCCTGACGGTACAGGCTGGCGAGTTCAAACTGAAAGCCCGCGGACGTACGCTTCGCTTTGACGGCTGGACGAAAGTGATGCCAGCGCTGCGTAAAGGCGATGAAGACCGTACGTTACCGGTGGTCAATCAGGGCGACAACCTGAGCCTGGTGGAACTGACCCCAGCGCAGCACTTCACCAAACCGCCTGCGCGTTTCAGCGAAGCCTCGCTGGTGAAAGAGCTGGAAAAACGCGGCATTGGTCGTCCGTCCACTTATGCGTCGATCATTTCGACCATCCAGGACCGCGGCTATGTACGTGCCGAGAACCGTCGTTTTTACGCTGAAAAGATGGGTGAAATCGTCACCGACCGTCTGGAAGAGAACTTCCGCGATCTGATGAACTACGATTTTACCGCCCAGATGGAAGACCGCCTCGATCAGGTGGCTAATCATCAGGCCGAGTGGAAACAGGTACTGGATAACTTCTTTGGCGATTTCACTTCCCAGCTACAGACGGCTGAGAAGGATCCTGAAGAAGGCGGCATGCAGCCGAACCCAATGGTGCTGACCAGCATCGACTGTCCGACCTGCGGGCGTAAAATGGGCATTCGTACCGCCAGTACCGGGGTATTCCTCGGCTGCTCTGGCTACGCGCTGTCGCCGAAAGAGCGTTGCAAAACCACTATTAACCTGGTACCGGAAAACGAAGTCCTCAACGTGCTGGAAGGCGATGATGCCGAAACCAACGCGCTGCGCGCTAAACGTCGCTGTCAGAAATGCGGCACCGCGATGGACAGTTACCTTATCGATCCCAAGCGCAAACTGCATGTCTGCGGCAACAACCCGACCTGCGATGGCTATGAGATTGAAGAGGGCGAGTTCCGTATCAAAGGCTATGACGGCCCTATCGTGGAGTGTGAGAAATGCGGCTCCGAAATGCACCTGAAAATGGGGCGTTTTGGTAAGTACATGGCTTGTACCAACGACGAGTGTAAAAATACGCGTAAGATCCTGCGTAATGGCGAAGTGGCTCCGCCGAAGGAAGATCCGGTGCCTTTACCGGAACTGCCATGCGAGAAGTCCGACGCTTACTTCGTCCTGCGCGATGGCGCGGCGGGCGTTTTCCTGGCGGCAAACACCTTCCCGAAATCGCGTGAAACGCGTGCGCCATTAGTGGAAGAGTTGTACCGCTTCCGCGATCGCCTGCCTGAAAAGCTGCGTTATCTGGCCGATGCGCCGCAGCAGGATCCGGAAGGCAATAAAACGCTGGTACGCTTTAGTCGTAAGACCAAGCAACAGTACGTCTCCTCCGAGAAAGAGGGCAAAGCGACCGGCTGGTCCGCTTTCTTTATCGACGGCAAATGGACTGAAGCGAAAAAGTAACCTTCTGAATGGGCCGCAATGCGGCCCATTTTCTCTCCTGTTATCCACGCGCACCGCCTCGTCGCTCCCGCTTTATAACCGACTTATTATTTTTTGTTACCATCTATACACTGTAGATATAAATGATATAGTGGTTATAGCGAATCACTTTTTTATTATCAAATCGTCTTATACATCATCGGTTTCAGGACGCGTTGTGGCGCTGGTTCGGCGCGCCGCAGGGAATGTCTGGCATTTTGCCGCCAGCAGGCAGCAGTCTGAACGTAATGTGTATTAAGCGGATTCATTTTACGCGTTTACGGATATCAGCCATGAAACTACAGCAACTCCGCTACATCGTTGAGGTTGTTAACCATAACCTGAATGTCTCCTCTACCGCCGAAGGCTTGTATACTTCGCAGCCAGGCATCAGCAAGCAGGTGCGGATGCTGGAAGATGAGTTAGGGATTCAGATATTTGCCCGCAGCGGCAAGCATTTAACTCAGGTCACTCCAGCCGGGCAGGAAATTATCCGCATCGCGCGCGAAGTGCTGTCCAAAGTTGAGGCCATTAAATCCGTGGCAGGGGAGCACACCTGGCCGGATAAAGGCTCATTGTACGTCGCCACCACCCATACTCAGGCGCGTTACGCGCTGCCTGGGGTGATTAAGGGCTTTATTGAGCGTTATCCGCGGGTCTCTTTGCATATGCATCAGGGGTCGCCGACGCAGATTGCAGAAGCGGTTTCGAAGGGCAATGCCGACTTTGCCATTGCTACCGAAGCGCTGCATCTGTACGACGATTTGGTGATGCTGCCGTGCTACCACTGGAACCGCTCAATTGTGGTGACCCCGGATCACCCGCTCGCTTCTAAAGGCTCGGTGACCATTGAAGAGCTGGCGCAGTACCCGCTGGTGACTTATACCTTCGGCTTCACCGGACGTTCCGAACTGGATACCGCGTTTAATCGCGCCGGGCTCACTCCGCGTATCGTCTTCACCGCGACTGATGCCGATGTTATCAAAACCTATGTGCGTTTAGGGCTTGGTGTTGGGGTCATTGCCAGCATGGCGGTCGATCCAGTGTCCGATCCGGACCTGGTAAAACTTGATGCCAATGGTATTTTCAGCCACAGCACCACCAAGATAGGCTTCCGCCGAAGCACCTTCCTCAGAAGTTATATGTATGATTTTATTCAGCGTTTTGCGCCACATTTGACGCGGGATGTGGTAGACACAGCCGTGGCGCTACGTTCGAATGAGGATATTGAGGCGATGTTCAAAGATATTAAACTGCCGGAAAAATAATCGTATTGCTAAATGGCATTTCCTCCGGGGAGTGCCATTTTCTATTATGGACCTTATCAGAACTTATAAACCTCGTTGTAATCACATTTCTGCGTATTTCACTTCATTACTTTTTCATTATACCCGCTGCGATCAAAATAACGGCTAAAAGCCTTTTACCTGTTCCTGAATTAGCTGGATCTATTTTATATATCTTATTAAGATTTATCTGTACCTGATGATTTTAGCAATTGGTGGTGATGAAATGATAAACAATATCGATTATACAAAGCTCGCGATGGCATACCAAAGTGACAAAGCGGAAATCGATCCAACGCTGCGCAGTCAGGTCTGGGGCTCACTACTGGTGGGACTTAGCGCTTTCTGGTGCATCGTTGCATTATTCATCTGGATTATTAGCTAAAGCAGTTTATCAGAGAAAGTTATATTTCACTTTTGTGACAAAAGGAGGTTGGTAAAATTAGCACCCGGAATAGTGAAACACTGTGGAAGAAATTATTTTCCGACTTATCAGCTTTAAATGTTAATCCATCCTGAGCTAATCACGACAAACCGTGATTAGCTCTATTTTGATCACACTTCTTTAGCTG
The DNA here is from genome assembly GCF_040064335.1 of Klebsiella sp. CN_Kp088. Lineage (NCBI taxonomy): Bacteria > Pseudomonadati > Pseudomonadota > Gammaproteobacteria > Enterobacterales > Enterobacteriaceae > Klebsiella > Klebsiella sp. CN_Kp088. Next base: position 80,500 of record NZ_JBEAIQ010000024.1, on the reverse strand, counting down.
TTTGGAACTTACTTAACCTCATCAAATATCTCCTCGTTGTAATATCGCTATCATCAAATTTTCTGAATTGTACGGTTTTGTCAATTTTAGCAATTTGAGTTGTTATCAAAGTGTTATGTCAGGTTTGTGTTATCTTTAATAAAGACCCTGAGGAGTTCAGGGCATGCATCCCTGTGATAAAGGAGGAGCTATGTCGTCAACACTACGAGCAGCCAGTAAGGATACGCTACAGGTCAAAGACAAAACCTACCATTACTACAGCCTGGCGCTGGCCGCTAAACAACTGGGCGATCTCACTCGACTGCCCAAATCTCTCAAAGTTCTGCTTGAAAACCTCCTGCGCTGGCAGGACGGCGATTCGGTCACCGAACAGGACATTCAGGCGCTGGCCGGCTGGCTGGCGACAGCGCATGCTGACCGCGAAATCGCTTATCGCCCGGCACGCGTGCTGATGCAGGATTTCACCGGCGTACCGGCGGTGGTCGATTTAGCTGCCATGCGCGAAGCGGTAAAACGTCTGGGCGGCGATACGGCGAAAGTGAATCCGCTCTCGCCGGTTGACCTGGTGATTGACCACTCGGTGACGGTGGACCGTTTTGGTAATGAAAACGCTTTTGAAGACAACGTGCGTCTTGAAATGGAGCGGAACCACGAGCGTTATGCTTTCCTGCGCTGGGGACAGCAGGCCTTTAGCCGCTTTAGTGTTGTGCCGCCGGGTACCGGGATCTGCCACCAGGTGAACCTTGAATATCTCGGCCGTGCCGTCTGGAGCGAACTGCAGAATGGCGAATGGGTGGCGTACCCGGATACGCTGGTGGGTACCGATTCGCACACCACCATGATCAACGGCCTTGGCGTATTAGGGTGGGGCGTCGGTGGGATTGAAGCGGAAGCCGCGATGCTTGGCCAGCCGGTATCCATGCTCATTCCCGATGTCGTTGGTTTCAAGCTGACCGGTAAACTGCGTGAAGGGATCACCGCGACCGACCTGGTGCTGACAGTGACCCAGATGCTGCGCAAACACGGTGTGGTAGGCAAGTTCGTCGAATTCTATGGCGATGGTCTCGACTCGTTACCGCTGGCCGACCGGGCGACCATTGCGAATATGTCGCCGGAATATGGCGCGACCTGCGGATTCTTCCCGATCGATGCAGTGACCCTCAGCTATATGCGCCTGAGCGGGCGCAGCGAAGAGCAGGTGGCGTTGGTTGAAGCTTATGCCAAAGCGCAGGGTATGTGGCGGCAGACGGGCGATGAGCCGGTCTTTACCAGCACCCTGGCGCTGGATATGGGCACGGTTGAGGCCAGCCTCGCCGGGCCGAAACGGCCGCAGGATCGCGTCGCGTTGGGCGATGTGCCGAAAGCGTTTGCCGCCAGTAACGAACTGGAAGTGAATCAAACGCAAAAATCGCGCCAGCCGGTTGATTATACGCTTAATGGGCAACGCTATTCGCTGCCGGAAGGCGCGGTGGCGATTGCGGCAATCACCTCATGTACCAATACCTCCAACCCGAGCGTGCTGATGGCCGCCGGCCTGCTGGCGAAGAACGCCGTTGAGCGCGGCCTGAAACCGCAGCCGTGGGTGAAAGCCTCGCTGGCGCCGGGTTCGAAAGTGGTTTCTGATTATCTGGCGCATGCCGGGTTGACGCCTTATCTTGATGAGTTGGGCTTTAACCTCGTAGGGTACGGTTGCACAACCTGTATCGGTAACTCCGGGCCGCTGCCGGAACCTATCGAAGAGGCAATCAAAAAAGGTGACCTGACCGTCGGCGCAGTGCTCTCCGGCAACCGTAACTTCGAAGGTCGTATCCATCCGCTGGTGAAAACCAACTGGCTGGCGTCGCCACCGCTGGTCGTGGCTTATGCGCTGGCTGGCAATATGAACATTGACCTGACCCGTGAACCGCTCGGCGTCGGTAAAGACGGTAAGCCGGTGTTCCTGAAGGATATCTGGCCGAGCGGCGAGGAGATTGCTCGCGCGGTGCAGCAGGTTTCCACCGACATGTTCCGTAAAGAGTATGCCGAAGTCTTCGAAGGCACCGAGGAGTGGAAAGCGATTCAGGTTGAGCGTTCCGATACCTATCGCTGGCAGGATGACTCTACCTATATTCGCCTGTCGCCGTTCTTTGATGAGATGGAGGTTGAGCCGAAACCGGTAGAAGATATTCACGGCGCCCGGATCCTGGCGATGTTAGGCGATTCAGTGACCACCGACCATATCTCTCCGGCAGGAAGCATCAAGGCAGATAGCCCGGCAGGACGCTATTTGCAGGAGCACGGCGTGGCGCGCGGTGATTTCAACTCTTATGGGTCGCGACGCGGTAACCATGAAGTCATGATGCGCGGCACCTTTGCGAATATCCGTATCCGCAACGAAATGGTGCCGGGCGTGGAAGGGGGAATGACGCGTCATTTGCCGGACACGCAGCCTATCGCCATCTACGATGCGGCTATGCTGTACAAAGCTGAAGGTACCCCTCTGGCGGTGATCGCCGGTAAAGAGTATGGCTCAGGCTCCAGCCGCGACTGGGCGGCAAAAGGGCCGCGTCTGTTGGGCGTGCGGGTGGTCATTGCCGAGTCCTTCGAGCGTATTCACCGCTCCAACCTCATTGGGATGGGAATATTACCGCTGGAGTTCCCGCAGGGCGTGACGCGTAAAACGCTACAGCTGACCGGCGAAGAGCGGATCGATATCAGTAACCTGCAGGCGCTGCATCCTGCGGCAACGGTTCCAGTCACGATTACCCGCGCCGATGGACAGCAGGAGGTCATTCAGTGTCGCTGTCGTATCGATACTGCGACAGAACTGACTTACTATCAGAACGACGGCATTCTGCATTATGTGATTCGTAATATGCTGTAAAAGAAAGGGCCAGCGAATGCTGGCCCTGATTCATTCTGGAGCTGATTTATTTATTCAGCAGATGCCCCATCTTGGCAGCTTTGGTATCGAGATAGTGTTCGTTTTTCGGGTTACGCCCGACGATCAGCGGCACGCGCTCGACGATATTGATCCCCGCTTCAGTCAGAATTTCGACTTTCTTCGGGTTGTTGGTCAACAGGCGAACCTGCTCTACGCCGAGCAGTTTGAACATGTCGGCGCATAGCGTAAAGTCGCGCTCATCGGCGGCAAAGCCGAGCTGGTGGTTGGCTTCGACGGTATCGTAGCCTTGATCCTGTAGCGCGTAAGCGCGAATTTTATTTAGCAAACCGATATTTCGGCCTTCCTGACGGTGATAGAGCAGGATCCCGCGCCCCTCTTCAGCGATGTGCGACAGCGCCGCTTCCAGCTGAAAACCGCAATCACAACGCAGACTAAAAAGGGCATCGCCCGTCAGACATTCTGAATGTACGCGAGCCAGTACCGGGGCTTGCCCCGAAATATCGCCATACACCAGCGCGACATGATCCTGCCCGGTTGCCAGTTCTTCAAAGCCCACCATCAGGAAATCGCCCCAGGGGGTTGGCAGTTTGGCTTCTGCCACACGTTTAAGCTGCATGTGATTCTCCAGATTCTGACAGCACCTGAATGTGCTTTCTGTTTACTACTATTTTGCCACAACGCCGCGACGTTCTCCTAATTACCAACGACCGCCAGCGCGGAAAGCGCACAAACGATCTACTTTCCGTTATGATATTCAGAAGGAAAGAGAAGGAGATACGATGCTGTTAATTGCCAAAAGGACCGCCATCGGGGCGGCGCTATTGCTTGTTATGCCCGTTATAGTCTGGCTCTCCGGCTGGCAGTGGCAGCCGGGTCAAGCACCGGCCATGTTGAAAATGTGGTACTGGGTGACTGAAACCGTCACCCAGCCGTGGGGAATAATTACTCACGTAGCGCTATTTGGCTGGTTTTTGTGGTGTTTACGATTTCGTCTGCGCGAAGCGCTGGTGCTGTTTCTCATTCTCGGCACCGCTATCCTGGCAGGACAGGGGCTTAAATCCTGGATCAAAGAACGGGTGCAGGAACCACGGCCGTTTGTGATTTGGTTAGAAAGAACCCAACAGGTTCCGGTGGCGCAATTCTATGAGTTAAAACGTAAAGAACGCGCTAAACTGGTGCATGAGCAATTGGCTGAACAACAGACAATACCGGGGTTCTTGCGTAAACACTGGCAAAAAGAGACCGGTTTTGCCTTTCCGTCCGGCCATACCATGTTTGCCGCCAGTTGGGCGCTACTGGGGGTAGGGCTGTTGTGGCCGCGCCGGCGCTGGGTAACTATCGGTTTGCTGTTGGGTTGGGCTACTGCGGTCATGGGCAGTCGTCTGGCGTTGGGTATGCACTGGCCGCAGGATCTTATCGTGGCGACCAGCCTTTCATGGCTGCTGGTTACCGCGGCGACCTGGCTCACGCAGCGTTTTTGCGGCCCGTTAACCCCGCCTGTTGAAGAGGCGAGCGATATCAAAAAACGCGCAACCTGACGGCGTTTATGTTGAATTTCGCGGCATCTGGCCGCATATCATGATGGGGGTCATGCTTTTCCATTTCACCACTGCGGTGAAAATGATACTTTATAGGGCTTGAACGCGTTTTACTCGCGCCACCCACAGAACGGGAAGTCATGTGAAATATTTACTTATTTTCTTACTGGTATTAGCTATCTTCGTCATCTCTGTGACGCTGGGCGCGCAAAATGACCAACTGGTCACGTTCAACTATTTGCTTGCCCAGGGTGAGTTCCGTATCTCCACGCTGCTGGCGGTACTGTTTGCTGGCGGATTTGCCATTGGTTGGCTGATCTGTGGTCTGTTCTGGCTGCGGGTACGTGTGTTGTTGGCGCGCGCCGAGCGTAAAATTAAACGCCTGGAGCAGCAGATCGCGCCAGTGGCCGCGGCGCCCGCTGATGCCGGCGTCCCTGCGGTCAAGGAATAACCTTCTATGCTGGAGTTGTTGTTTCTGCTTCTTCCCGTTGCCGCTGCCTATGGATGGTATATGGGGCGCAGGAGCGCACAACAGTCCAAACAGGACGATGCTAGTCGCCTGTCGCGTGATTACGTGGCCGGGGTCAACTTCCTGCTGAGCAATCAGCAGGACAAAGCCGTAGATCTGTTCCTCGATATGTTAAAAGAGGACACCGGCACCGTCGAAGCTCATCTGACGCTTGGCAACCTGTTTCGTTCCCGTGGCGAAGTTGACCGCGCCATCCGTATTCACCAAAGCCTGATGGAGAGCGCCTCGCTCACCTACGATCAACGCCTGCTCGCCGTCCAACAGTTGGGGCGCGATTATATGGCCGCCGGCTTGTACGATCGCGCGGAAGATATGTTCAAGCAACTGGTGGATGAAACCGACTTCCGCCTGGGCGCGCTACAACAACTGCTGCAGATTTATCAACTGACCAGCGATTGGCAGTCCGCGATTGAAGTCGCCGAACGGCTGGTAAAATTGGGCAAAGAAAAACATCGCAGCGACATCGCCAACTTCTGGTGTGAACTGGCGCTACAGCAGATGGCCAGCAACGATCTCGATAAAGCGATGACGCTGCTGAAGAAAGGCGCGTCTGCGGACCGCAACAGCGCCCGCGTCTCGATTATGATGGGGCGCGTGTGGATGGAAAAAGGCGACTACGCGAAAGCGGTAGAAAGCCTGGAACGGGTGATTGGCCAGGATAAAGAACTGGTGGGTGAAACCCTGGAAATGCTGCAAACCTGTTATCAGCAGTTGGGTAAGCATGCGGAGTGGGAAGCGTTCTTGCGCCGCTGTGTAGAAGAGAACACCGGTGCGACGGCGGAACTCATGCTGGCGCAGATTATCGAGCAGCAGGAGGGGGCGGAAGCGGCGCAAAGCTATGTAACTCGCCAGTTGGAACGCCACCCAACGATGCGCGTGTTCCATAAACTGATGGACTACCATCTTAATGAGGCGGAAGAAGGGCGCGCGAAGGCGAGTCTGGGGGTTTTGCGTAACATGGTTGGTGAACAGGTGCGGAGCAAACCGCGCTACCGCTGCCAGAAGTGCGGTTTTACTTCCCACACCCTGTACTGGCACTGCCCGTCCTGCCGCTCGTGGGCGACTATCAAGCCGATTCGCGGCCTGGATGGTCAGTAACTTCTAAAAAAAGCCAGACTTTAGTTACAACATACTTATCTGGGTTTTACCATGCCCAATCCTGTTGCCGCGTGCCCGTTTTTGTCTGTAGAGGGGCAAAAGCAGCCTGTCATTTTCCCCACTTCGCAGGTAGAATGCTGCCCGTTTACCTTTTTTGCGCCCTGGCGGCGCTCATCCACAATTAAGGTCCGGTCATGACGTCTACTGCTACCTCTTCTCCTCGCGTTATCACATCCTCTCCCGTCGTTGTTGCGCTTGATTATGATAACCGTGACAAGGCGTTAGCCTTTGTTGATCGAATCGATCCCCGCGACTGCCGGTTGAAAGTAGGTAAGGAGATGTTCACGCTGCTGGGGCCGCAGTTTGTTCGCGACCTGCATCAACGCGGCTTTGAAGTGTTCCTCGACCTGAAATTCCACGATATTCCTAATACCACCGCACGTGCGGTCGCCGCTGCGGCGGAACTCGGCGTATGGATGGTGAACGTTCACGCCTCCGGCGGCGCGCGTATGATGACGGCTGCCCGCGAGGCGCTGTTGCCGTTCGGAAAAGAGGCGCCGTTACTGATTGCGGTCACCGTATTGACCAGCATGGAAGCCAGCGATTTGCAGGACCTTGGCATCACGCTTTCTCCTGCCGATCATGCCGCTAAACTGGCTGCGCTAACCAAACGCTGTGGTCTCGACGGCGTAGTCTGTTCCGCGCAGGAAGCCGTCCGCTTTAAGCAGGAGTTAGGGCAGGAATTTAAGTTAGTCACGCCAGGGATCCGCCCTACAGGCAGCGATGCTGGCGACCAGCGCCGAATCATGACCCCGGAACAGGCGCAGCAGGCGGGAGTTGATTATATGGTGATTGGTCGCCCGGTTACCCAGTCTGCCGATCCGGCGGCAACGCTTGCGGCAATCAACGCATCGCTGAAGCAGGGGGCGTAATGAGTGATTCTAATAGCCGCCTGGTTTACTCCACCGATAGCGGCCGTATCGAAGAGCCGAAAGCGGCGCCGCAACGAGCGAAAGGCGATGGCATCGTGCGTATTCAACGCCAGACCAGCGGGCGCAAAGGAAAGGGCGTCTGCCTGATTACCGGCATCGATCTGGATGACGACGCGCTGGCGAAGCTGGCCGCTGAGCTTAAAAAGAAATGCGGCTGCGGCGGTTCACTGAAAGATGGAGTGATTGAAATTCAGGGGGATAAACGCGACTTGCTGAAATCACTGCTGGAAGCCAAAGGGATGAAAGTGAAATTAGCGGGTGGCTAAGATAATTTCTATGAAATAAACAACAAGGCCACGGTATTTACCGTGGCCTTAATTATTTGTAGATGCGTGAGTCAGTAACTACGAAATTATTATTAATTTAATATGCGGGGTGGTTATTTGCCAACCTGGTGGCCAATGATGCCGCCAACCGCTGCGCCACCCAGGGTGCCCAGGGTGCTGCCGTCAGTTAATACCGCGCCGCCCAGTGCGCCGGCGCCGGCGCCGATTGCGGTGTTACGGTCGCGTTTAGACCAGTGAGAGCAAGCGCTCAGAGACATTACTACAGTAACCGCCAGTACGGCCGCAGCCATTTTTTTGCTCATCGAAGTCATCATTTTATTCTCCTGAATAATCTATTCATGGATACAACTTCCTTTAAGCATAGCAACAGGCTATGACTTACGGGTTATTCCATGAAACTTAAGTTGCGCAGGTGTTGCTCTAATCACGCAGGTGATAGTCACTTCCTGTTATATCGCTAATAATAATTCTACTTATTTTAAAATTTAACGTCAGGTAAAAAATCTTAATTGCGGGTCGGAATACTCTCAGACGCAGAAGGGACGCCAACGCCATTTTATCGGGCGCTGGCGGAAGCGATCAGGCGGGGTTAACAATATCGACGGTTAAACCGCTGTCGGTGAGCTGCTGGCGGATAGTGTCGTGCAAATTATTATCGGTAATGATGCGATTGAAACGGGAAATCGGGCCCAGCGGATAGGGATGCACAACGCTGAATTTCGAGCTGTCGCTCAGCACAATGGCTTCGCACTGTTTTTCCAGCACCGCATTAACCACATCGGCGCGCATCATGTCGCGGCCGGTGAAGCCGGTTTCGCTCTGCCAGCCGTCAACGCCGATAAATGCCTTGCTAAAGTGTACCTGCTGAATGCACTGGCGGGTTAACGGGCCGACCATGCTTTCACTGCGCTTCTGATAAATACCGCCCAGCAGAATCACCTCGCCCGGCGTTTCCTTGAGTAAATGCGCGATATAGCTGCTCACGGTGATGATGGTGATATCGCCTCGTTCCGCCAATGTGCGAGCCAGAAGGGCGTTTGAACTGCCATTTTCGATGAACACCGTCTCTCCGGCTGCCACCAGCGACGCGGCGCGCGCGGCGAGTTCACGCTTAATGGCAAAGTTGGTCATCATCCGGGTTTCGACGTCTTCACTATCCAGCGGTACCGCAAAGCCGTGGGTACGGCGCAGGTAGCTTTGTTTTTCCAGAGAATTCAGATCCTGACGAATAGTGACTTCTGAGACACCGGTCATCCTGGCCAGATCGGCTACGCTCATACGGCCTTTATCGATGACCATTTGCAAAATACTTTGTTGTCGGGCGTTCATAGCTACATCACAGTTAGAGGTCTATACGGCGCCCAGCAGGCCTTAAGGCGTGCTGGGGGACAGGAATGATTTAGATTTCCCACGGCGCTTTCGATTGCCCTGAGTCCTTCTCTGGCTCGTCGTGAGACAACGCCTGCAGCTCGGCTTTGAGGATCTCCAGATTATGGATCGCCGAGTGATAATCTCCGGCAACCAGAATATCCAGCACGGTATCGATACGTTGGGCGAGCAGGCGGGCATTCAGATCAGACATAGCATTATCCTGGTTACAAAAATGAATGAAATCAATGATGCAAAAAACAGTTGCAAAAGAGAAGCGAAAAAAACGCACATCCTTGCGCGGCTGGCGATATTCACTCAAAACGAGAAATGTATGGCCCCTGGGCAGGGGCCATAAAAGCGTTACGCCGCCGGACGGGCGATGACGCTGCGGGTTTCCATACGGACTTCAGCGATAGTCACGTCGATAACATCGGTGACTTTGTAAACGACTTCACCTTTAATCTGTACGGTTCCGTTCTCCTGACTGCAGACCAGTTCATCGCGCACCGCGTGCAGGAAAGGTGCCGGGATAAAGGCGACAGCGCCGTTATCGACCAGGCGCACGCGCATGCCGCCGCGGCTGACATCAATGATTTCTGCCGCGTAGCGGGTATCGGTTCCGGCTTTATCATTGAGGAAGCGAGCATACAGCCAATCTGCGACGTCGCGTTCCGCCATCCGGTTCAGACGACGGCGTTCCGCCATCTGCACGGTGACGTCATCCTGCGGGCGACCAATGGTCTCGCCTTTGATGACGGCTTTTAACAGACGGTGGTTGATCATATCGCCGTATTTACGGATTGGCGAAGTCCAGGTGGCGTAAGCTTCCAGCCCAAGGCCGAAGTGCGGGCCCGGTTCGGTACTGATTTCGGCGAACGACTGGAAGCGGCGGATGCGGCTATCAAGGAAACCTGAAGGCTGAGCATCCAGTTCGCGGCGCAGTTTACAGAAACCGTCGAGTGTCAGGACTTCCTGCGGATCGACGTGCACATCGTGCGTCTTCAGCAGCGCGGCCAGTTGTTCGGTGTTGGCCGGATCGAAACCGGTGTGCACGTTATAAACGCCAAAGCCCAGGTTATCTCGCAGCACGCGTGCCGCGCAGATATTAGCGGCAATCATTGACTCTTCAACGATGCGGTTGGCGATGCGGCGCGGTTCGGCAACGATATCCAGCACTTCACCTTTCTCACCCAACACGAAGCGATAATCAGGGCGGTCTTTGAATACCAGCGCGTGGGTTTGACGCCATTCGCTGCGGCGCTGGCAGACTTCCTGCAGCAGTTTGATTTGCTGCGCGATAGCGTCATCAGCAGGCTGCCATGAGCCGATATTTTCCAGCCAGTTGGAGACGTCGTCATAAGCCAGTTTGGCTTTAGATTCGATAGTTGCTGCGAAGAATTCGATATTATCTTCAATGGCGCCGTCAGCCGCCAGAGTCATGCGGCAGGCGAGTACCGGACGCACTTCGTTGGCGCGCAGCGAACACAAATCGTCAGACAGCTCGCGCGGCAACATTGGGATATTAAAGCCCGGCAGATAGTTGGTGAAGGCGCGGATTTTCGCCGCGTTGTCCAGTTTACTGCCCTCGGCAATCCACGCTGTCGGATCGGCGATAGCGACGGTCAGCAGCAGTTTACCGTCGTCGGCGCGCTCGACATACAGCGCATCGTCCATATCTTCGGTGCTGGCGCTGTCGATGGTTACGAACTCAAGCGGCGTCAGATCGCGGCGTTCCAGTCCTTCATCGAGCATCTCGGTGGCAACGCCATTCGGCGCTTCTTTTTCCAGGTTATGACGCGCCAGCGTCACCCACCACGGCACGAAATGATCGTCGCTAAAGGTGATGAATTGCGTTAATTCGGCATAGAAACCGCGGTCGCCTTTCAGCGGATGGCGACGCATTTCAGCCACCGCCCAGTCACCCTGTTTGAAGTCGTGTTCTACGCCGCGCGCGGCGCGGCAAGGGATGGCGTCTTTCAGCAGCGGATGATCAGGAACAATAGACAGACGATCGTCTTTTTTCTGCACTTTACCGACAAAACGGGTCAGGAAAGGCTCAACCAGCTCTTCCGGCTCGGCGCTTTCACGTTCTTTTTCGGTATGGACCACAGCGATAATACGATCGCCATGCATCACTTTTTTCATTTGCGGCGGCGGAATGAAGTAGCTTTTTTGCGAGTCGACTTCAAGGAAGCCAAAACCTTTTTCCGTGCCTTTAACGACCCCTTCAACGCGGGGAGTCTGGGAATGCAATTGCTGTTTAAGCTGCGCTAGCAGCGGGTTGTCCTGAAACATAATTAGGTTTTTTCGTGGCTAAAAGAGCGGCTGACATTTTTACGCGAATATGCCTGCCTCAGCAAGCGCTGTTTCAGCATTTTACGTCGCTTGACGTACCTCACCGAGGGCGATTTTAAGCCGGTTCAGCCACCCGCAGAGGCCGCACCACGCCAGCAGATCGATAGCCTCAACGCGGGAAAGCCCATATTCAGTGAGGGGAGTTAGCTGCGCGGCGCTAAAACGGTCCGGCGCACGAGTCAATAGCTGCGCCGCCTGTAGGAAAACGTGTTCCAAAGAATGGCTTCGCGCCCAGTGCTGAACCGTTCGTTCATCGCCGCGCAATGCCTGCAACAATCCGTTGTCACCTGTCCAGCGAGCTCTCCAGGCGTTAAAACAGCTGACGCTGCCGTTGATTCGCGCCGCGAGTAACGCCGCCATTGCGCTTAAGGGCTGCGCAGAATTATCCAGTTGATTCAGCAGTTGATGTAGCAGGGCCAACGCGCCTTCATCCGTTGCCAGAAGGGGGGCGAGAGGCTGCAGGCCGGGATGACGGTTCCATGCGGCGAGCCTGACTTGCTTGTCATCATTGGCGTAACGCAGGTCGGCATCATCGATATCCAGGGACCACTCTCCAGTAACATCAGTAAAGCGTTCTGCCGGGGCATCATTCTGCTGCGGCATACCGGGAAGCCAGCGTACCGGTTGCCCAAGCGCGGCCTGAAATGCGGCCACCGCGCGGGCCTGAAAGCCCACGAAGCCGATAATTTGGTTAATTAACACAATATCGCGGCTGGTCAGCCCGACCTCCTCAAGCTGGCGGCGGGAGACCTCGTTGATAACCGAGGGAGAACTGGCTAACTGGCGGGCGTACTGGGTTATCTGCGCCAACCGGTGATTACTTTCTCGTGAGGAGTCAGGGCCAGGCAACGGCGCCAGACGGGCGGCGTAGTGGTTACACAAGCGCTGTATGCCGTAGACCTGAGCGACGGTCAGGGCGGTGCTAAGACGGTCGTAGGCGCTGAAGGTTTGTAATCGGGTTACCGTGACGTTGTCCGGGAAAAGGACCTTTGTCAACTGACGCGCGGGCGCCAGCCAGCCTTCATGAGGGTGGCTGAGATCGGCTGCGAGTGGCAGATCGAGCAAAAAACGGTCATCAACGTCAGCGGCCTCCGGGACCAGAGGAAGAATCTCGACCGGGCTATTGGTTGACTGGGTCTCGTGATACCAGTGGTTTTTGCCATACACGCGGCGTTGCTCCATGGGCGTTCCTTGTTCGGTAGGTGGCGAACCGCCGTTTCGCGGTACCTCTATGCACAACTATCCTGGCGTAACCCTGAAGCAGGAGAAAATATTGATACGTACTAACAAATAGCGGATTGGAATAACAGAAGAGAAGCGTAAGCAGAGAAAGGAGAGAGATCCTCCTCACCGGGGTGAGGAGGATAGGGAACTTATTTCAGTTCCAGTTCGTTCATCGCAGCGATGCTGAAACCGCCGTCAACGTGAACGACTTCACCAGAGATGCCCGCAGACAGGTTAGAGCACAGGAAGGCCGCGCTGTTGCCGACGTCTTCGATGGTGACGGTGCGACGGATCGGGGTGACCGCTTCACAGTGCGCCAGCATTTTACGGAAATCTTTGATACCGGATGCCGCCAGGGTGCGGATCGGACCCGCGGAGATGGCGTTAACGCGAATACCTTCCGGACCCATCGCGTTCGCCATATAGCGGACGTTGGCTTCCAGAGACGCTTTTGCCAGACCCATCACGTTATAGTTCGGGATAGCGCGCTCAGCGCCCAGATAGGAGAGGGTCAGCAGCGCGGAGCCCGGGTTCAGCATCGAGCGGCAAGCTTTCGCCATTGCCACGAAGCTGTAAGCGCTGATGTCGTGGGCAATTTTGAAACCTTCGCGGGTGACGGCATTGACGTAGTCGCCATCTAACTGGTCAGCCGGCGCATAACCGATAGAGTGCACGAAACCATCAAATTTCGGCCATACTTTTTCAAGCTCAGTGAACAGCGCGGTGATGCTTTCGTCTTCAGCCACGTCGCACTGCAGCACAATGTTAGAACCCAGCGCAGCAGCAAACTCTTCTACGCGGCCTTTCAGTTTTTCGTTCTGATAGGTGAATGCCAGTTCAGCCCCTTCACGGTGCATTGCTTGCGCAATACCGTAGGCGATGGACAGTTTACTGGCCACGCCAGTGATCAGAATGCGCTTACCGGAAAGAAAACCCATAGCTTTAATCCTTATCGTTATTGCTTATTTTTACTCTAACAATCAAACGGTTAACGTTGTTATTTCAAAATAACTCAAATTTAGCCGGGAATTATATCCCACTGAAGACCCCTTGTGTCACGATTTTTTGTGCCGCCTATCGCAACGCAGCGCGTAATGATAAATGCGCTTACCCCAGTATATCACCGGATAATCACTACGATTTACCGTGAGATCACGACGCGTTACCGATATTTCTGCGGTTAACGGCGCACGATCGTGGTGAGTAACAGTAGGGCGTCCGTCGTGAGCGGCGCGAGTTCGCCCGGCGCTTGCTGATGCCAGAAAATACCCGATTGCGCTTCACATTGCCGTTCACCAAGTTGCCAGCGCCCCTGTAATACCCAAGCGACGCCTTCGTCGCCGGGAGTCTGTATATCATCAACGACCCGTACCTCGGCGGCGGCGCGGTTGCGCTGGGTCATGATATTAAAGTCGAGACCGGGTTCGCGGATCCCTTCGCTACGCAGCGGCCACTCGCCGGCAAAAGCCCAGGGTTGCCAAAGCGCTAAAGGGTGATCGATAGCTTCGCCTTTCAGGCGCAGCGGCTGCCCGGCCAGTAGAGTAATGACCCGGTCGACGCCGGGAAAGCAGGAAAACGGACCATCATTTTGCAGAGTGGCAATGCTGGCTCGCCATAAAAAAGGGGCGTCAGGAGAGGGGACACAGACTATCTCACGGGTCTCGCCTGCGCCATTTTTCCAGGGCGTGACGGGCAGAGTGGATAGTTGGACGGGAACGATCATGAGCGTTACACCTCGGTTTAGCGCGGTATGCGCAGGCGTTATCAACGTTATTGTTATGGTTTTGTTACTTTTTGCAATACAAAGAATTTACATATTCATCACAAAAATAGGATGCGTGCGGTGCGGGCAGTTGTCAATGCTTGTATATACAGGATCGGTCAGATGGGGAGTGAATAAATAATAATAGCGAGGTACCTATGTCTTCTTTTTCATCTACAGATGGGCAGTCAAAAAATAGTCAGGCTGGATTAAGTGAAACGCGGTCGATTGATTACATCCCCGAGCGCGAAAGGCATGGGCATCCGTTTAGCCAGTTTACCCTGTGGTTTGGCGGCAACCTGCAGATTACCGCTATTGTCACCGGCGCTTTAGCCGTGGTGCTGGGCGGCGACGTGGTGTGGTCGCTGATAGGTCTTCTCCTCGGTCAGGTGCTGGGGGCGGCGGTAATGTCGCTGCATGCGCTGCAGGGACCACGGCTGGGTTTGCCGCAGATGATAATCAGCCGCGCCCAGTTTGGCGTCTTTGGCGCAGTAGTGCCGTTGGTACTGGTCTGCATTATGTATGTCGGTTTCTCCGCCAGCGGTACCGTACTGGCGGGGCAGGCGATGGCAAAACTGTTGAGTATCAGCAATGTAGCCGGAATGCTACTATTCAGTGCAATTATTATTGTTATTGCGGTGCTGGGTTATAAGGTGATTCATAAGCTGGGTAAACTGGCGAGCATTATCGGCATTCTGGCCTTCGTCTATATGTTCGTTACCCTGCTGATGTCGGCGGATCTCGCGGCCCTGGCGCAAAATAACCATTTCTCCCTGCCGATGTTCCTGCTGGCCGTGTCGCTGTCCTCGTCGTGGCAAATCGCGTTTTGCCCGTATGTGTCCGACTATTCGCGCTACCTGCCACGCAATGTATCGGCAACGAAAACGTTCTGCTCGGTGTTTTTCGGTACCGTATTGGGAACCCAGACATCTATGACGCTGGGGGTGTTTACCGCCGCGATTGCCGGCAGCGCTTTCCCCGGTCATGAAGTGAGTTATCTAGTGGGATTGGGTAAAAGCCAGGTGATGGCGATGGTTATCTACTTTGCTATTTGCTTTGGCAAGATCACCTTCACGACGCTTAACGCCTACGGCAGTTTTATGTCTCTGACCACCATTGTTTCCGGTTTCCGTCGCCAGACGGCGTTGTCGCAGAAATGCCGCGTTGCTTTCGTCGTCCTGATGGTCGCGGCTTCGTGTATTATCGCGCTGCTTAGCGAACCGGCTTTCTTAAAGCATTTCACCCATTTCCTGTTATTCCTGCTGGCCTTTTTCGTTCCCTGGAGCGCCATCAGCCTGACCGATTACTACATTATTTCTAAAGGCGCGGTCGATATTCCGGCGCTTAGCGATCCGCATCAGCGCTATGGTTTCTGGAATTTGTATGCCATTACCATTTATATCATTGGCGTGCTTATTCAACTGCCGTTTATTGAGAACCCGCTGTTCCATGGTTCGCTGACGTGGATATTCGCCGGCAATGATGTGTCATGGATTATCGGCTGGGTAGGTACTGGATGGTTGTATTATGCGCTGCGCCGCTTTGACCGCCGACCATTACCGGCGCAGAGTGTGTTTCCGCAGTGATAAATAGCAGGGGCGGCTATTATGCCGCCCCTGAAGGAAGGTTAACGCTATTTACCATCTTTTCGCCAGGCGTCGGCAGTCAGCGCCTCGCCGAAATGGCCGGCGATCAGCCGCTTGGTCAGTTCGTGGAGCGGCGAGGCGAGCACATCGGCGGTGCTGCCGCGTTCGACCACTTCACCCTCATGCATCACCAGCACCTGATCGCTGATATGCTTCATCATCCCCAGATGCTGGGTGACATAGATGTAGGATATTCCCTGTTTTTCCTGTAGTTCCAGCATCAGGTTGATTAGCTGCGAACGCATTGACATATCCAACGAGGCCAGCGCCTCATCGCAGATAATCACTTTCGGACGCAGGATCAAGGCACGAGCAAGACCCAGGCGCTGCTTTTGCCCCGGCGCCAGCATATGCGGATAGTAGCTGACGTGGTCCGGTAGCAAGCCCACCATGCGCATCGTCTCGATAATCTGCTTTTCCCGGGCTTCCGGTTCGAGATCGGTATTGAGGCGCAGCGGGAAATCGAGGATTTGCGAAATACGCTGACGCGGGTTAAGCGAGGTCGAGGGATCCTGAAAAATCATGCGAATACGCTGGCTGCGGAATGAGTAGTCGCCAAACTCCAGCGGATGGTCGTCAATCAACAGTTCGCCGGTGGTCGGCTCAACCATCCCGGCCAGCATTTTGGCCAGCGTTGATTTACCGGAGCCGTTTTCACCAATAATCGCCAGCGTCTGACGCTCGCGCAGGGTAAAGCTCAGCGGCTTCACCGCCTCTACCGTCTGACGGTGGAACCAGCCGGTGCGATAGCGAAAGGTCTTACTCAGATTGCGAACTTCCAGCAATGTTTCGACCATTTCACTCTTTCTCCATGTTCAGCGGGAAATGACAGGCGTATAGATGATTACGCGCGCCGGTCAAACGCGGCGTGACGATACACTCGCGTTGCGCATAGGGACAACGCGGTCCCAGCCGACAGCCGATCGGCAGTTGTTCCAGCAGCGGAATGGCGCCGGGCAGGGTATTCAGCCGGCTTTTATGCGGCATTGAGCTGCCGAAATCCGGGATGGCGCGAATCAGCGCTTGAGTGTAGGGGTGATGAGGGATGGTCACCAGCTCTTCGCTCGGCGCGGTTTCCACCGTCTGCCCGCAATACATGACGTTAATTTTATCCGCCCATTTGCTGAGCATCTGCATATCGTGACTGATCAGCAAAATAGTGGTGTTGTTATTCTGGTTGAGCCGGGTCAACAGGCGAATAATCTGCGCCTGGGTGGTTGGCTCCATGGCGTTAGTGGGTTCATCAGCAATCAGCAAGCGTGGCTGGTTGGCAAGCGCGATGGCGATCATGACCTTCTGACATTCGCCGTCGGTCAGCTCGTAGGGGAAGCTGCGCATAATATCTTTGTGATCTTTAATTCCCACCCGGTGCAGCAGTTCAATAGCGCGGCGCTTACGCCAGCCAAAGCGTTGCCACCAGTGGCCTTTAAAGGTCCAGCCGGGGATATTTTGCATCAACTGCAGCCCAATACGCTCGGAAGGATCGAGACAGGATTGCGGCTCCTGGAAGATCATCGATACGTTGTGGCCAATCAGTTTTCGGCGCTCGCGGTTAGAGAGGCGCAGCAGATCGATATCATCAAAACGCATACGGTCGGCGGTGACCCGCCAGTTATCTTTGGTGACGCCGCAAATCGCCTTGGCGATTAAGCTTTTGCCGGAACCTGATTCCCCCACCAGGCCACGGACTTCACCTTCAGCCAGCGTCAGGCTGACCCGATCGACGGCCTTTACCCAGCCCTCGTTGGTTTTAAACTCAATGGTGAGATTACGAATATCCAGTAACGGCATTATTGAACCCCGGCAATAATTGCGCGGCGAATACCGTCGCCCAGCAGATTGATGAGCAGTACGCTTATCATGATGGCCGCTCCCGGCAGCATGACCGTCCAGGGGGCGACGTAAATCAGTTCCAGCGCGTCGCCGAGCATGGCGCCCCATTCCGGAGAGGGTAGCTGAGCGCCGAGGTCGAGAAAACCGAGCGCGGCAATGTCGAGGATCGCCATCGACAGCGCGCGGGTTATTTCGGTGACCAGCCCTGCGGTAATATTAGGCAGAACCGCAAACCAGAGAATATTGAGCGTGGAAGCGCCGTCAAGGCGGGCGGCAATCACGTACTCTTTTTCCAGTTCATCGTGCACCATGCTGTAGACCGAACGCACCATGCGCGGCAGCAGCGCCAGCCAGACGGCAAACATCGCATGGCTCAGATGCGGCCCGGCAAAAGCGACGACGATAATCGCCAGCAGCAGCGACGGAATCGACAGCAGGGTGTCGAGAATGTGGTTCATTACCGCTGAACGCAAACCGTGGGTGGAACCGGCAATCACGCCAAGCACCAGGCCGAACAGCGCGGCGCCGAGCGTGACCACAAAGGCGCCGCCGACGGTCGGCGCCGCGCCGCTGAGCAGGCGACTTAGCACATCGCGACCAAGATCGTCGGTCCCGAGGAAGAACGACACTTCGCCATAGCGCGACCATGAAGGCGGCAGCAGCTGGTAGCCGAGGAACTGCTGATCGATGCCATAAGGCGCGAACCAGCCGCCGAATACGCACAGCAGCACCAGCGCGCCGCAGCCGTATAAACCAATCATCGCGGTGGTATCGCCGTAGAATTTACGCCATACGGTGCGCAATGCGCCGGGCGGGCGCTTTTCGAGATAGACGCTATCGTAGGGCATATGAATCCGTTTTAAGTTTGTTAGTCATGCTTAATTTCTTTTCAAGAATCCCGCTATTATCAACGCCTTGCCAGTATGTAACGCTTTATTTTTGTGTGTTCTTCATAGATTTGAAGGTTATCAATTTACGCATAATGTGTACACTGATGTGTATATCTTCTTCCGGAGTGTACACATTGCTTACCGACACAAAATTAAGAAAAGCTCTTGGCAAAAAAAGAGACCAAATCGAGGTCATTTCAGACGCACATGGTCTGAATGTCAGGTTGTCTACATCCGGCAGTATAACATTCTTTTACCGCTACAGATGGAACGGGAAAGCCGCTCAACTAACGATTGGTGATTATCCAACCACCTCATTAGCTCATGCGCGAGAACGTAGGCAGCAGTTCAGGGCTTGGCTAGCGGAAGGGCTTGATCCTAGACGGCAAGTAGTACTCGAGAAACAGAAAAAAGTAGAAGCGCTTACAGTGAAAGAAGCATTCGATTACTGGGAGAAGTACTACTGCATCCCTGAAGGTCTGGTAAAAATCAAAGTTAACCGCCGCGACTTCAATAATCATATAGCCCCAGTGCTCGGAAATATGATTGTAGATCAGACAACTAAAGCTCACTGGCTAAATCTTTTTGACGGTATGGGGCGAAGAGTGGTTACAGGGCAAATGCTCGGTTTGATGCAGCGCACATTTCGTTTCTGTTCCAACCGTGGGGTAATTAACGTGAACCCTATTGAAAGCCTTAGACGATCAGATGTAGGGCTCACAGCAGCTGTAAAAGATCGCAGGTTAAGTGATGATGAAATCATTACAGTTTGGAATGCCCTGCCTGAGATGAAATATAGGCAGCAATTGATAATGAAGTTTCTCATTATGACTGGCTGTCGAAGTACAGAGATCAGAAGAGCAAAATGGGAATGGTTTGATTTCAAGGAACAAACATGGACTATCCCGGCAAGTGATTATAAAACTGGGAAGTCGGTGAGAAGGGCGCTTCCTGAGGCTGTAATACAGATGATGGTAGCTGAAAAAGAAACATCAGTTTCAAAACATGTTGTGACGTTGTCACGATACAGGGGGCCAGAAGATGACAGGCCGCCACTTCAACCAAACGTGGCTCTGTTCTCTGCGCAGATAATTGCAAAAACAGGGATGAAACCTTGGTCGCTTCATGATTTGAGAAGAACAGTGGCGACGCGCCTTTCTGAATTAGGTGCGCCACCACATGTTGTGGAAAAACTACTAGGGCATCATATGTCTGGAGTCATGGCGCGGTATAACCTCCACGATTATTTGGATGATCAGCGTCATTGGCTTGCTGTTTGGCAACGTCATCTTGAGAAGTTGATTGGCCAGCCTCTGGTTTGATACCCATGTTGTCTTCCCAAGCAAGAAGGTCTGACAAACGCCATCTTTTAGGACTGCCATTTATTTTTGGCTTCGGAAACGGCTGAGAAAAGTACGATGGCATCCGGGATGGTGTGCTCCAGAAATACAGTGTGCTGCGCGAAATTTTGTATCTGGACAGAATGTCACTGGTTATCAATATTTCATCTTGGAAATGAGATGCGTTATTCATAAAAGCCCCTTAGTTACATTGTCCAGGAAGATGCTGCAGCCTACGGGCGCAGCTCATGGCCGTCGCCACATAACTGCATTTTCTGTTTACAACTTCTACAGTGATCTTTGAGCCTTGAACCACCACCGTATAAGTTCTCTTCGTTTTCTGTCGCCCGTAGGCGCCATAAAGCTCAACATGTTTTGCCAGTGCGGCATCACAAGCCTGGCGGCCCAGCGGTGATTGCTTGCTTCGGTTTATCAGTCGCATATCCACCTCACACAAATACATCAACTGGATCGCCAGCTGCGCGCGCGTTGTCGTTCGCCTCCCGACGGAGGCCGAGAACATAGCCAACGGGATCCCAACTGGACAGAATTGCATTGAGCTCTTTCTGGCTGTGCCAGGTTGTCAGGCGTTTTTTAAGCTCGGTGGCGCAGGCGCGCAAGTTCTCCCGAGTAGGGCCGGCCATCTTCATGCACAAGCACAAAGTCAGAAGCAGATCCGAATATTCGTCGGCGGCCGCGCGCAATGCCGCAGGGTCGATGCTGGCTTCCAGCTCAGGTAATCGATGTTTAAGACTCATGCTGCACCGCCTTTGACGCGGGAGATGGTGTTATCAGCCTTCTGCACTTCCGGATGCTCGTCATAATCCGGAAGATAGCGGCGAGCGACAGCAGCCAGGGAAACCAGCGCCGCCAGAAGCTCGTCGCGCTGCCCGGCGACTTTCGCATGCTCAAGCGCTGCGTTTTCCAGCAGGGCCTTGTGCTTCTTGTAAGCCTCATATGCGTGCCAGGACTGGCCTTTGCTCACGCTGGTGGTAATGTCCGCTACCTGTTCAGGCGTCAGCGTGGTCAGTGGTTGCGCAGGGTAAATCAGAACCTGCCCGGCGTCCCAGTCGAATCCAGCCTGAATTGACTCTACTTCAACGGATGGCGATGCGCCGATGCTGCCAGGCGAGAGTATGAAGATGGTGATCTCCGGGTCGCGACGCTGCGTAGTTGGGTTTGACCAGATGCGGGCTACCAGCTCAGTGAATTTGGAGAATTTCATTCCGCGCTCAGTCATTCCAGGCCTCCAGTTCGTTCTCTATTTCGTCGTCGATTTCGTCGTTGGTGGCTTCTTCATTCAGGTAGTCGCGCGCTTCTTTGAGATAATGCTCTCGACGCCCGTCGTACCATGCTGAGAACTCTGGCGACCAGCAATTCCTGTCACCCACATGAGCGAAAAAATCGTGCATTGCGTTGTTGTAGGCCAAGTTTTCAACCATGCAATACGCCGTAGTCAGTGCCGCCTCACGGATGTAACCGCGGAGATCGCGCTTGTGCCAGTAGGGGCTATATTTCGAATCGCAGCGCCCTTTGAATTCAACTTTCCAGCGGCGTATGCATCGTGCGTTAAGTGATTTGCTCATATCGTTATCGGGAGGGCTAACCCTCCCGCCTCCCTTAGCCCAGGTATTCCGGTTTCATGTCGTCCAGGGTGATACGGAACTGGTCATACAGTTCATCACCGAGGTGGCGGCGCGATGAGGTCAGGGTGCCTTCTGCCTTCGCGAATAACGCTTCGGCTTCCGGATCCCCCGGGTTAGGAAGTGAATTTATGGCAGCCTCAATCTTGTTCTTCGCATCAACAAGGTAGTAGCGCTTCACCGCCTTATTCTTCAGCTCGGTATAAAGAGCAGTACCCAGCAGAGCTTTCTGTGATTCGATGTCTGCGCGAATGGCTTTGGCCTGATCCACTGAGTCAGCTGTATCAATTCGGTCGCGGAGTCCATCGGCAACTGCGTCGACGTTAGATGCAGACTCTTGCGTGCTGGTGGAAGCGCCAACGGAGTTTGTTATCTCATTCAGCGTGACTTTTTCTGTTTGCGCTGGGTTGATAACCTTTTCTTCGCGTTCGTCAATTTCGTCGGCGGTATATACCCCGAGGATTACATCTGGACAATACAGCCTCGCCCAACGTTTAACGGCAAGATAGGCCAACTGCTGGCGTGGGTCGCTCGCCCACAGTGTAGAATTGCGTACTTGTGCCTGAGAAAGCATCAGCACAAGCTCACGAGGTTCTGATTCTCCTTTGAGCGTTGCCCAGGCGCGGACGCCCACGCCAGCTTCATCTTTCAAATCCCAGCCCGGCGCGATGTAGTCGTTACCTTTGCCGCTGGTTTTTTTAATGAAGCGGCCAACGATATTTTCCCATGCACCAAACCATTCAAAATGGATCCGGTCTTTGGTTGGGGCCATGGTGTTAATTACCGCATTCACCAGTTGTGCCTCATAGCCAAGCACACCTGAGTTACCCACGATGAAGGTTTTCTGTGCCACTGCAAACGGATCCATACCCCAACGCGCTGCTTGCATCACTACAGCCATGCACGCATCTGGTTTACCGCGGTAATGTTCAGGGACGAAATTTCCACTGTTGGCCATTACTTCAGAAAGCGTGCGCAGGCGGTTGAACAATTCACCATTCGTCAGAATAGAAACGTTGTCGATCTTCTGGGTCTGGTTTTCAGTAGTTGCGACTAAATTGGACATTGTTATTCCCCTTATGCCTGTACGCGCAGCGCTTCGAGACGGCGCACATCAAAATCGTTAAGTTCTTCGGCGTAGTCTTCAGTGATTGGCGCCGGCCATTCGCCAGTGTCGAAACCGTTCGCGATGGCGCGCATTGCTTTGCGGTATTCCAGCATGCCGAGTTCCAGTAGTTCTTCTGATGCCTCGATAATGGCGATCCAGTGGTAGTTCTCGTCTTTGTTGACGAAAATCCAGAAGAACTGATCCAGAGCCGCGGTTTCGCAGTACATGGCTGCGCTGAGGTGGTAATCGCGCTCAATGATTTCCCTGTGCAACTTCGCGCGCAGCCCTTCCTGCTTGATGTTCCACATGCTGATGGTCTTCAGGTCCGCACCAATGCGCAGGCCGCTCATGTCTATCTCAAGGTCAGGGCGTACGCGAACTTCCAGCCCGGTTTCCTCATCAATACCGAAATAGCTCACCTCAACGGCGCGGCTCGGATGCTGGAGCAGCTTGCCGGCGGTGGGGTGATTCAAAAGTGCTTTCTGAATGTCCAGCGCAGTGCTCATCTGCTGGCGGGTAACCAGTATTTTTCCTTCCGGGTTTTCGCGCCATGCATCCAGCAGTTCGTCGGCAAACACGGCATCCGGTTTAACCGATTTCACAGCCTGAATCAGATCCGCTTTAGTGCCTGATACTTTCAGCGGCTGCGCCTTCTGGGCCTCCTGAGCTACCATGTCAGGGTTGATAATCGCCAGTTGTTCTAACAGGGCATCCCGGCTGCCGCTGGTTCTCACTAGGGCGGGCAGAGTGGCGTTATATTCTTTGATGCATGCCTTCATTTTGGCCGCGGTAACTTTCTGACCATCTTCGACGCGCTGAAATTCAGCGGGTAAGGCCATGTAGTTTTCACCTGTTTGGGTAACGTCATCACCCATAGGAACCGGTTGAGGCAGTGTGGCGTTGTGTGCCTCCAGCAACGCCTTGATGTTGTCAGCACTCAACAGCGACGGAAGCCCGGCGTTGTACTCGTCGATAAACGCGCGGATCGTCGCAGTCGTGGTGAAGGCGCCTTCAGGGATTTCCGGCTCGATGCTGAATTCTTTTTCCAGCTGTTCAGGCTGCAGCGCCAGCGCATGCACCAAATTGCCCATATCCAGAACAGGAGATCGCGTTTTTTCAATGACTTTCGAGACGTGACGCTTTTCGAAATACATCAGAGATATACGGGCATCTTTAACCTGAGTAGAACTGATGCCGTTCGCCGCGTGGTAAATCTCGTTCGGAACACTTTCATATCGACCGGGCTCGAAGAATTCAGGCCATTTTGTTGCTTCAGGCTCTGGCTCATGCTCTTCTTCTGCAGTTGCTGATTGCTGGTCCTTCAATACTGCCGCGGTAAGGTCAGGGCAGCGCTCAGCAAGAATGTCGCGCATGTTCACGGCATCTGCTTGCGGAGCAGTTGCATCAGTGCCTTCGCTTGCTGATACCGCATTATCATTTTCGTCTTCGACTGGCTGAGCCGTTTCCATCTGCACATCGCTAGTGGTTTCCCCGGAATTAGCTGGATGTAATTTTTCTTCTGCAGCGCGCTGGCGCGCCTGGTCCACAATAGAAAGTGCTGAAGCTGGTGCTGGCTGGCTATCCATCAGACCATCAATCGAAAAAACACCATTGCCCATGTTTGAAACTACAGGCTGTTTGGGTTTAGTCAGGTCTTCCGTTACCCAGTTCGGTGCATCCGGATCGCTTACCCCTTCGATATATTCACCGCGCTCAGCTGCGAGAATCTTATCCACGGCAGACCGTTCTTTTTGGGCTTCCTCCACCAGTTGAGCGCCAACAACCTGATATTCGGTTGAGAGGTTTTCCAGCTCCGGTTTGTTTTCCTCGCCATCAATAGCTTTCTTCACGGTGTTAAGAACAACGGCGGCAGATGAGACATGCCCTGCTTTCTCAAGCGTTTCAGCAGAGGGCGTTTCATGCTTATGCTCTGTCAGGTTCGCATTGATATAGGTCTGCAGACTTACCGGGAAATGATGAATATCGCTGGTGGCGTCACGAATGAGGGCAAAAATGGCAGCGCGTGAATAATCCAGGATGCCTGCGGTTTTACGCAGCGCAGCAGACCATTCTTTGAATGGGCTTTCTTTTTTCTGGACGATTTCTTTAGCCCGGCGATGAATGGATGCCGGGAAATTGTAGATATCGAAATCCATCGGCATTGTGGCCAGCGCAATCTCAACATCAAGCGTATCTAGCGTATGTGTGTAGTCAGGATTGCGATCGGTTTTATTACCGCCGCCAGCATTCGTTCCTGCATCAGTTTTCATAACCGAAGAAATGCAGTTACCGGCAGCCCATTCCCTGGTGAGAATGCCGCGGTCGATCGCGTTCGTGGCGAACCACAGTTTTGCAAACTGGATACGTTTACCGAGCTCATGCCGTTTCCCTTCCGGGAAGACTTTTTTATTGGCGCTGGTGAATTTCCAGAGCGCCGGCATATCGTATTTTTTGATTTCAGGGATATTCTCGGCGGCCAGAATCAGATCCTGGACGGCTGCGTTATCAGTGTCCATTTCAAGAACTGACAGCTCCTGCCGGTGAGGCATGCTGATATGATAAACGTGACGTTCTTCGGCCATGTACTGCGCCAGCAGCTGAGCGCGAAAGGGGAGTTCTGCCACGTTAAATAGCGCGCTCGAATCGTCCTGGTATTCATCGCTACCGAAAGTTTCCACGGTCTCACCTTGTGCCGCGTCACCAGTAGTATTGGCATCAACCAGCTCGCCACTAACGGGCTCAGCAGATACTCCGGCATCATCGATGTGATGATCCGCAGGCGCCTGACCTGGCTTCAGAGCCCAGGTGCGGCCATCGTTGCCGAGCTGGTAGCGTTCGCACCATGAGTAATCGAGAACACCTTCCGCCGGCAGGTCATTGAATACCGGGAAATCGGTACGAATTGGTTTTTGATAGTCTTTGCCGCGGCCTGTTTCGATCCCAGCGTCTTCCAGATCGACGTCGAGCTGCAGTAGGGCGCGAGCTTCTGATTTATTAGTGCGCCAGATTACGGCATCAGCTTTACCCGATTTTTGAGTCGCTTTTATCAGATAAAAATATTCCATGTGATAGCCTCTATTTTGGATGTAGAATCCCCCGGGCCATTGGTAGCGCCCATTCAGGGTGGTCATTGGTTATTGGTAATTTCCGGTGGAACTTTGGTCGGTGTCACCGGACGTACAGCCCGCTTCGGCGGGTTTACGTTAGCTCTCGTGCGCCATCTGGTCGTAAGAGGCGCAGCGTTCAGAGCAGTACTCTTTTTCTTTCCGTGCGAGCTGGTTTCCCTGGAGATATAACAGGGTGCTTACTACTGGTTTTCCCTCGATTGCTTTACGGCAGTAACCGCATTTCTTCTGCATTCCTCCCCCTACATTTGCACCGTGAACCCGGCTGGATGCTCGTCCAGTACACCTTTCAGCGGATAACATTCAGCTTTCACGTGTTGCTCTTCTGCCGCTGCCTTGCAGTCATTCTCAGTGTCGTAAACCCCGAGCAGGACATCCTGATTACCGCCCGTCAGCATGCTGACGGTGAGAACCAGGGCAAACATCGTGCTCATGAAGGGTCTCCTTTTTGCGCGAGCATGTAGCACACCCGGCGGATGAAAGCTGACAGCGGACTTAAACGAACAGCCTGCTGACGAGCGGGTTTGCGTGCGAAATCAATCATAGAAATAACTCCCTCAGTGCGCTGATAAGCGCTATCCAGATGAAGAGTCCAATTACTGCCGAAATGACCAGGGCTCTGATGCCGCGCTTGCTCATTTCAACCTCTGCCTTGTCGCCGGCCAGCGGAACGTTTAAACCTACTGCGCGTTGATCTCTCCACCTCATCCGGTGTTTCGTATGCCGCCGGCAGCTACTTCGTGGGCTCCATGCCTGGGTGGTTTTTTTCGATGGAATAATTAAACACAATGTTTACTCAGTAGTCAACTAAATGAGTTGTTTTAAGTAAACAAAAAGTTTACACGCAATTGATTTAAGAGGTGGGTTGACTGTTTTTAATGCTGTTATTGGTTTAAAAATCATCAGCTAGAATGGTTGTGGAGCGAGATGAGTTGGATAGAGTTCGAGCTTTCATCGCTGACAGGATTGGATGTACTCAACTGCGCACCTTAGACAACGTCATTCCAAGGGAGCGCCAAAGGATGTATAGGAAAGGGAATCAGAGGGGATGGTATACTTATATTGGCTACGCCTGTGGTGAATCCATGTTCTGCTTGTAGTCATGAACGGTTGTTACATGATTGCTAGTAAAAAGCACGGCTTAAAGAGGAAGAATGATCGCAACGATGTTGAGGTTTACAACATTTGCATTAAAATACATGAAGCATAATTCTATGAATAATATGGGTTTTACAATTACAAGACTTTTATAATGTCCAATATATTGAATAGGTAATCTGCAAAGCTAGAGGTGTGCACACGGTTTCTCTCACCATAGAGAAACCATTCCGCCACCATGCGGAAGGCGAAAGGCCCCGAACAAAACTACTATTCGGGGATTTTATTCAGAGAGGTTTCTTAATATCACCATTTATAAGCAAATCGTAGGCTAAGAACAATTTCCTATAAACAGTCTTTAAGTTTTCATTATCACATGATATAAATTGTAAAAATATATCTTCTTTTACATAGACAGATAATTCACGCACATCTATGTGTCTAATATTTTTTATAACGACAACTGGTTCTTTTCGCTTGCTAAATCCTGCGTTTTTTATCTCTGTAATTGTGGTAAAGATTCGTTCTGCATTTGCTTTATCTAATGTTATAGAGTTAATTATATTATCCAAGTTACCATGACGCTCGATTCTTTGATTAAGTCGAGTTAATGCTTTTTGCTGCAAATTTAAATCACGGAAGTTGCAACTGGATATAATCTTTGAAAACGGTAATCTTATTGTATTTTTTGCATCAATGATAAACTCAATTGCTAACTTGTTGGATATTTCATTTTTCTCAAACAAATAGTCCTCTAGATAATTAAGTTCTTTTATTTGAGTGAAAACGTATTTTTTATCACCTAAAGCTACAACCAGGTTTTTTCCCTGTTTAACGCTTTCTTCAAGTTTATCTAAGTCTGATGGAGATACTAGTAATGTGTCGAGATTGCCTTTTTCGCCTTCATTAACAATAAGTGTCTTAATTGCTCTCTGATATCGTAAAACATCATAAGGAGACAATCCTTCATCAACAGTGCTTATCTCATCATAAATCTGTTTGTAATTGTCTGTTTCAACAGAGGTGTAAGTAACCTGAAGTTGCTGATCAGTTATTTGCTTTATGATTACTTGCTCTTCATTTGGTTTGTGTTGAATAAGAATTATTCTTTCAGCTGATTTCCTTCCATCTTCTTTTGGTAATTGTGATGAGAAGTCTGACAATAGTTTTTTCACATTTCTATCTGTTAACGAATACCCTATAAAGAGAATTGGATTTTTAATCATATTCGATAGTATTTTTGCACTTATGAGAATTGCACTATCATCATATTTCTCATAGTCCTCAGCGCTAATTACAATTGATTTCGGTTCCTTGATATCTCCATGTATCTTGTATAACTCACACCATCCGATGGTGTCTTCGAAGAAACCATTATTTCCAATATATAGTTTAGGGGTGACGCCTTGATCATTAAGCAGATGCTCTATAAAGGCATCATAATTAGTAGTAATGATCATTTTTGCTTTTTTTAATAGTGCTTTGAAAGAGTTTAATTCATCTAGGTCTACATCATCCTTAAGCGTAGGAGAAGAGAACCGTTGACATATTGAGTATTTGAAAGGTGAAATGTTTTCACTAAACACACGTTTTGCGTCTAGCCCTTCAAGTTTAATTGCGTTGCCAGTAAAAAGCTTGTTAAAGTCATTCTCTATTTTAGTTGCTGCTTCGGTGTATATTTTATGATCTAAATCAGAATCATCGCCAATGCTGGCTCGAAATTTCTCTTTTATTGTCAGAAGATAATTATAGAAATCTATTTCAGGATTTATTTTTTGCCAATACTCATTTAGTAAATCTTCCCAAGTAGGGTAATTTTTTAGATATCTTTTAGATATACCTGAACCAATGAATACGATAGGGTAGCTTTTGAATTCAAAAAGTTGGTTTGGCATATCAAAATCCTTCTAGTTAAACGAAGCATATTGTGTGTTTTATATCAGTTAAGACAAACATACCGTATTTATAGGGTTGAAAAGTAAAAATAACCGTCTTGCCTATATGTTTGTATCATGCTGCCGAACAACCAAAATACCTCATCAGCCCACTATTGAGTACGAATGCTGTCTATACCTCTGAGGCGGTTACTCAGCATCACCCTTAATCCGCCGCCCCATGTACTTGGCGTACAGCTCATCGAGCTCCTTCAGCCGAAGAGATATGATCCGCTGCATGTTCTGTTGTTCTTCTTCGTTTGGCAGTTGGTTGTAAAGTTCAAGCAACCTTCGCTCGTCAGGTCTCAATCCGTCTTTAGAGCCCACATCTTGGCCTAAAACCCATTCAAGGCTGACGCCAAGCGCATCCGCGAGCTTTATCGCAGAGCTTTTTCCTATTGCGCCCCGCACAAACCAGTTGTTAACAGACTGCGCGCTCACACCACAGATCCTCGCGATATCAGCTTTTGATATGCGCTTCTTCTCAATGATTTCGTTAAGCCGCTGAACCTGCGGGTTATCTGCTTGGTGCGTATTTTTTCTCATATATCACGATTTTAAACTAAATGTTTACGCTCACAACATTCATAAAGTTGACATTAAAATAAACATAATGTTTAATTTGATTCGTAAACTATAAGGAGTCACTTATGAATGCATTAGAGAAAGCCATAAAAAATGCCGGTAACGCAACAAAGCTTGCTGAAAAATTGGACGTCTCATCAATGACAATTAGTCATTGGAAAAAACGTTGTGGGGGGCTTGTGCCTCAGGGACGCATTTCCTCTATTTTTCAGGCTACAGGCATTACACCTCACGAACTTCGCCCTGATCTTTATCCAAATCCAACAGACGGCCTACCGAAAGAGGAAGGCTGACCATGCAAATACTCTCCTTTCAACAAAATACCGGATTCAAGACCGGCACTTTGATAAAGCGAAATCAGCTGAGAGAGTCAGATCACGACGCTATTCGCTCCGCCGTTCGCGCCTGGGCTGCAGCTGAAGGGCAGGATGTTGTGTCGGCACACATCATCGATGAGTGGCGACAGCAGGGCGGCGAGGAGATCGCGTTTCCTGATGATATCAGCCGTGCCCGCCAGAAGCTTTTTCGCTACCTGGACAACCCGGCCGAGTCTGAGCGCTATCGCGAGTATGTTCGCCTTCTTACACCGGCGATCATGGCCGTTCTTCCGCTGGAATACCGCCACCGCCTATTGCCCGAAGAGAGTTTTATGTCCCGACTGGCTCGTCTGGAGAAAGAAACCAGCGAAGCGAAGGTTGCCGTTGCTATGGGGGCACCACGCCATCAGAAGCTGAAAGAGCTGAGTGAGGGCATTGTCGAGATGTTCCGGGTTGACCCAGAGCTAACGGGGCCGCTAATGGCAATCGTCACCTCAATGCTCGGCACGTTGTAGCTGGAGGTTTACGTGAACCATATCGAATTCATTGAGAAAAACGTCCGCGAAGAGCTTATCCGGCAGGGATTTACCCAGTCAGTGGCTCAGGGGGGCATTTCAGGCTGTCGATATGTACAAGCGCATGTCACAGGCCAGTCGTAAGGGAGGCATTTTTGATGATGTTATGCGCCACGCCAGGCTGTGGGCTGAGAAGCAAACCAGCGCTGCAGAAAAGCGAGAAGCAAAGAAATCAATCCGTAAGGGGAATAGCCAGGTTGGGTTGTTCTGAGTGGGTGAAGACTGTTGTGCGCCAACACAGCCAGTCTTCGGGGTGTGAAAAAAGGGCTCTTAGTTCACGGAGTGAGTATGTCAAATACCGCTGAAGTTATCAATTTTCCGATTAAAACCGAGCGTTCGGGAGGTCAAATGGCCGACCTGGCTAACGGGTATACCAAGATCGCAAACGAGATACAGAAGCTCAAGCCACGTCTGCGGATGTCTGGTCGTGAGTGGCAGTGTCTTGAGGCTGTTATCTGGCTTACCTATGGATGGAACAAGAAGCAGGACCGAGTAACAAACACGGTGATTGCTGAGCTTACAGACCTCGGAGAGTCGCATATTTCCGACACAATCAAATCTCTCGCGGAGCGGAAAATTATCTTCGCTCATAAGCAGGGAGTGATGAAAATTGTCGGTATAAATACTGAGCTATCTGAGTGGATTTTAGACAAGCCGAAAACGGGAAAACTCTTCCCGGAATCGGGAAAAGTGTTACCGAAAACGGGAAAACTCTTCCCGGAAACGGGAGACACCCAATACAAGAACAAGAACAATAGTAAAAGATCTTCTTCGTCTCGGAATTCTAAAGAATCCCGAAACGAGGAAACTTTGAAGTTTCTCTCTCGTCATCCAGAAGCGTCCGATGGGATTTATACCCCTGCGGGAAAATCCTGGGGAACAGCTGACGACCTCAAAGCCGCGCGATGGATTTTCGATAAAGCCCTCACCGTGAATGCCTCACTCTCAGAACCGAACTGGGTTGAATGGGCAAACACCATCCGTCTGATGCGCATGCAGGACAAGCGCAGCCATTACGAAATCTGCGAATTGTTCAAGTGGGCCAACGAAGACAGCTTCTGGCAGAACAACATTCTGAGCCCCACCAGCCTGCGAAAACAGTGGGATAAGCTCACGACTAAACGTCAGCGCAACCCAAACCCACAACACGCGAAATCCTGTGCAGCTGCGCTGGACAATACCGACTGGATCAAGGGGGTACTTGAATGAAATCTCTCGCAGAAAGCATGCATAACTTTGACCGGAAGAACTTCCAGCGTATCGCAGCCGGCATGTCTGAAATGCAGGATGCGCATAGCTTTGCACATCAGGCGACAAAAACGGCTGAGATATTCAACGAGCTGTTTCGCCAGCTGCTCGCCGTATTCCCGGCACTGGCCAGCAAGTCTGCAGAAGACCTCAACGAGATGCGCCGGCAATGGCTTCTTGCGTTCAAAGAGAACGGGATCACCACCATGGAGCAGATTAACGCCGGAATGCGTGTTGCCCGCAAACAGGAAAAACCGTTCATGCCGTCGCCGGGACAATTCGTCGCCTGGTGCCGTTCAGAACAGGCTGTTTCTGCTGGACTGCCAGATGCGAATGAACTGGTTGATATGGTCTACCAGTATTGCCGAACTCGCGGACAGTACCCCGACGCAGAGTCATATCCTTGGCCTGAGCACAAAGTCATCCCGGCCACGCTGAAGCACAAAGCCTGCTACTGGATGGTCACGGGACTGTACACCGATATGCGCGCAAATGGCCTCAGCGATTCAGAACTGCGTCGTAAAGCATCGGATGAACTGTTGCGTATGGTTCGTCGCTTGAACGCCGGAGAAACGCTTCCAGAACCGGTTAAGCAGATCCCAAAACTCGGCGGACGTCCGTTAAGCAACGAGCAGGGGTTAAACAAAATTGCTGAGATTCGCGCGAAGTTCGGTTTGGGAAGAGAGCGGAATCATGGCTAGAGCATTTTCAACTGCTGAGCGCCGGGAGTATGTCCGCGCAGTGATTCGTCTCACGAAACATAAGGGGCGACTGACGACCAGCGAAGCAATGAAAAAACTGGGGTTAAGCCGCGATACCGTTCTGAAGTATTTCCGTGATGCGGAAGCCACTGGCGAAGTTGTTCGGCATGGCCGATCCGGTTTATTCCGCGATCAGCGCGCCATCATCGATTTTGACATGAAACGATTTGGTCTGGTGCCGAAAGCAGTTGTTGGGATGAATTACAGCCTGCTTGGCAGTCCTGTTTTTCAGCGAGTTTTAGATGTTCAGGAGGCTATTCATGGCTAAGAATTCTATCGATGTATACGGTGCCAGCGGCAAAACAAACGTGCTCAACTTCGAGCCTGAAAACCTGCACCTGGTCACCGATAAGGCCCACCCACTTTACGATGAGCGTATTCACCTTCCTATCAGCGAGGCAATGGTGCTGAACATCATGGACCAGGGAGTACTGGAACCAATCATTGTCTGGAAAGACCGCTGAGAGCGGGTTGTCCTGTGTGGTTGATGGTCGCCAGCGTGTGCGCCATACACTGGAAGCCAACAAGCGTCTGTCGAATGAGGGCAAAGAACCGTTACAGGTTCCGGCAGTCACTAAACGTGGCTCTGCTATCCGCATGGCGCAGGCGATGGTAAGCGCTAACGAAATCCGCCAGGCAGATACGCCGCTGGGCCGCGCAAAAAAAATGGCTGATGCGCTGGAACGTGGACACGATGAACAAGACCTCTCTCAGATGTTTGGCTGTAGCGTCCAGACCGTACGCGCAACGCTGTCACTGCTGGATGCTACTCAGGCTGTTCGCGATGCAGTGGAGTCTGGAACTGTCACCGTTACTCAGGCGCGTCAGCTGGTATCGCTTAAACCAGAAGAGCAGCGGGAGAAGGTCGCTCAAATCGAAGCGGCAACTGCTGGCACAACCGGCCATGAAAAAGCCCGGCGTCAGCGCGCTGTGCTTGGCGAAACTAAGTCACGTCTCAAATCACGCAAAGAAATCACAAAAGCCCTCGAAGGTGCCAGCGGTGAATACGCGGCGGCTCTGCGCTGGGTGCTTGGGGAGGCTGTATGACAATCGTAAAAACCCATACCGGCACCGTGATCACCAAAGACGGTCCGAAGGTAAAAAAACTGCACCAGACAGAGCGGATGTGGGTCGTCGGCAAAAACGAGTTTTACCACAAAGAAACCGGGCGCCGTCACTTTGCAGAAAATACGCGCCGCCGGTTGTTGTTGGAAACGATTGAGGCGATAGGTGGTTCACATGACTGAACACGTCGAAAAATACACAAACAAGGCTATAGAAATCATTGCCGACTATATCCAGCGCACTAACAAGAAAAACGAGCAGTTGCAGGAAGCGAAGGTGCGCTTGGATAAAAAAATCGCTCTGTTCGCAGACGATGAGAACTGCAACACAAACAGGCTGATGGCCGTATTTTTACCAGCAATGACCAGCCATACCCGAGATGGCTTTTTCGAAGAGATAGCCAGAGCCTTAGATAGGCTAGAGTCGGTGTGAAACAAACCACCGTATGGGGGGGAGGATGTTATAAACTATCAAGGAATGGTCGTCATGATACTCAACCTTTCCCTTCTAAATCCCAGCTAGTACAAGGCGTAGTTTAATACTAATTGAAATATTACAATGCCGTTCAGAGAGTCGCATACTGCGAAAGTCCATAATCGATACAGGTATTGAACGGAGAAGAATTGATGACTGACAACGTTCTGACTGATGAAGAATTGAATGCTATCATCGCAAAATTACAAGCACACTATGCAACAATGTCTGAATTTGGCTTGAAGAAGAAACCGAAGAGGCTAGTCAGTTACTAAGGGGGTTATGTGAATTGAGGCAGCACAGACTATTGGCATTGCTGTGATCATTTGTATAGCGTAATAAGAGAGCATCAGTTTCCCTGCTATGAAGATGAGTATTTCTTAGGTTCAGGGCTCTTTCAAAG
This sequence comes from Klebsiella sp. CN_Kp088, assembly GCF_040064335.1. Classification (NCBI taxonomy): domain Bacteria; kingdom Pseudomonadati; phylum Pseudomonadota; class Gammaproteobacteria; order Enterobacterales; family Enterobacteriaceae; genus Klebsiella; species Klebsiella sp. CN_Kp088. Next base: position 46,415 of record NZ_JBEAIQ010000024.1, on the reverse strand, counting down.
TTAGCAAATGCTCTTTTTTGCTGTATATTAATATAAAAACGGAAGTAAGTGAGCGAATTTTTATAACTCGATAGCATATGGAGATAGTGATGAAGAAAAAGATTGGAAACATATTACCTGTATTGCTGGCAGCGGTATTCATCGCCTCATGTAGCGTTCATGCTAAAAACAGAGAGCTCAGTTTCAGTGCAGGGGATGAAACCTTCACATTGAAAAAAGATTGTATTGATGATGTTTCATTTAAAGATGCATCCTCTCCCAGCGTTTTTATAAAAGTCAAAAAGAGTGAAGTCTGCTCTCAAAAATTCGACAAGCTTATCTCTGATAATATAGGAAAAAATCTAGTCGTCACTTTCAATAGTCAGGCTCTCCTGAATGCTAAAATTGCATCACAGATAAAAACAGAAGACGGATTTAATCTTTCCGTACCTAATAAAGATACGGCTCATAGTATTTATGGGGTTTATGAATAACATAAATGGGCACCTTGTAAAAGGCGCCCTGTATTTAGTAGTTAATATTGAATGCTAATATTTTGCCCGATCGTATGGCTCTTAAAACGAATACGATCAGTTCCTGCACCATTATTATCTGTTACTTGATATGAACCAGGGCCTAAAGTATTAATCGTAACCATACCATTTGTGCCGGCATACTCAATTTGTATAGAAAAAGTTGATGGAGCTTCAGACACAGTATCAAAATTGATTGTATATACGTCAACACCAACATGCGAAGCTAAATCAACCCATGGACCCCAAGTGAGCGGAGGTGCCCATGCTTGTGTGGAGGCGCCATGATTCTGACCACCGGGTGTTCCACGAGCTTTAGAACGATTAGCGAAAGCAAATAATTGATGAAAACTATCGAAACTGATGGATAAACCATCGGTAAGAATTAAGCGCGGCTGTTGATTATGATACTTTTTCGCTAAAACAGTAATACGTTCTTCAACCTGCCCGATGGGGATATAGTTCGTTACTAATCGATATCCATTGGCAGGTGTACCATTTTCCACTACGACTTTGGTGTCAACTGGTAATGAATCAACGTCTGGTCTGATTTCACTTTTCTTCCTTTCAGAGATATCTACTGGCCACCCGTCTGGGGTAATAGCGACTGGGAAATTGACTCCTCCTTTAATGTGACCAGTCACAGGTACGTGTGGGGCATTCGAACCACCTGGAATAGATAAGTCTTGTCCAAAACTGGGTGATGCAGTGCCTTTTACAACCATGGTTTCATCAGCCATGATAATTCCTCTTTGACGTTTAAAGTTGTAAATAAAATACTGTATAAATAACCAGTATTTCTACTGTATTGTTGTTGATAATCATTGTCAACAAGTCTGGAGTTTTTTTTAGGTTGGAACAGTCATTAGCCTGTTATGCGCATCATTCAAACATTTGACCTTAAGGTTGAACAATATTATTTTTGAGTGTACTGTTTGTATATACAGTGCTTTTGGGGGTGTTAATGTACACCGAACTGAAAATGAATAAGTGGATAAAGTCATCTACAGTTGCGGAACTGGCGTTATGTGAGTACGTCTGCAGGTCACTCAGGGAGGGAACGTGACGATTTGTTTTGAAACTCCTAATGATCAGGCTTGGTACGATGTAGTAAGGCGGACTGATGGGGTCGTTATATGTAGCTTTCCTTCAACGGGAAGGCATCTCGTTTATAGGTCCGATGGTATTATCTCCATGCGCCCATTATTGCCAGAAGAAGAAATATTTACCTTAAATGGATTTATGAGGTTTGCTGAACGACTCGGCTATCGTGTTATTCCACCTTCTGATAATATGAAATCAACGGCCTGAACAACCGTTACCTACTGCGCCACGGAGAAAAACCATGGCGCAATTGCACTTAATAAAACATTCTCAAGGTATCCTGATCCCCGCAACGCCGGAGACCAGCGATTTTCTTCAAACAAAATGCAAGCTCGGTGCCGTCCTGGAGGCCGAATATAAGCTTGTCCGCAACCCGGCGTTTCACCGCCGATATTTCGCCTTACTCAATCTGGGCTTTGAATACTGGGAGCCTACTGGCGGCGCAATCTCTTCGAACGAGCGCAGGCTAATTCTCGGTTATTCCAAATTCCTTGCATCCCATGGTGGCAATGAATCGGTATTCCAGGATATCGCCGAGCAATATCTTGACCGCGTCGCAGAAAAACGAGCCGGAAGCATCAGTATCTGCAAATCCTTTGACGCCTATCGCTCATGGGTAATCGTGGAAGCCGGCCATTACGATGCGCTTCAGCTGCCAGATGGCACTCTGAAAAAGCACCCACGCAGCATTTCTTTCGCGAGTATGGACGAAACCGAATTCCACCAGCTTTACCAGGCCTCACTGGATGTGCTCTGGCGGTGGATTCTGTCCCATAAATTCGCCAGTCGTGAAGCTGCTGAAAATGCAGCGTCTCAATTGCTCAGCTTTGCGGGGTGAATCGATGAAATATTCATGGTTTCACCATCACGACTGCACGACCGAGCAGGCCGATGAACTGATAGATAATTACCGCAAACGCGGGGTAAAGGTCGAACGTAGTTTAAACCAGGACTTTACGACCTGGACCGTCAGCGCTCAGCTGGTGGAAGACAAGAATCCACCGCGCCCTGATTCCCGCTGGCGCAACCGGATGTGGGGTTGAATATGGCAAAGAGACCCCAACGACGCTGCAAAATCTGCCGGGCGAAATTCACTCCAGCTTTCGAGAACCACCGCTGGTGCTCTCCTGAGCATGGCGCTGAATTTGCCATGCAGGAATTGGAGAAGAAGCGCGAAAAACAGGCGCATGCGAAAGCGAAGAAAGAGCGCGCCGAATGGCGTAAACGCAAAGCCTCGGTGAAGCCCCTCAGGCACTGGGAAGATATGACCCAGCGTGTCGTTAACGACTATATCCGCGAACGAGACTACGACTTGCCATGCATCAGCTGCGGCACTTTTGACACGGTTCAGTGGGAGGCTGGTCATTACCGTTCCCGCGGTAAAGCATCGCACCTGCGTTACAACGAGGACAACATTCACAAGCAGTGCCATCACTGCAACGTGCAGATGTCAGGAAACCAGCAGCAGTACCGCATTGGCCTGGTAGAGAAAATCGGCGCTGAGCGCGTCGAGGCGCTGGAAAACAACAACACCCCTCACCGATACACCATCGAAGAACTGGAAGGCATCAGACGCCATTACAGCGCGCTACGCCGTGCGCTAATAAAACAACGGGAGGCCGCATGAGCCGTGACGGTATCGAACGTATCCGCGAACGCTGGCAAAAGCTCCGCCTCTGCCGGCACCGCGGAACAGTAATGACCGATTATCGAATTTTGAAAAACTTTGTCCGCATTTATCAGTATCTGGGAGAAATAGCATGAACCTCGAAAATACAGTGAAATACCACTTCGCGAAGTCCACTATGATTAGCGATTCTCCACGAGCGACGACATCAGACTCATTAACCGGCACTGACATTATGGCTGCAATGGGCATGACACAGGAACGTGCTGCTATGGGGTATAGCGCTTTTCTGGGCAAGATGGGCATTAGCAACAATGATCGAGAACGAGCTATCGGTCTATTAGCTGAATATGCGCTGACAAAATGCGATAAAGTTGCCGCGCTGCGCAAGCTCGCGACGAACGTAAAACCTCAGGTTATTCAGATCCTCGCAACGTTCGCCTTTGAGGACTATTCGCGAAGCGCTTCCAGCAAAAAAAAATGTGACTGCTGCTGCGGTTCCGGATTCATCGACGTAGAGGTCTTCACCAACAAAGTATCGTATCCGGACGGCAAACCGCCGAAGTGGGTCAAAGTTACAAAGGGGATCTATCCATCATACTGGGAGGAGGTGAAGTCGGTCCGGGAGCAGGTCCGGGTGCTTTGCCAAAAGTGCAAGGGAAAAAGGACTGTTAGCGCTGCCTGTAACGACTGCCACGGTCGGGGGAAGGTAGTGAACCAGGATGAGACGGAGAAGCAGGGAGTGCCTGTCATGGGCAACTGCAAGCGCTGTGGTGGTCGTGGGTATGAGCGAATCCTCTCCACTGCTGTGCACAGTGCCATTTGCCAGGTAACGGATGCCATCACCCTGGATACATGGAAGAAGACGGTTAAACCATTTTTTGACGAACTGATCACTAAATTCGATATAGAAGAGGCATGGGCGGAGGGACAGCTCAAACAAATAACGCGCTGAGATATTTACTTTTCCCGAATTCGTGTTAATTTGTTCTAACGATGGGCATTGTCTGTTCACCGTTGATCAACCCGCCAGCGAGCGGGTTTTTTTATGGACATAAATTACCATTGCCATTCGCATGTGTATAATTCCCTGCTTTGCATCAGGCGATATTATGAGAAAGATTATTTTCCCAGCATTGTTTTTAGTGGCTTCCGCGCATGCCACTAACCAGCCAACGATGATGGTTTTCAAATGCTCTCCAGAACATTCTAAAAACAACACTATGGTTACTTGGCAAGATGTGAAGAAACAAGATGGCTGGCATCGTTATGCTAGCTGGAAAGATAAGGAGGGAGAGCATTATGGCATTGAACTGTATTTCAATGGTTCATCGCCTAATAAGGATGGACAGATTGAGGATATATATGTGTTTGGCAATATGGATAGCCAGAAAAAAATATCAGGACCCGCAATCTCTATGATTCTCAATAAAAAGGCAAAGTTGCTAACTTACAGTATTACGAACGACTTGGTAGGGTCGGACGTGCACAACCCTCTGGAGAAAGGGACGTGCACCTTAAGCGATAAAGGTTAAATCTACTATCGAGCCACATCAGTATAACAACTTCATTAAAGCTGCCTTTTGGCGGCTTTTTTTATATCAGGCTCACGGGAATCATCTGCGACGAGCTTGGTTGATAAATCAGCCCAACGGTCCTGACCCTTTCAAACACACACAGCACCCCGTTTTTTCGGAGGTGATATGGCTAAACGTATGCAAGATAAAGAAAGCATTGCCGGAGTCTCATGGCTGATTGTCCTTGCTCTGTCATGCTGGGGCGGTCTTGTCCGATACCTGATTGACGTTAAGCAAAACAAAGCTACCTGGAGCTGGATTAACGCTCTCGCGCAAATCGTGGTTTCAGGATTCACCGGTGTCATCGGTGGGCTTGTCAGCATAGAAGGCGGCCTAAGTATTTACATGATTCTGGCCACTGCCGGTATCAGTGGGACTATGGGTTCTGTAGCGCTCACGTATTTCTGGGAGCGAATCACCGGAGTGAGAGCACAATGACAGCAGACCAGATTATCGAGGGTATCCTCGGCAAAGAGGGTGGTTATGTCGATCACCCCTCTGATAAAGGCGGCCCTACTCGCTGGGGTATCACGCAGAACACAGCGCGTGCATACGGTTACAAAGGCGATATGAAAGAGCTCCCTCGGGAAACTGCGAAAGAAATCTATATGCAGCAGTATTGGCTGGAGCCCAAATTTGACAAGATCGCCGAATTGTCACCATCAATCGCAGAAGAGTTATGCGATACCGGCGTCAACATGGGGCCGCGTGTTTCCACAACGTTCCTTCAGCGTTGGCTGACGGCACTGAACCAACGCGGCAAACTATATCCCGACCTGAAACCTGATGGCGTCATTGGGAACATCACGATCGCCGCGCTGCGCAGTTACCTAGCCGTACGGGGTAGCGCAGGGGGCACGGTGATACAGAAAGGGTTGAACTGCAGTCAGGGCGCACGGTATCTCGAACTTGCGGAAGCGCGGGAAGCCAATGAAGAATTTCTCTTCGGGTGGGTGAAGGAGAGAGTAAACCTATGAAGCTAATTATCTTCTTTCTGCTTGCGCTGGTGGTTGTTTTAACGTTGTTGCTGTTAAGAAAGTATACCCGGATTGAGTTTGTGGGACATGCTCGCCTGTTACTTAGAACTTGGTCTGTTCGTCTGGGGACTGCTGGCGCGCTGGTCGGTGTATGGGCGCAGTCATTCCCGGATGCCGCGCTTCATGCTTGGGCAATGCTGCCGCCGGATATCAAAAACATCCTTCCGCCAAATATCGTTGCACTAATTAGCCCTGCGCTGGTAGTGCTGGCGGTGCTCTCACAATATGTACGGCAGCCGGCATTGAAAGATAAGGCCGACAAACAGAAAGAGCCGAAGCAATGAGTTTTGAAATTATTGCTGGGCTGGTGGTCCTTATCCTGGGTGCTATCGCTGGTGCATTCGGTATTGGCCATGCTCGCGGTACCAGCAAGGCAGAAGCCAAATCAGCACAAACGCGTACTGAAGAGAAAGCCGCTGCTAGCGTCGCCGCGTCTGAACGGAAAGAGGAAGCCCCAAGAGAGGCCTGCAATGTACAGCAGACAGTTAGCCATATGCCTGATGACGATGTTGATCGGGAGCTGCGCGAAAAGTTTACCCGCCCCGGTGGTGGTTGATACGGCCTGCAACTGGGTACGAATCATCTACCTGACCGACTACGATATCAATGTGCTGGATAAGCAGACCAAGCGCGACATTCTGGCGCACAACAAATCAGTGCTGGCCAATTGCTCGCAAATTACAGAGAAGGGTGCTAAGTAATACAGAGAAGGTCTAACTTATTGATATATATACTGCCACTTTAGTAAAAATCTGAAAGCGAGACAATAGAGCGGTAAACAATGAAAAGTTTGTATCTAATTCATGGGCGCTAATGCACTATTGATTTTTAAATTCCTTCAATCTAAGAAGCTGCCCATGACGAAAAATTCACTTCCTAAACTTCCCCACGATTATCGTTACGGAGACGAACACTCAATCCAGCCTCATTCTGATGGGGAATATTTTGCGCCACAGGGGTGTGTTATCAAGTCTGTTGATCTTTCTAACGGAGTGGTTATCTATGTTCCTATCCAGCGCTACATTGAGCATTTAAATATATGGTTCACTGTCTAAGGAACCCTCGAGTAATTTGTTAGCAACCCACTTGGTTGGAGCGAATTGATCATTGGTATCAAAAGAACAGCATATACATCTTTTGTTCTGGTTCAATGTTCTGGATAGTAGTGAATAATTAATATAAAGGGCTTTTTCAGTAATTAAATGATATCGATAGCCAAAATGAAGCTATCATCTCGTAACTACTGCCAGCTAACACCGAAATGGCAGAGGTCAGTTATTAAGCAGAAAAGTCTCACCCGGGTGGCTCCTTAGAGATTTTAGTTTTCTAACTGGTATTAACCAAAGGTCGCATCTTTATGCGGCCTTTTTTATTGTGCGCAACAAGTATCCTGTAGGTAACCGCTCTGCTTGTATACGTGGCAAGGATAAATGCGAATGCATCACAGAGGCCATTCTCAGAGTGACCTCGATAATGCCCCACATCGCACAGAGGTAAGACATGTCAGAGATCACCGCATCCGAACAAATCCGCCTAGATATCATCAAGAAAGTTAACTACGACACTGCCGCGGCTAAGCTGGCCATTGATTGGGTTGGCGATAGCTATCTCAAAGCAGAGCTCTTTGCAGACTCTTTCGATCGTGTTTACACGGAAAGTGAGATTGTCTCGAAAACCCGAAAGGCTATTCAGGAAGCAACCGAAGCGCTGGCACTGTTTGATACAGTCACGGAGCAGTCCAGTTAAGTCGTTACAGCAGGCATTCTATGAGTGCATGTGATAATGACAATTTGTGGTGTACTTGTTAATCGTCAAAGAAGCAGGAGATAGAACGCAACTATCACGATGGCTACCCTACAGAGAGAGGCACACCCGAGCCAATATGTACACCACAACCCACACAGGCCACAGGCGTTCGCTGGTGGCTTTTTTTATTGGAGTAATCCATGGCAAAGCCGGACTGGGGCGAGCTTCAGCAACGGTTCCTGTCCGATCATGCCGCAACCGGCGTATCACCGAAGGATTGGTGTGAAGCGCAGGGACTGAATTACGCTACTGCCCGCCGATATATCAAGAAACCCACTGCGCAAAAACCTGCGCAGAAGAAATTGCGCACTGCGCAAAAGGAAAAGTGCGCAGAAGAGCTGGTGGATAGCAAACTGAGTCCAAAGGTAAAGCGCTTCATTGCCGAATACCTCAAGGACAATAACGCCACTGCCGCCGCAGAGCGAGCGGGTTATAGCGACCCAAACTATGGCCGTCAGCTTCTAACGAATCCTAACGTTACGCAGGCCATTGCGCAGCAGCAGAAAGCATCCATTGCGCGCACGCTGGGAAGTGCTGATGAAGTGCTTGAGCAGATGTGGCGGCTGGCAACTTTCGACGCCAACCAGCTTTCTCAGTATCGCCGCGGTAGCTGCCGTTACTGCTGGGGCTTCGGTCATCAGTATCAGTGGCGCGATGCCGTAGAGTACGAAGAGAAGCGCCTCGAAGCACTTGAGCGTAAACGTCGGGAACCTTTGGATGATGGGGGATACGGCTACGACCACACTAGCGCACCTAACCCGGAATGTCCTCGCTGCAATGGGGATGGTATCGGCCAGCCTTTCTTCGCTGATACGCGCAAGCTGGCGCCTGATGCAGCGCTTGCCTATTCCGGCGTGAAGCTCGGAAAGAACGGTGTGGAGATAACCGCTATCAGCCGCGAGCGAATGTTCGAGGCGGTGATGAAGCGTCTCGGCCTGGCTGATAGTGAATTCGCCCAGCGCCTGCAGCAGATAGAAATTGAGCGCCGGCAACTGGAGATCGACAAACTTCGCAAAGAACTGGCCGCTGACCCGGAAGATGACGAGCCAACGCCAGTTGCGATCAATATCAACGTAGTCGATGCGCGAGTGAGGGAAGAGGATGGCGATAGCACCGACGCTTAACGTTCCTCAGGCCAAATTCCTTGCGATGCAGTACAAGTTTAAGGCCTATGTCGCCGGCTTCGGTTCTGGCAAAACATGGGTCGGTTGCGGCGGCATCTGCAAAGGAATGTGGGAACACCCAAAAATCAACCAGGGTTACTTTGCCCCTACGTATCCGCAGATCCGTGACATCTTTTATCCCACCGTTGAGGAAGTAGCCAATGACTGGGGGCTGAATGTCAAAATCAACGAGGGGAACAAAGAGGTTCACTTCTACGCCGGGCGCCAGTATCGCGGAACCACGATCTGCCGCTCGATGGAGAAACCACAAACCATCGTTGGTTTTAAAATTGGTAACGCGCTGATTGATGAGCTGGACGTGATGCCCGCGCAAAAGGCGCAATTAGCCTGGCGAAAAATCATCGCGCGTATGCGTTACAAGGTGCCCGGCCTGCGTAACGGAATAGACGTCACCACGACGCCGGAAGGGTTTAAATTCGTTTATCAGCAGTTCGCAAAGGCTGTGCGTGATAAACCCTCTCTCTCAACGCTGTACGGACTGGTTCAGGCCTCGACGTTCGACAACGAAAAGAACCTGCCGGCGGACTACATCCCGTCATTGATGGAGTCATACCCGCCGGAACTGATAAAGGCTTATCTGCGTGGCCAGTTCACCAACCTGACCAGCGGGACGATTTACCATCAGTTCGATCGTAAGCTGAATAACTGCCGGGAAGAGGAGCAGCCCGGCGAGCCTCTGTATATTGGTATGGACTTTAACGTCGGGAAGATGGCCGGGATTGTTCACGTGTTACGTCTGGGGCTTCCGTTTGCGGTGAATGAAATCGTGAAGGCTTACGATACCCCTGACATGATTCGCATCATCAAAGAACGGTTCTGGCTGTACGACGGCAAAGATTATCGCAAGGTGCGTGAAATCTATATCTATCCGGATGCTTCCGGTGATTCTCGTAAATCCAGCAATGCCAGCGCCACTGATATCGCCCAGCTTAAGCAGGCTGGCTTCAATGTGGTTGTTAATGCATCAAACCCACCAGTGAAAGACCGCATCAACTCGATGAATGCCATGTTCTGCAATGGCAACGGCGAACGTCGCTACAAGGTGAACGTACAGCGCTGCCCGGTGTACGCAGAATCGCTCGAACAACAGGTCTGGGCCGAGAACGGTGAGCCGGATAAAACGGCGGATAACGATCACCCTAACGATGCCGGCGGGTATTTCATTGTGAAGCAATTCCCGATCATCAAACCAACCGGAAAAGTCACCCAACTGCGGATGTAAAAACATGCCTGATATTTCAACGCCCAACCTCGACTATAACGATATGGTTGAGGCATGGGATATTAATGATGCGCTGATGGGCGGCACGCTGGAAATGCGCCGGCAGGGCAAGAAGTATCTCCCGAAATGGCCGAACGAAGATCCTGAAAGCTATAAGGAGCGTTTAGCTTCGGCAACGTTACTACCTGCCTATGAAGAGGCCATTAAACAAAACATCGGGCGAGTGTTTGCTGAGCCGACGGTATTGAGTGAGGACTCTCCTGAACAAATACGAGAGTTGTCGCCAGATATTGATATGGAAGGAAACCGGCTCGATGTCTGGGCACAGCAATTTTTCAGCATCGGATTCCAGTATGGTCTGGTACATGCGCTGGTGGACTTCCCGAAAATTGACCCGGAGGCAGTAAAAACTAAAGCCGACGAAAAAGCCGCGGGATCCCGCCCGTATGCCACGATGTTAAATCCTCGCCAGGTCATCGGCTGGAAATCGAAAGTGGTTAAAGGGAAAGTGGTGCTGACCGATCTGCGTATCAGAGAGGTCATCATTATTGATGGCGATGATTACGGGCAAACGAAAGTTGAGCAAATACGCCATATCATGCCGGGTAAGGTTGAAATTTATCGCCGAAATAAAGGTGAAAATGGTGAAAGCCAGTGGCAGATTCACGACGAGTGGGAAACCAGTCGCGATGATATTCCCCTGGTGACGCTTTACACGAAGCGAACAGGCTTTATGCGCGGTTCACCGCCACTGCTTAATCTCGCTTTACTGAATATCAAGCACTGGCAGAGTCAGAGTGAACAGGACAACATCCTGCATGTCGCTCGTGTGCCGTTGCTGGTGGCTTACGGTCTGGCTGATGGCGAAACGTTGACGATAGGTTCTTCCTCTGCGACTCGTTTCGATGACCGCCAGCGGCAGGGACTGGAATATGTCGAGCATACCGGGGCTGCGATTGAAGCCGGTAAGATTTCCCTTGAGGATCTGGAAAACCAGATGCGTCAGGCCGGCGCAAAATTGCTGCGCGCGGAAAACACATCGACTAAATCCTTAGACCAGACTCACGAAGAGCGGATGCAGGAGAATTCACCTCTCTACACCATGGCAAGCTCGCTTGAGGATGCGCTCGATAATATCCTGCAGATTATGGCGGAATGGCTGGGCGAGAAAGAAGGCGGCAATGTCGATGTACGCACCGAACTGGACGTTTCAGCCCAGACGTTTGATGCCGCAGCTGCAACGGCTGTTCAGTCGCTCCGTCAGGGGGGGGATATACGTCAGGTTGATGCTGTTCGCGTTTTGCAGGCCCTCAAATTTATCGATCCGGACGCGAAGCCCGAAGAGGTAATCGACGAGTTGCGGAATCAGCAGGTCACGCTTGCCGGCGGGCTGAGTAACCAGGGGGGTGCAAATGGCAACGGCGAATGACAAGCTTCAGGATGAATCGATAGCGCATGCGATATGGGTAGCGCGGTACAGCACCAGCGTTGCAAACAGAATGATAAAAATCCTGAATGACAGCGATGCGGAACTGACAGCCAGATTGCTGGTGGCGATGGATAGCCTGGATGCTGACAGCTTTACCGTGTCGCGAATGGAAGCGCTGCTCGTTAGTGTCAGAGCTCTCAATCGTGAGGCTGTGCAGTCAATGTACGCGGGCCTATCTGATGAGCTGCAGCAACTCGCCCAGCACGAAGCAGGCTTTCAGATGAGCCTGTTCCAGTTTGCGATCCCCGATGATGTTCTATCGCTTCATCCACTGGTGGGCATTTCACCGGATGTCGTTTATGCAACTGCGATGGCACAGCCGTTTCAGGGGCGCCTGCTTTCGGAGTGGGCAGATAACCTTGAAGCTGACAGGATGGCTAGAATATCCAATACAGTGCGGCAGGGTTTTCTCCTGGGCGATACCCATGAGCAAATCGCCAGAAAGGTCCGGGGTCATGCTAACCGTGGCTATCAGGATGGCGCGCTGCAGATGAGCCGCTCCAATGCTGGCAGTATTGCAAAAACGGCTGTAGGGCATCTTGCTTCGACTGCCAGGAAAAGCTTTGCAGACGCGAACGATGACATTTTGAAGGGTAAGCAGTGGTTATCCACTTTGGATAACCGTACATCAAAAGACTGTCGGATTCGCGACCGCCTCAAGTACACACTGGATAACAAGCCGATCGGCCATAAGGTGCCGTATCTGCAGGGACCCGGGAAAATCCATTTCTGCTGTCGCAGCGTCGAAACCTACATCCTGAAATCGTCTGATGAGCTCGGTATTGCTGTAGGGCAAATATCAAATAGCTCGCGCGCCAGCATGGACGGGCAGGTGCCTTTGGATACCGATTATCAGGGCTGGTTCTCGCGCCAGTCGTTCACGCGACAGTCCCAGATCGTTGGCGTAACCCGGGCCCGGCTGATTCGTGACGGCGGCATGTCGCCTGATGACTTCTACAACGACAAGGGCGAATGGCTGACTCTGGAGCAACTTCGTAACCTGGATGCTCAGGCGTTCAGCAACGCCAGACTTTAAAGCTTTTTAAGTCTTCAATCAGGCTGCCTCCGGGCGGCCTTTTTTATTGCCGTGATCCGGATGGTGAGCGGTGCAACGGTCGGATGACCACCGAAAAGGTAACCACATGAAACTGAAAACAGTCGAAGTTAACGGCAAAAGCTATGCAGAAGTCGATTCCAGCGGTTTACCCGTCTACGTCCACGATGACGGCCAGGAAGTTGGTTTTGATGCTGTGCAGGCCGTTGGGAAAATCTCCTCTCTGAATGGCGAGGCAAAATCTCATCGTGAAGCCAAAGAAGCCGCTGAAGCCGGTCTGGCTAAGTTTGCCAAAATCGGCGATCCGGCAAAGGCGCTCGAAGCGCTGGAGATGATGACTAAAATCGACCAGAAAAAACTGATCGACGCAGGCGCCGTTGATCAGGTTAAAGCGGATATCACCAAATCCTTCCAGGCGCAGCTTGATGAAGCTACCCAGCGTGCGACGACCCTTGAAGGCCAGCTTTATCAGGAAATGATCGGCGGCCGTTTCTCTGGGTCGAAATTCATCGCAGATAAAGTAGCAATCCCGGCAGATATGCTTCAGGCGCGGTTCGGTCAATCCTTCAAAGTCGAGGATGGCAAAGTCGTTGCCTATGACGGTTCAGGCAACAAAATTTATTCCCGCTCTAAACCGGGCGAACTGGCGGCCTTTGATGAGGCGCTGGAGTTCCTGGTGGAGCAGTACCCACAGAAAGACCACATTCTGAAGGCCAGCGGCAACCAGGGAGGCGGCTCACGGCAGTCTCAGCATTCACTCGGGCAGAAAACGATGAAACGCGATGCGTTTACCAGTTTGAGCCCGACAGATCAGCAATCAACTCTCAAAGACGGTATCACCATCGTCGATTAATTCTTTGCCAGCTGCCGGATGGCTGCTGGTGCCGGAGCTGGATAGCTCAACCAACCCTATATTTTAATCTCCAAGGAATCCATACACATGGCTAATACGCTTACCGGGTTGATCCCGACTATCTTCACGGCTCTGGATACCGTATCTCGCGAACAGGTCGGTTTTATCCCGGCTGTATCGCGTAATGCGAAAGCTGATGCAGCTGCGAAGGACCAGACTGTTACTGCGCCGGTTGCGCCACCGGCAACCACTGTTGATATTACCCCGGGGGCTACTGCGCCAAATGACGGCGACCAGACGATCGGCGCCGTTGATGTCAAAATCACCAAATCCAAAATGGCCCCGGTCAAATGGAACGGTGAGGAACAACTGGCGCTGGGGCCCGCAGGGACATACAACACCATCCTTGCTGATCAGTTTAAGCAGGCTTTTCGCGCGCTGGCTAATGAGATGGATGCAGATCTCGCGGCTTTGTATTTCGCTTCCTCCCGCGCTGTCGGTACGGCTGGTACTGCCCCATTCGGGATTGCGGGCGATCTGTCAGATGCGGCAAATGCGCGCCAGGTATTGTCCGATAACGGCTCCCCGACTACCGATTTGCAGATGGTCCTTGGTTCCTCTGCGATTGCTAACCTCCGTGGTAAACAGTCAGTTCTGTTCAAGGTGAACGAGTCTGGTACCGATGCGCTGCTGCGTGAAGGTATCGTGGGCCGTCTGGAGGGATTCAACATCCACGAATCTGCACACGTCAAAAAACGTGCAGCATCGGCTGCCGATGATTATCTGGTAAATGGTGCAAAATCTGAGGGTGACATCCTGATCGCGATTGATACCGGCACGGGTTCTTTCACGGCAGGTGATATTGTGACGTTTGACGGTGACAGCAACAAATACCTCGTTGCTGCAGCTACTGCTACCACTATTACCCTGGCGGCACCGGGCTTGCGTCAGGCGCTGGCGGATAACTCCGCGATTACTACCGTAGGTGGATATACCGCAAACATGGCATTCGACCGTAACGCGTTCCTGCTGGCTGCGCGTACCCCGGCAATGCCGCAGGGCGGTGATACTGCGGATGACGTCATGAACGTTACTGACCCGGTGTCAGGCATCACTTATCAGGTTGCTCTGTACCGCCAGTATCGCCAGGTGCGTTACGAAGTCGGTTTGTCCTGGGGCGTAGCAGCAGTTAAGTCGGCGCACTCAGCGTTGTTGCTGGGCTGATAAATAGGGGCTTCGGCCCCTTTATTTTTGTGGAGGGCTTATGGCCGGATTAACAAAAGAGCAGCGCGCACAACGAGCTGCTGAGCAAACTGCGTTTACGCAGGCGGATAACAACGTATCTGTATCGACCACATCGCAGTTGGTGGCGATGGTTACCGATTTCCCGGCATTCCCCGGCGCTCCTAATACCGCCAACGTTCACCCTGATGAAGTGGAGAACTGGAAGGCGCACGGCTGGAAAGAAATGGAGTGATGCATGATCACTTTCATCACCGTTGGAGATGTCAATTCGATTCTCGGTGCCACCTGGACAGATGAAAGCAAAAAAGCCAAATCTGTGCTGATGACTAATACCTGGATGAATGGGCTTAACCTGAAACTGCCGTGCGATAAGGCAACTCACGAAACCATCATTCCTGACGATGTAAAACAGGCTGGCGCCTATGCGGCGCTGGCGGCGGCAAATGGCGGGTTGTATCAGCAGAAAACTGACTCTGGCGTGCTCCTCAGCAAGACGGTAGATGCCGACGATGTCAGCGTTTCCAAAACCTTCGCAGAACTCGCTACCAACAGCTCTGCATTGCTTGATTCTGATCTGCAGCTGGCGCTTGCAATGCTTAAGCCATATGGCGTTAGTCAGTCTCAGGTGCGGCTGGTAAGGGGGTAACATGCAAAATCCGGATGTGCATTATGCCGGTGACGGGCTCGGTCCTCGCGATGTATTTGTGAATGGAAACCCGTTCAAACATGTCGTTTACGCAAACCCGGCAAAGGGCGTTGTTGAGTTTGCTCCGCTCCCGCTGCGGGTTAAGCGCAACGGCGAAATTTATACCCGAAAACTCCACGGTACGGTGATCGTTAAACCTCAGCTGCGTAGTGGTGGGTGCAATGGGAATTCGTGACGAACTGCAAACCGAAGTCGCCGCGGCATTCGATACCGACCTGAAGGATGCTGTTAAGGATTTCACTGGAACATACACCGTTCGAGGTGACTGGGACCCGGTTACGGAAACCGGCACTGAAACGCAGGTGACTTACTCGGGGCGCGGAGTGCTGGCGCGCTATAAACTCCGCCGCATCGATGGCGTTAATATCCTTCATGGTGATGTGAAACTAACCGCCCTGGTTAATGAGGTCACAGACAAGCCAGCGGTTGAGCACATTATCACGGCTCCTGACCCGATTACTGGCGCACTCCAGCGCTACGAGGTCATCACCGCTTCTGCCGACTCTGCTGGTGCTGCGTACTCCATTCAACTGCGGAGGGCGTGATATGGCTAAGGGCTGGAACATTGACCCTGCGGCATTTGCCGGGCTGGTGGAGGACGACGTCAGGTTACGGCAAAGAACCATCGCCATTCAGTTGCTGAATGAAATCGTCCAGCGATCGCCTGTAGGTAACCCGGAGTTATGGGCTATCAACGCCACTGCGATGCAGTACAACAAAGCGGTAGGTGAGTGGAACGAATCTCTATATGCCGATCCTGCCAACCTGACAAAGACTGGCCGTCTCAGAAAGAAAGTCCGTGTTAACGATGGCATGGATATCCGGCGCCCGGCTGAGTATCGAGCAGGAACCTTTCGGGCGTCGCATTTTGTCAGCATCGGCGAACCGGATCATTCAATACCATCAGAGCCTGACCCGCGCGGAACAATGACATTCCTCAACGGGAAAAATATCATCAATCAGGCGCCGGCCTACTCGGTGATTTACATTCAGTCAAACCTCCCTTACTCCGTACCGCTGGAGAATGGCCACTCTACGCAAGCGCCGACAGGCGTCTATGCCGTCTCATTTAATGGTGTAATTCAGGCCTACAAATGACCCTCACAGAAATAAGAAACGTTGTCATCAGACGAATGACGACGCAGACCGCTATTGCCCAGGATGCGGTGGACTACCCAAACGGTCCTGTATTCGATCCCAGCGGTCGAAAAATCTGGGCTCGTCTTACTGACATCCCCGGACAAGCAGGTGCTAACGAAATTGGAGCAGGGCCGACTGTCCACCGAACAGGGGTTCTCATCATCCAGCTTTTCGTCCCTGTTGGTTCAGGCACTCTGCAGCTGGCTCAGGCCGCCGACAAATTAACGCAACTCTTCGAGTTCCAGGACGACGGAAAGCTGAGTTATTTCGCCGTATCCGCCATCCCGGCAGGTGAAACCGATGGCTGGTCACAGCTCAATCTTCAAATCCCTTATCGCGCTCTGTAGCGCACAATCAACAGGAGGCTCCTGTGAGTTCAGGCGCAAAAGTAGTAACCGCGTTTATTCGCGAAACCACACCGGGGGAGACACCCTCTGCTGGTGTCTGGAACCTGTTACGCCGTTCGTCGTTCGGGGTGATGCCAACGCAGAACACCAACGATAACGATGAAATCGGCGGTGACCGCATGGCGCAGGGCGTTTCCCGTGGCACGATTGATGTCGGCGGCGATGTCGGCACCAGATTTCGCTGGAATCAGCATGATGATTTTCTGGCGAGCTGTTTCGGAGCGGATTGGCTCGATAATGTGCTGACGATGGGCAACAACCGCATTACTTTTTCAGTTTCTTCATACGCTGATGATGTAGGGATCGCACAGATTGCCCGCGGTTGCCAGGTTGCCACTTTCCAGATTGAAATCCCGAATGATGGCGACATAACTGCGACCATTACCTTCGCCGGGCTTGACTGGGAAACCAAAGCCGACGATACCAGCTATTTCACTAACCCGGTGGATGGTGCAGGCGCGCTGCGCTATTCGTTTAAGGAAGTGACAGGCCTGAGTCTGAACGGGGTGGCGGGTGGTGCTGGCTTCTGTGTGGATACGTTTAATATCCAGTTTGATAACAACATGCAGACTCAGCGTTGTATCGGTACCGGCTCAGCATTTGCTGGCGCAAACATTCCGACGACCTTTACACCGTCAGGCCAGATCACGCTGTCATGGTCCAAGGCGGCCTGGGAGATTTATAAAAAAACCTTCACCGGCGAAACGGTGCCGTTTACCTTCACGCTGGAGAACGCCGAAGGCGCTTATACCTTCAGCTTCCCTGAAGTTCAGATTTCTGGCGACTGGCCGGACGCCGGGAATACTGACATCGTACAGGTTCAGCTCGATATCACCGCCGCCAATACGCCGCCAACGATTACCCGCGCGCCAAAAGTACCGGCGACGGCAATCAGTGTTGCGCCAGCCACTTCAAATGGCGCAGTCGGCTCTACGGTGACATTAACTGCCACGCTTACGCCTGCTGATTCAACAGATATCGTCCAGTGGACGTCATCTGACCCTGCGATTGCCAGCGTAGTTTCTACCGGGCAAAAAACGGCGAAAGTGACCCGCAATGCTGCCGGAAACGCCACGATCACCGGGAAGGCTCGTACCTTTACGGCAACGTCTGAAATCACTGTCACCGCACCTTAATTTCCCTGACCCGTTCCGCAGAACATCGCGGTTCGGGCTTTTTATGGAGTCTGTATGCTGATTATTTCTTCTCAACTTGATCTGAGTGGCGAGCGTTGGTTTTTCCCTTTTAAAAAGCCTGATGGCCGTAAAAAGAAATACACACCGGAAGAAGAAGCACTGTTTAAACTCCGCCTGCTGGTGACCAGCAGCGAGAATCCACAGTACCGCTCACGCAATGCGCTGGTGCGGCGCCATATCGACAAAATGGACGCGAGCTATCAGGTCGGTACCGACGCGTTCGATCTCGCCAGCGTGGGTGAAATTGACTCAATTGATGATCTGCTCATCGATAACTGCGCGCGCTTTCTTTTGAAAGACTGGGAGGGAGTAGGTGAGCTGGTGGATGGTATTGAGAAGGCTGTAGCGTATACGCCCGAACTTGGCGTCGCGTTACTGAAGCAGAACCCCGCGTTGTATTGGCTGATTCTGGCAGAGGCTGCAAACATAGCTCAGGGTAAGGAGCAGCAGACTCAGGAAACCGTAAAAAAGCCCTAGAGGCGCAGGCGTGGCTAAAGGAGTTCGGGGGCGAAAGGGGAGATAAGGCTAAATGGCGCCGGGAGCAACTGAACCTTCCACCGATTCCTGAGCCAGAAATTGATGAAGTAACAGGGGAGATCCTCAATGCCTATGCCATGATATCGCGCAGCAGGAAATATGCTGGCATGGCCGGAGTACCGCTCCCATTATCCCTGAATGATATTGAGCTATATCTGGCATCGCGCACCATCCTGATTGACCGCACCGAGTTTGACGCCGCTATCCTGGCGCTCGACGATGCGTGGCGTGACGAGTGGGCAGCGGAGCAGAAACGACAGGAAAAACGCTAAATAATTGTAGCATTGCGATGCATAACTCATGTGTTAGGATGTTTCCGATTGCAATCAAAGGAAATATAAAATGAAAAAAGTCATCGCATTGGCGCTTGGAGCGCTGTTACTTTCGGGTTGTACTGTGCGTGTTGCAGACTTAACTGTAGCAAGTACCAAAAACTACAACCTTAACGGGGGCAAGTTCTACAAAGGTAAACGAGTTACTGCTGAAGATAGCTACCCGGTCATCATCTTCCCTACTGGGATCCCTAACGTGAAAACTGCAGCAGACCGCGCGATTGAAAAAGATCGTTGTGCTGTTGGTCTGTCAGACGTAGTTGTCACTCAGCTAAACCATGCTTTCCTGTTTGGTAAAATAGGTCTGCGTGTTGAAGGCAACCTTGTGATTGACCGCAGTCTGCCGGGTTGCGAGAACGCAAGCTGATTTATTAAGCCACCTCCGGGTGGCTTTTTAACTGATGGGTAGGGGTATGAAAGCAATTTTTGTAGGATTGGTATTATCCTTTTTTTGTACATATTCTTTTGCTCAGATTGAGGAAGTGCGGCTTTTGGATAGCATGAAATCTCAAGCGTGTAATGGAAATAAGGCGTGTGAGTCTATATTCATATCAGCAATTAGTATGACATCGAATATTGCTAGATATCATGGCGAATGCCTTAGGGACGGTGACACCTCCAGGCAATGCCTCAATGCCAAGATTACTTACGATCATATAGCATCTGAGTATGAGCAAGATAAAAAAGCTAGGCAATGAACCATGCATCTGACAGGGGGCTGACTTAGCTATAGCTAAGCGGTGTAATGCAATGCCTTGCAATAAAGAAGATAACCTTCACTGATTATCACTTCTTAAACTATTCTTAACCCGCTTAATCAGCGGGTTTTTTATTGCCCGGAGATCGCTAAATGACAGAACAAACCTCCCGCCTTGCCATTGTTATTGATAGCTCCGGAGCAGAGAAACAGGCCGATAATCTCGCAACTGCACTGGTAAAAATGACTCAGGCTGGAGACCGTGCTGCTTCGAGCGCTGGCAAGGTGATAAAGGCTACGGACGAAGAAAAGCAGGCTCTATCTGAACTTCTTGATCGTATTGACCCGGTGAATGCTGCCCTGAATAAGTTGGACAAACAACAACAGGATTTGGCGAAGTTCAAATCGAAAGGGATGGTAGATACAGATACATTTGAGCTTTATTCAAAGCGAATTGAAGAGACTCGTAACAAATTAACCGGCTTTCGTGACGACTTGAAAAAAACTGGGCAGTCTGCTGCCCAGACAGCTTTTGCAATGCGCATGATTCCCGCTCAGATGACGGATATCGTAGTCGGACTTTCTACAGGCCAATCCCCTTTTATGGTGCTTATGCAGCAGGGGGGGCAGTTAAAAGATATGTTTGGCGGTATTGGGCCAGCTATTAAGGGAGTTGGTACCTATGTTATGGGGTTGGTTAACCCTTTTACGATTACTGCCGCAGCTGTTGGTGTTCTTGGTCTTGCTTACTATAAAGGCGCTCAAGAGCAGGACGAATTTTATAAATCCCTCGTATTAACTGGTAATCAGGTAGGGAAAACATCCGGTCAACTTGCTGATATGGCTGCTCGTGCAGGAGCTGTTGCAGATTCAACCACCGGGAAAGCCGCTTCAACGTTAAATCAGTTAGTTTCATCTGGAAAAGTCGCAGGCGATTCACTGGAGCGTGTAACAACTGCAGTCATAAAAATCAGTGACGCGACAGGAATAGCCACTGAAAAACTTGTGAGTGACTTCAACGATATTGCAGCTGATCCGGTTGCGGCCATTACTAAACTAAACGACCAATACCATTTTTTAACTCTGGCAACCTACAACCAGATTAAGGCCTTGCAGGATGAAGGGAATCAGCAAGAGGCGGCACGCGTAGCGACCGATGCGTACGCCAATACCATGCAGCAGCGTGCAAATGATATTCATCAGAATCTAGGCCTTCTTGAAAGTGCCTGGGACTCGCTGGGGAAAGCAGCTAAAGGTGCATGGGATGCGATGCTCAACATTGGGCGCGAGCAGACCCTACAAGTCAAGTTAAGTACCTTAAATGAAAACATTGCCGAGGCGCAGAAAGGTCAGGCGGATGGGGGTTTTTGGAACGGGTTAAATGCTCGGTTTAGTAACCTTCCGGAGATGCTCAAACAACGGGATGCTATTCAGTCGCAAATTACAGCGGAAGATACGCTAAATGATATTTTGTCAGATCATGACAAAGCAGAACAAAAGCGCATTAAAACTCAGCAGGAAGCGGATCGAGTTAACCTTCAATACTTGAGCAATGCTGATAAGCGAAATAAAGCTATTAAGCAGCAGAGTGAGTTCTTGAAGGCTGGCGCTATCACGGCAGACCAGTACGCTAAAAATGTTTCTCGTATTAACGAGATGTATAAAGATCCAAAAGCACCAAAGATCGCGAAGACGCCTCAAGGAAAAGCCTACGCAGAGGACGCAGCAACTCGGCTTCTTGACCAGATACACCAGCAGACTGCCGCGATGCAGTCCCAGTTGGATGCCAGCGATAAACTTAATAGCGCTACGCAGGCACGGGTTAAGTTCGAACAGCAGATCGCTGACCTCAAATCTAAAACGCAACTAACCGCCGACCAGAAGTCGATTCTTTCCCGTTCTGACGAAGTATTGCAGGCCTATAAGCAGCAGGAGGCTTTGCAGAGTTCAGTTAAAACGCTGGATGACTACCGGAAAATGCAGGAGCAAATTGCACCAAAGGAATTGCGCCAAAATGAGACGTTGCAAAAACGCCTCGAAATTCTTCAGAAGATGGTTGAGCTGAAGAAACTGACGCCGGAGGCTGCTGGGAAGCAGGCGAGCGACCTGATTGGTAAATCAGTGCTGCCTGATTCCGTTATATCAGGTGTGAACAAGGCCGGTGGTACGCTGACGTCTGGAGCAACCAATAGTGACCTGTCAGGGCAGGGATTGAACATGATAGGGCTGCAAATAGAGCCGCAGCTTGAGGTTATCGAAAAGCTGAAGCAAGCCCAGACTGATTATGCTTCCTGGCTGAACCAGCAGCAGCAGGCGATCACACAAAGTACTTTACTGAATGAGCAGCAGAAGCAGCAGCAATTGCTGGCTCTCCAACAGCAAGGACAACAGAACCAGCAAGCACTAAGCACCGCAGTTTATGCCGCACAGATGCAATCAGCGCAAAACTCTTTCTCCAGTATCACCGATTCGATGGGGGCGATGTTCGGCGAGCAATCTGTAATGTATAAAGCGGCATTTGTTACGCAAAAAGCTTTTGCGCTTGCTCAGGCGGCTGTTCAATTGCCAATGGCAATGGCGCAGGCGCTTTCAAGCCAGCCATTCCCATACAACTTAGCAGCAATGGCTACTGTTGCAGGCCTCATGGCTACAATAACGTCCAGCATCTCCAGTGCTGCCGCCGTCGGCTTTGCTTCTGGTGGATATACTGGCTCAGGCGGAAAGTATCAGCCAGCGGGTATTGTTCATAAAGGGGAGTACGTTTTCGACCAGGAGTCTACAAATCGAATCGGCGTGTCACAACTTGAGGCGTTACGGAACGGCAAGCCACTTGATGCCACATTGGGGCGTTCGGGGTTTGGGACTGGCGTTCAGAACGTTAGCAACAGCCAGCAAACGACCATCATCCGCCCCACAGTCACGGTTCCTCCAATAACCATCAATGGAAATCCTTCTGACGCGACTGTGCTGCTTGTACAGCAGGCTACTCGTGAAGGAGCAAAACAAGGTTACCAGCAGGTTGCTAACGATCTGGCAAAAGGGGTTGGCCAAGTGCACAAGGCATTAACTGGGGGGTATAACACTGGACGGAGAACAGGGTAATGGCTGAAATATTTTATCCGCATGACTATCTCCCTATGCCTTTACAAGAAGGCTATGGATTCCAGCCAGTCAGCCCTTTGAAACGAACTCAACTCACCACAGGCCGGGCGAGACAACGCAGGGCGTATACCTCGACTCCCACGGAAGCGACTGTATCCTGGTTTATGGAGAGCGATGTTCAGGGGCTAACGTTTGAATCGTGGTACCGCGATGCGCTCTCTGATGGTGCGGCCTGGTTCATGATGAAGTTGCAAACCCCCGCAGGCATAAAATTCTACAAATGTCGTTTTACGGATATCTATCAGGGGCCAGTGCTGGTGGCTCCCATCTACTGGCGGTATTCGGCGACGCTGGAGTTATGGGAGCGTCCACTATTGCCTCCGCCGTGGGGTAACTACCCCGAGTGGATAGCAGGTAGTTCACTGCTTGATATCGCATTAAACAGGGAGTGGCCAAAGCATGACGGTGCTTAACCGGCTTTATGCCAGTAGCGGATCGGAAGTCATCATTGAAACGCTGCAAATCAATATCGGTTCGACGGTGCATTATTTCTGCAAGGGCTACGACGATATTACAGCGACGACCGAAAATGGCGCTGTTATAACCTTTTCAGCCGCAGCTATCGATATCGCCATCCCGGCCAGAAACAGCGACGGTACACAGGATTTAAAGTTCGCTGTCAGCAACATAAAAGGGGAGGCGAGTACAGCGATTCGTGATGCCCTGGCAGCGAGGCAAGATGGCTCTATGACTTACAGGCAATATGTTTCAACGGACCTTAACGCTCCGGCTACCGTGCCGTATACGCTCGCTATCAAATCGGGATCCTGGACAGCGCTGCAGGCACAAATCACAGCCGGCTATATGAACGTTCTCGATACCGCCTGGCCGAGATTCCGTTACACCCTTAATGAGTATCCCGGCCTCCGTTACATGAGTTGAGGTTTCCCCATGTTTGAACCTGATAAATACCTTTCGGTCACCTGGCTGAAGGGCGGCAGAGTGTATCCGCAACTCGACTGCTTTGGCATCGTAAATGAGATACGACGCGACCTTGGATTACCCGAATGGCCAGACTTTGCAGGTGTGACCAAAGATGGCGGCGGCCTTGATAAAGAAGCCAGAAAGCTGATGTTGAAGCTTGAGCGTTGTGAACCATGCGTCGGCGCTGGCGTGGCGTGTTATTCGGGAACAATGGTCACCCATGTGGGGATTGTTGTTGAGCTGAACGGGTTGCTGCAGGTAGCGGAATGTAACCCCGGCTCGAACGTTTCTTTTATGCCGGTCTGGAAATTTAAACGGCGATTTATCAAGGTGGAATTCTGGCGATGACGATCAATATTTATCCCTCCCGGTTACCTGGCGGACCACTTGAAAGCCATCAGCATGCGCGCATAACCCTGCATGAGTGGATGCAGAGGAATGTCGAAAATTATGATCCCGGGCTGCCACAGCCAATCAGCGTTGAGATTGATGGCGTGCCCGTAGCATCAGAGGAATGGCCGCGGTGCGAACTGTTACCAGATACTGACGTGAAGATTTACCCCGTCCCTTACGCGACAGGCTTTGCCATTGCCGCCCTGGTTGTAGCGGTAGCCGCTGCAGCTTATTCCATCTACATGATGAATAACCTCGATACGGGAGCCTACGATTCATCTACGGGTAAGTCTCTGGACTTAAACCCGGCAAAAGCGAATACAGCAAAACTTGGCGATCCTATTCGGGAATTGTTCGGGCGTGCGCGGGTTTATCCGGATTATGTTGTTCAGCCGGTCAGTCGTTTTAACCCTGATGACCCAACCAGAATGACAGTTGAGATGTTGATCTGCGTGAGTCGTGGAAATGTGGCATTTGCTAACGGCGATATCAGGATTGGTTCGACGCCTATTTCCGCCTTGGGTGATTCATTCTCCTGGACACTGTATCCGCCGGGAGCGGATGTTTCCGGCGATCGCCGCAGTGAAAACTGGTTCAACTCTACCGAGGTGGGCGGAACGTCCAGCGGCAGCGGCCTTGATATGGCGCAGACGGCACCGGATTCATCCGATATTACCGCCGACAGCATGACCGTTTCGGGATCGTCGGTTTCGTTCACCGGGCTGAGCGATGATGATGGCGATGATTCTCTGCCTGAGTCCTGGGTGGAAGGTGCGCTGGTGACTATCATCGCGCCGACCAACTACCTGATTTCGTCTTCATCGGGTTACAGCGTCCTGTTCAGTGACACGCTGACTGAGATTAACCCCTATGCCGGCATGCCCGTTACGCTGGAAATTAACGGGGCAGAATATGATCTCTTCATCGCTACGTTCACGCCAAAGCAGGATGCTGTTCCGGGCGTGGGGGGATCGGCAGCTTCATTGCGCGGCAGTGCAGCCCCAACAACCTATGATTTTTCGACCAGCAGCCAGACGTTTACCCTGACTTGGCAGGCGACTACTTATACCGTTTCGCTGATCGCTAACTACGGCAATATGTCTGGCCTGCTGGCGGCAATCAATGAAGCGATAGCTGGGTCTAACCTGGTCGCGCAGGATGATGGCGGGGTAGTTCGCATCGTTGAGAAGTCCAGTCCGTGGCTGGGCGGCAGTATTACCGCCTCATCACTTCCGGTTTCCGTTTTCGGGGATAGTCCAGTTTTTACCGCTGGTACCGCATCCAGCGGCGGCAGCCCGGCGATCACCGCCAATGTTACCCTTGCTTATGGGAGTGGAAGCGGCGCGGCATTTTCCGGCATTCCTGAAGGGACGCAGCGGCTGTCGCTGGCGCATCGGGGAAATGAATACCGTATTGCCTCAGCAGATGGTACAACCGCGACGGTACAGCGAATGGTTAACGGAACCGTTGATAATACCTGGCCAGGCTACTCACCCAGGACGATGATTGATTACCAGGCGACCGGGATTAACGACAACAATAGCTGGATGGGCCCGTTTCTCGCCTGCCCGGATAATGAGGTGGTAAATGCATTTGAAGTGAATTTTTCATTCCCTTCCGGAATTTGCGGTTTCGGAAAATCCGGTGGCAAGAATTACCGTAACGTTGATTATGAAATTCAGTACCGGGTATATGGTTCTGGTTCGGGCTGGGTGAGCAAAACCGGACGGTACCGGATGAAGAACATTAATGCCCTGGGGTTCACTGAGCGATTTGAACTGGCTACCCCTGGACTGGTTGAGGTTCGCTGCCGGCGGCGTAATGAGCAGGGCAGTAAAAACTCCAGGGACTCTATGTACTGGCAGGCGCTGCGCGGCAGGTTACTGACCCGCCCGGCATCATATGCCGGTGTATCGTTAATGGCCGTGACGGTGGAATCTGGCGGCAAACTGGCGGCGCAGTCTGATCGGCGCGTAAACGTTGTGGCCACGCGTATTTATGATACCGGCGCCCCGCGGCGCATCTCCAGCGCGCTGTTTCATGTTGGTAATTCTCTTGGCCTGGCAATGGACACCGAAGCCATTAACACCCTTGAGGCAACCTACTGGACCCCGAAAAATGAGTATTTCGACTTCGCGACAGGTGACAGTGTCTCCGCGCTGGAAATGCTGCAGAAGATCACCACAGCGGGGAAATCATATTTCCTGCTGAGTGACGGGCTCGCATCTGTAGGCAGGGAAGGGATTAAGAACTGGTCCGGCATTATCAGCCCGCATGAAATGACCGAAGAGTTACAGACCACCTTCTCGGCGCCGTCCGCCGATGATTACGATGCTGTGGATGTCACTTATATCAATGGCACGACGTGGTCAGAAGAAACGGTGCAATGCCGGACTCCGGATAACCCCACACCGAGGAAAATTGAGAGTTATACCCTCGATGGGGTGCTTGACCCGAACCGCGCCTATCAAATCGGCATGCGTCGCCTGATGAAATACCTGTATCAACGGCTGGGCCATAACACGACAACAGAACTGGATGCGCTGGTCTATCAGTATGGCGATCGCATTCTGCTGACGGATGACATTCCGGGAAATAAAACAGTAAGTAGCCTGGTTATGGATATGGCCACATCTGGCGGTCAAACGGTATTTACCGTCTCCGAGCCACTGGACTGGTCCTTTGAAAACCCGCGCGCAATTCTGCGATACCAGGATGGTTCTGCCTCCGGGCTGCTGGTGGCCACCTTTGTCGGGGATTATCAGTTGTCCGTTCCGTGGCAGGCTGCTTTTGATGAAATTCTGCTGGACGATCCGAGCATCGAACCGCCGCGGCTGGTGTTCTGCAGCTCAACGCGAAGTGTCTACGATGCCATATTTGAGGAGATAGCCCCGCAGGCGGACGGAACCTGCCAGGTGACGACAAGACAATACAGCGACATTTTCTACCAATACGACGACGCCAGTTACCCCGGCAGCGTCTCTTAAAACCAAAAATTTCCCCGATTAACTTTCTTTCGCTCAAACCCTCGTTTGGGCGAAGCGTCTTTTTGGAGCAAAAAACATGGCCTTTAATCCGCCGCTGGGAACTACCAACGCCGATGTTTTTATGGGCAACGTTCAACGTCTGGATGAACTAGTTAACGGTCCTGCAGCCGACGTTCCCGATCGTGCAGGTGACCCGCTATATTCCTGGCGCCTAACCCGTCAGAGCCTGATTCCTCTTAGCCGTCAGTACATGACACTTGCAGACGCACAGGCGGATATTGCCAACATTCCTGATGGCTCAGCGACCTATGTGCGCAGTGCTGACGGGAGTTCACTTGCGGATGAATATATCAACAACGGCGGAACACTGGAGGCAACCGGGCGTAAAATGCCGTCACAAAGTGGTATCGCCACGGCGATTAATTATTTACTGAGTGGTATTTATCCATCTGACGTATCCTCTTCATGGGAAATTACTAAGAATTTTGTCATTTTCAGGGATGGCACTTTTGCTGCTAATGACGCATGGGATGGGTATTTTGTTCCCTGCAAAGAAGGCGATCAGGCTGATTATTTTGGTGTTATCAACACAGTAACAGCTGGAGAAACAACTGCCTGGCTGATTCAGTGCGACAATAACAAAAACTACGTTAAGGTTCTGGCGGAAACCGTTTCGACAGGTGTTGCAACTGAGCAGGGAACTGTACACGGCGTTGCAACTCAGGAGGGGTATATTTATGTTCGCGTGCGTAATAGTGTAAACCCGAACTGGAATATCAACTTTCTCAAAAAGCATTTGATTACCACTGATGACTATTTGAACGGCATTTCTCAGCTTAACCAGGGGCTTTGGCCGGAAAGTGCATCATCTGTCTGGGAAATTACCCGCCAGTTTGTTTTGTTTTCTGGCGGTCTTTCCGGCTCTTATCCTGAATGGGATGCGTATTACATTCCTTGCAGCAAAGGGGACCAGGCTGAATATTCTGGCATTATTGATCTGGCAACCGCAGGGACCGTTACGGCATGGCTGATTCAGTGCGATACCGACAAAAAGTACGTGTCTGATTTAGCAGTCAATGTCACTACTGGTGATGCAACAAGGCAGGGCACGGTTAGAGGAACGGCTATCCAGGATGGTTATATTTATGTCCGGGTAAAAAATAGCGGGAATGCTGGGTGGTATATCAATTTCATGAAGAAGTTTCTGATTGCTTCTTCCGATGTTGGTATTGCTGGCGGGGTTGCTGAATATGACGTTTTAAAAGCTATCGGGGATAACGGTCAGTCCATTGATTACACCAAAAACGGCAATTACTATGTTTTTGGCGTCGTAATGCTGTATGACGGGACGATTAACAGCAGTGCCGGTAATGACTGGCTGGCGTATTACCTGCCAGTATCAAAAGGCGATCAAGTCACGATGTCCGGCATCTACGGTTCAGCGACCGTCGGCCAGCAAATGGCATATTTCATTCAGCTGGACCATGACAAAAATTTTGTTGCGCCCCTGGATATCTATATCAGTACCGGCGCCTCTGACGTCCAGTTAACCCGCAGCGTTATCGCTTCTCAGGATGGGGTGATGTATGTCAGGGTGCGGCGTGTACTGGGTGGCGTCGAACAGGCATACAGCGTTACAGCATTCCAGCGCAGCTACAAGCTGCTGCAGGACCTGTACGCTCTGCAAAATCAGGTTGATGACCTGATTAATAACGGGGCAGTGCAGACGCCTGTTATTGGTGCGACTCTGGAGCAGTTACCCGTAAAACTGGATAACAGATTTAACTACAACGCTGCCGTATATATTCAGGATAACGTTGTCACTGCCGGGAATTACACTTTCGCAGTTGGTACACGTGGGAACCGTCATCCCATCATCATGCGCAAAGAGAATCTCACCGGAGTGTGGACATATTTCGACCTTCACTATGTCACCGGAAACCCTTTAGCATCGCCAACCGAAGAAGATAGTCATAACGTTTACAGCCTGGGCGTGACGAAGGATGGTTATCTAATTGTCAGCGGGAATATGCACGCCAAACCGTGCCGGGCTGTTATATCCAATGCTCCATATGACATTACGGCATGGACGGCAATCAGTTATACCGCGTCAGCGGAGGTAACCTATCCTCGGTTTGTCAATTACCCGGACGGAACCACGCAGGCATTCTGGCGACAGGGGCTATCGGCTGCTGGTCAGTATTATTCAGCCCTGTTTAATGACACGACCAGAACGTTTGGACCTGTATTCCAGATTGCAGCAACAGACCTCAACGCGAACGCCTATGAACAACGCCTCGGTGTTGGCCGGGATGATTCGCTGCACTTCTGCTTTGGCCTACGCGTCAATGCGAACACAGCAGATGCTAACCGCGGCCTGTACTATGCGAAATCGATGGATAAGGGACTGACATGGACAAACGCTGCCGGCACTGTAAATTACCCTGCACCACTGACAGAAGCCAACAGCGAGAAGATCGCTGATATCGCTCTGTATTCTGGTTATGTTAATCAGAATGGCGGCGCGTGTGATTATGACAGCCACTACCACACTTGCCTGTGGCAGACTGATGAGAATAACCATACGCAAATCGCTCATATCTGGTTTGACGGCTCAGACTGGCATGAGGAATTCGTTTCAAAGTTCACATTCAAGGTCAATACTACAAAGCCTCTACTGGACGGTTCCCTTAGTCGTCCGGCCATTGGCTGCAACAAGTATGGGAAAACATGGATATTCTATCGAACAACCGAAATGGGGCGCGATGGAGAAATCAGGGCAATCGATGTATCTGAGCCAGGTAACCCGGTAGAGCATATTGTTACCGGGTTCAATATGGGGACACTAGAGCTGGCGGTAAATACCAATACTCTGATGAACGATAACCAACTGCTGATGCTGGCAACTCGCGGTGCGATTGGTTATGCGGACCCTATGTACGCTCGATACACAGATGAGCCAGGGTATCTGTTAGTTGCAGTGATGCCTTAATAACCCCCACCCGATAACCGTATGCAAGAGTTACCGGGTGGGATTAAAGGGTCTCCCTACCAAATTCAACTTTATATCTGTGGAAGCAACATAGCCCTGATTAGTGCGGCTGCAATCGCATACCCACCAGTATCCGGGTCAGGATGCAATCCATCCCCCACCATCCACGGACGCGCGGAACCATAGGCATAATCTGCAGGGTGAACTCCGAAAGAGCTTTGCAGATTAAGGAATGCTACATCCTGCTCCCGGGAGAGTTCGTACATTTCCCGGGCATAGCTAGACATTGGGATAGTATTTCCTCCCGGACGGTTATTTTCTGCAGGACAAATCAGCATAATATCAGTGGTCGGCGACGCTGTGCGGATGCGGTTAATCATCGTCAGGAGGTTTGATTTAAACGTCTCCGGAGTAATCTTCACCCCCTGGTCGTTTGTGCCCAACATGATGGTAGCCAGATTTGCTTTCAGGGTTGTAAATGCCGTCTCCCAGCGAGTTTCATCGGCATTCACCCAATTGTTAGTATGCGAACCACTACCACCAAGCTTATGCACGATGACACCCGGCTGCGTGGCGTTCTGGATACTGACGCCGTAAAGCACCACACTACCGGAAACCAGCGTTATCGTTACCGTTCCGCTACCTACAGTCGGCATCGACGGCATCGGGATCATCTGCATACCCGCTGCATAGGTGGACAAATCAATCTCCACCGGCGCTGCCATCCCTGGGGCGTTATAGCTGATTATTCCGCCGCCGCCTTCGGCGTAAAGCGTATAAGTGAACCCCAGGCTAAAGTCGTCATTCCAGGTCAGCGTCGCTCCTGCAGCAGCACTAGTGACTGATGAGATATCCAACCCGTTACCGGTGTTGTACTGGCAGGCGAAACCAGTTTGCGTTATCACCGTGCCGATAATATCGGTATTGTCGCCGAACTGGTCATAACCGAACGATCGATACCCAAAACCAATGGGCGGAACGGTGACCGTCGCCGCAGTACCGTTATAGAGATGCCATAATTTCTGCGCACATTTCAGGGCATAACGTACCTGCCCCCTTGTGTAGCTGTCACCAATCATCGCCCAGGAGAACTGCACATTACCGCCATAGGTAAGTTTGTTCAGTCGCATATGGGTTTCACGCAACCGTTCAAGTCCGTATGAGTCAGGAACGGTAGTATCTTCCGGTGCCGCACCGCCGCCAGTAACCGGAGTCCCGTCTGGCATCGTTGACAGCAAAGAGTAGGTAAATGCTTCATACGCCGTAGACACTTCACCCGCTTCCATCTGGAACGTATCGCTGATGGCAACGGACGTGGTGATCCGCACAAAATAGCAATCGGCAGGAGTGGTAATCACCCGGATATGCTGGCCCGTATCAGACAGAGAGCTGATGAACCCTTTATTCCTGGCATAGAAAGCGACGAATCGGGAGTCAGAGTTAAAGGCGAATTTCATCCCAGGTGTCACCGGGATAAAATCCGAGTAGTAGTACCGGGAATCAGGCTCATGAATTATGCCCTGCTCATCGATATAGCCAGATTTTCTGGTGTTTTTGTTATAGAGGTTTTTCCCCGATACAAGAAGCCCTTGCTGAACGAAGTTAATATCAAGCCCATCAGCGAGCACCATTTCCCCCGGAACTCTGAGTGCTGAACCATCTGAAGCTACCGGCTCCATCAGGTGCTGGTAATCAGCTCGCGGCGCGAGATAATCACCTTCTGACAGAAACATGGTTTCCATTACATTCTGTGCCAGCGTGATGCGTGCATAGGCAGAATTTTCAGGCGGGGTAAACTCGGTAACCAGTGAAAGCGTGGAGATGTACTGCTTGTCAGCATTGTAAAACGCCACAAACCGTAACTGAGCAGCGGCTTTATATTTCGTGGCAGGTATGACCCGGATATAGTCAGAATAGACATAGCCAGCCCCTGACGCCCCCTGTACGGGATAGACAGATCCCCATTCATTGATGTAACCAAAACTGGCAGCGTTCTTGTTAAACAGGTTTACGCCGGGGCCAAACAATATGGTCTCCTCCGGCTCCTCAGCGAACGTGACCTGTACACCGTCAAATGCATCAGGTGCAACCTGCCGGAACGGCTCGAACTCAGTAGCCAGGCTGTTCTCTTCAATCATCATCGCCGGAACAACCAGAGTAGGAACCTCAATGCGCATAAACACTGCGCCAGCAGGGATAACAAGTGCGGCTATCGTTTTCGAGCCATAACCATCAACTGCCTGCACACTGATAAACCGGCCTTTAGCATCGTAATACGCTGCCGCCCGCCACTGCTGG
Organism: Klebsiella sp. CN_Kp088; assembly: GCF_040064335.1. Taxonomy (NCBI): domain Bacteria; kingdom Pseudomonadati; phylum Pseudomonadota; class Gammaproteobacteria; order Enterobacterales; family Enterobacteriaceae; genus Klebsiella; species Klebsiella sp. CN_Kp088. Next base: position 13,934 of record NZ_JBEAIQ010000024.1, on the reverse strand, counting down.
TTAGAGCAGTAGCTTTTGGTTGCGTCAATCTTCATATAGCCTGACACCGACATTGACGTGTCGCTGTTATTAGTTATCGTTCCGGTCGATGATAAATGCCTACCGTCAAATACCAGCGAGGGGTTAAAGAAGTTTTTCCCATGCGCAAAACCCAGCGCGACATATCCATTTGTGGTAGCACCATTAATGACAGGGCTGACGATGGACTCGTAATTCGTGTACGGCATCTGGCCGACGCCAAAGTTTAACTGGAATACATCCAGATTACTGATTAGTACAGAGACAACAACAAACGCTGCACTGGCTGGCGCTGTAAATGACGTCACACTGCTGACATCGGATAGGTACATGCCATCAGCATCAAAAAATGTCGCAACCCTGGTGTTGATTCGGGTTGTGTACGGGGCATCGCCAACAATGCCTATCCGTTCTGAATAACAATAATCCGGGTTTGCCGTCGGCACGCCCGAACCTTCGAACAAATAATATCCAGGGGTAACCGTATTTTTGTTGAAAAGATTAACGCCCGGGTTAATCAGTTCCGGCATGATGGCATCAACAGTTCGTTGCGATGGCATTTGACGCCCTGTAGGGGTCAGCGTGCCGGCATTATTAATATACTCGTCCGCCAGCGCAGAGCCATCCACGCTGCGAACATAGACGGCGCTCCCGGCAGGAATATTGGCAATATCCGCCTGTGCGTCTGCAAGTGTCATGTACTGACGGCTAAGAGGAATCAGGCTCTGACGGATTAGACGCCAGGAATATAGCGGGTCACCTGCGCGATCGGGAACATCAGCAGCAGGACCGTTAATCAGTTCATCCAGACGTTGAACGTTGCCCATAAAAACATCGGCGTTGGTCGATCCCAGCGGCGGGTTAAAGGCCATGTTTTTTGCTCCAAAAAGAGGCTTCGCCCAAACGAGGGTTTGAGCGAAAGTCCGGAGATTTTTACAATCAGCTATTTCAAAGGGTTATGTGATGCTGATTGGTTACGCCAGGGTGTCTACCGGGGATCAGAACCTCGATTTACAGAAAAACGCACTGATTCGAGCAGAATGTGAGCTTGTTTTTGAAGATATGGCCAGCGGGAAAAATGCCAGGCGACCTGGTTTAAAGCGTGCGTTGCGCAGACTCAAGCCTGGTGATGTGCTGGTGGTCTGGAAGCTGGATCGGCTTGGGCGCAGCGTGCGCGACTTAATAACCATGGTATCGGAGCTACAGCAGCGCGGCGTAAACTTTCGCAGCCTGACTGACTCGATCGACACGTCGACCCCTGCAGGCCGTTTCTTCTTTCATGTCATGAGTGCGCTGGCAGAAATGGAACGAGAGTTGATCGTCGAACGTACTCGCGCTGGTTTAGCCGCAGCAAGGGAGCAGGGGAGAATTGGAGGGCGGCGTCGGGTAATGACGACTGATATCGTGGAACATTGCCGCCGGATGCTCGCAAATGGAGCTACCCGACAGCAGGCTGCAGATGTTATTGGGGTTGGGGTAAAGACGATTTACAAATATTTCCCTGTAGCTGGCGTAGGGAATTTTGAGAATCAGTAATCGTCAGGGATGTTGGAGATACCGCCCCACACGATAATCAGGCCAAGTATAGTCATGGCAAATAAGGTTACAGATACGCCTGAGATGATTAAAAATGTCATATAGTTCCTTGAGGTGTGTGTTGTCATTCATTAGACAGCAGGAACTGTAGAAGGTTGTGAGCTTTACAAATTTCTGGCAATCGTTTTTTGGTTAAGTAAACGGCCAATGGCTATATGTAAGAGTTAGTTGGGAACCACCAAGTACTTACTCGGAACCTCTTGGTAAAGAATTGCAGGGATAATCGGAGATAGTTTGAAGACTACTAAGATATTTCCCCGGAAAACATTGCCTCATCCTTATAAACTTAAGGTTTTCAACGTGGTAAAGCCTGCTGCTATTACAAAGTAGTCAGCAAGATAGATTCATGGTACATGACAAGTAGAATGGTTCATTTATATAAAGAGGCTTCGCCTTCAGGACGCGTTTTGAATCTGCGGTGCATCCACAGGTATTGCTCAGGGGCTCGGAGAATTTCATGCTCGATGATCTTATTCATATAACCCGCTGCGGCGACCTTGTCTTCCCCTGGATAGCCTGACAACGGATTGCTGATATACATGCGATAACCTTTTTTATCGCTACGTCGAATCATGCTAAGTGTGATCAGTTGTGCACCTGCGAGTTTTGACAGAGCATATGTTCCGTTCGTTGAGGCTGCTTTTTTTACCGAGAAAAAAGGTGCAAAAACGCTTCCCTTAGGCCCATAATCCTGATCTGGTGCAAACCACACGGCTTCACCAGCTTTCAATGCATGAACAAAACCAGATAAATTACGCCGATTAATCATCGCCTTATTTGAACGCATACGACCTTTTGTCTGTACCCATTCCATTAATAGATTATTGTGTGGGCGATACGTAGCCATCATAGGATGGCATAAACCCATTACTCTTCCACACAACTCAAGGGACATAAAATGAATCCCGACAACCATTACCCCTCTGGTCGCACCGGTCAGGTTTTCAAGCCCTTCGACATCAAACCATTTTTTGACTCTCGCATCACTCCAGAACCAGGCCATTCCTGTTTCCATCAGTCCCAGTCCGAGAGAAACAAAGTTTTTCTTGACCATCTGGTTTCGGGCAAACGGTGTCATTCCTGGAAAGCAGAGTTCGATATTTCTAATCGCAATTCCTTCCCGACGTTTCAGAAAGGGTCTGGATATTTTTCCAAGACCAGAGCCCAGAATATGTAAAACCGGGTAAGGAAGCTGAACGAGAAGCCACAGCAGACCCAAACCAGTCCAGGTAAGCCAGTAGCGAGGATGGAGTAAATTATAAGTAAAAGTCTGTGACATAAATTTCCTTAATGCTAATGGAGTTATAACGCAAAAGGGAAATGCTGAGAAAATTCGTCTTTAGCGATACTCATTCTTTTAGACAGTTTGAATTCGTATAAATTCAGAAGAAACAATTTCAATTACTGGCAACAGTTTTTGAATAGTCAGGGATACATTGTAAATCAGCAAAGTTATGCTGTTATAACTTCATGGGTTTTTCATTGATATTCAAGAAATTGTCTTATGGATTCATCATCATCAAGGTACTCAAAAGAAAGAAGGCGAATTTTGGTAAGTTTATAAAACCACTCACAATCGTTTCGTTGAATAATTTCGCCTGGTTTGAAACATATCCCGGATGCCACCCGGATAATGGCATATTTACCATTACTAAACCTGACCCGGTGAATACAGAAAGGTTGGCCAGCCTGCCCGTGACAGCTGTTCGACAGGATACGTCCTTCAATAAAAACAGATTTTTTAGATTTCATTATCATACCCTCGACAACTGCAGTACAGGAGGAACGTTGTCATTTTCCGACATCACTGACGTTAAGTGGCAGAAGCTAATCAGCCGCCGATACACCAGCATTCTGAAGGTCTGAACAACAGTCCGCAGGCAGGGCACTCAAGAACCGCATCTTTTCTTAGCTTACCTGCTTTCTGATCAGCTCTGTGTGCGCATACCGGGCAGGCAACATGAACCGGTCTTTCTTTAAAATATCTGAGCCCTTTTGTATAAGACATAAATGATTCTCTGAGGAATACAGTAATTATTATACGCTTTGATATAAAAATAACTGGCATAAGTTATGTTAAGTTGTGTCTGAATCAGGATGTAAGATATTGAAAATTGAACGTCTGATTTATGATACACTATCCTTCCGTGAGAAATTTATGATGAAATCAGAAGACACCCTTGACTGGTATCCGGCACAACTACCGCCAGTGAAAATTATTCTTGGTGAAGCCGTGCTGGCTGTGGGTAAACAGGGCAGACCGATTAATACCCGCACCTTGCTGGAATACCTTCAGGTCATGCAGGACAAACAAAAAAGGCGGGATGACAAAATCGCCATGCAGACTGCGATTGATGTTCTCAGGGATAATCAGCGCATTAACGGCAGACGTTAATGCACCTCCGGGATCAGTGTCAGTTCTGAATGATCTCAACCGTATGGTTTTGTCCATCATCCTTCAGCGGTATTCTGTCATCAGGGAGGAGAACACCATCCAGCGTCACGGAATATTCTGCATCGCCGCGTGAGACACTAATCTGATAGTGGCTTTCACCATACTGATAAGCAATAGAAAAAGACGGCCACGCATCAGGTAATAGGGCATGAACACTAAAGTCAGTGCCGGTGCGTTTTATCCCCAGTAATTCCTCGGTAAGTAAACGCCAGGCCCAGCCTGCAGAACCGGTGTACCAGCTCCAGCCTGCACGACCAGTATGGGGAGCTACGCTGTAGACATCAGCACTCATGACATAAGGTTCAGCTTTATAAATCCCGACAGAGCCCGCATTGAGAGTATGATTTACAGGGTTGAGCATTGACCAGAGTTGCCAGGCACGTTTGGCATTCCCCATCCGGGCAAATGCCATCACGGCCCAGATGGCACCATGAGTATACTGCCCTCCGTTTTCCCGCACACCGGGCAGGTACCCCTGTATGTAGCCCGGATTTGGACCGTGTCCGTCGAAAGGAGGCGTTAACAGTTTGATCAGCCCGCCTTTGTTATCCACAAGGTGCTTATCCAGCGCCTGCAGGGCCTTTGCGCACCGTCCCGGGCTCGCGGCACCGGACAATACAGACCAGCTCTGCGCAATCGCATCAATCCGGCAGTCCTGTGAGGTTTTCGATCCCAGGGGAGTACCATCGTCAAAATACCCGCGCCGGTACCATTCCCCATCCCAGGCGTGGGCTTCGAGATTGCTTTGCAGGCGCAGAGCCTGTGAATGGCACATCGCGGCGACGCTTTCATCCAGCCTGCGCTCCGCCAGCGTTGCAAACCGCTGCAAAATGTCGTACAGGAAGAAGCCCAGCCAGACGCTTTCACCTTTGCCTTCGATACCCACCCGGTTCATCCCGTCATTCCAGTCACCAGCCCCCATCAGCGGCAGGCCATGCCCCCCGAACCGAAGTCCATGGCGAATAGCTTTGACACAGTGTAACCAGAGAGTCTCTCCGATGCCGCTGATGACCGGCGTGTCATAGACAGACTCTTCACCAGGCGGAAGCGGGCGCCCCTCCAGATAAGGAATGTGTATTCCCAGAGCCTCCATATCCCCCGTCGTTTCAACATAGTGGCAAACGGCAAGCGGCAGCCACAGGTAGTCATCTGAACAACGGGTACGGACACCGTTACCGTGTGGTGGGTGCCACCAGTGCTGCACATCCCCCTCGATAAACTGCCGGGAGGCACAGAGTATTATCTGTTCACGCAACCGGTTCGGATCAGCATGGCTCAGTGCCAGTGAATCCTGCAACTGATCGCGAAAACCATATGCACCGCCAGACTGATAGTAACCACTGCGGGCCATAAGACGACAGGCGACTGTCTGATATAACAGCCAGCCATTGACCAGTAAATTTACTGACGTGTCGGGGGTGTTAACCACGATTTTATCGAGCACATTGTGCCAGTGGTTATGAATCCGGTTCAGCTCCTGGCGGACTGTATCCTCGTTCATGTAATGGGCCAGCGTCTCATTAGCACAAACATCATTCTCTTCTGCGCCGAGGATAAAAATAAACGTCCTCTGATCCCCATCAATTAATGTTACCGTCGATTGTACCGCCCCGCAGGGATCCAGACCGGCGCCCGTGTTACCTGAAAGCCTGCGCAATTTCATGGCTGACGGCGCGTGAAGGGAACCATTACGGCCAATAAACTCCCGACGGTCCCCGGTCAGCGAACAGTCATTACCGCTGACGGCAAAAAATGCAGTTCGGCCTCCACCATTATCACCATAAAAGTTGTTCGCCAGCACCCCGCAACCGCCAGACGTTCTGGCCGCATGTGTCACAATGTGAGGAGCTGAGCGAGTTCGTGATCCTCCGAGCGTCCACTCTACATAACCTGTGACGGAGAGTTGACGTGTCCGTCCCGAAGAGTTACTGAGTGTCAGGAGCACCAGTTTAACTGGCGCCTCTTCGGCAACCAGGACCGTCAGCTCGCTGTCTATTCCACTCTCTCGATGGGCAAAAACGCTGTAGCCAAAACCATGCCGGGTCAGGTAATCACCGTGTCCGCGAACAGGCAACGCTGTCGGTGACCAGTTTTCCCCGGTCTCTTCATCACGCAGATAAAACGCCTCGCCAGAGCGATCGCTCACAGGATCGTTTTCCCAGGGTGTTAACCGGTATTCATGGGCATTCTCATACCAGGTATAGGCCTGTCCTGCCTCTGAGATCACGCTGCCAAAACGGGGATTTGCCAGTACGTTTGACCAGGGAGCCGGTGTCTGCGCATTTTCCCGCATAACAATTTGATATTCCCGTCCATCCTGAGAAAATCCACCGAACCCATTGAAATAGCATAACTGACTGATATCGGGGGGCCAGTCCGTATGTTGATTACGCTCGCGCACTGCACGCGGCATGAATGCTATGACCGGCGATTTCAGGGTATGGATACGCTGGTTAAGCTGCTCATTAATACTCCCTGCGCGGTCATCAAGATAAAGACAGGCCACGCTCATCAGAAGCAACTTATCTTCTGCGGAGAGATGCTCGCCATTACGGACAAAAAGACCGCCCGTTTTGTCCAGCAGACTGGCTTCAGACCCCGCATAAATTAATTCCATAATTTGATTTTGTAATCCCTGCTGGTAGCCACCGGGGCTGTTATTTAGGATAACCAAATCAACATCCAGTCCTTTCTGTCGCCAGTAACGGTGTGCCTGAATCAGTGTGGTCACTGAGGCGATACTTTCTTCGCCGGTTATACTGAGCAGTACTATCGGCAGATCGCCTGAAATTGCCCAGCCCCACAGACCGGACTGACCACGCCGGTTGCGGCTGATCACCTGGCCTTCAGCGCGTAGCTCCTGGACAGGGTAAAGCACAGCACTGGCGAGACGATTAAACAAAGTTGCATCATCTTCACTGGCATTCATCTGGCGTAATACCACCAGACTGTGAGACCAGGCCAGTTCAAAGACGCGATCGGCAATAGGGTAATCGCGATATTTTTCCAGCAGGGCCAGGCTCTGCTGGCGGTTCTCGCTGATACCATAAACGATATCAATCGTAACCGGATGCCCCGGCTGTAGAGTGATGGAGTGACGTATAGCCAGTATCGGATCCAGCACTGACCCCGACGTGTTGCTGAGCGTCCCTCCCGCCTCTATTGCCTGGGCATTCGCAGGATTTCTGCCACGTCCAATAAACCTTGCCCTGTCCGTTTCAAACGACACGTTATTTCGGTTATCGCCGTGCACCACCATCATGTGAAACAGGCAAGGACCCGGTTCATCCGGTGAGCGCGGGCGCCGGTGGCAAAGAATAGCGTCACGCTCAGGAGCCAGCTCAGTCTGAATAAACAGATTGCTGAATGCCGGGTGTGCCAGATCGCTGGCAGCCGCTGCCAGGACCACTTCAACATAGGTTGTCAGCTCCAGAGAGCGAGGCTTGCGACCACGATGAATCAGTGTGAGCCGTCGTAATTCAACATCATCCTCCGGAGAGATCACCACCTGAGTTTTGACGCTGAGTCCCCCGAAGCTGCGTCTGAATTCTGCCCCCGCATCGGTGAATAACACTTCCTCGTCTTGTCCGCTGATGTAGCCTGTCGGTTGCCAGGTATTGCTCCACACATCTCCCGTCTGGGTATCGCGGATATAGCAGAATGCTCCCCAGTTATCACGGGTGGTATCACTGCGCCAGCGTGTTATTGCAATATCGTTCCAGCGACTGTAACCACCGCCGGCTGCGGTCAGCATCAGATGATAATGGCCGTTGGACAGAAGTTGAATATCCGGGGCAGGGGTATCCACGCTATAGAAAATACGGGGTTCATAGCGGATGGGTTTGACCCTGCCCTCATGAGATTCAAAATGACGGCGCGGACTGTACAGATCGACCGCATCCGGCACGCGCTCCTGTAACAGCAGACTCGCTGACCGGAATACCGTACTGGACATAAAGCGTTCAGTCATGGGGGCGTCAAGCAGCACATGAGCCAGCGCCTGAAATGCCATACCCTGGTGATGCGCCATCCAGGACTGTACCACCGCATAGAGCTGACCGGTTGCAAGACGTGAGGGGGTATAGTCCAGCGCTTCATAAAAACCGTATTCTCCGCGTGCACCATTTTTTTGCAGCCTGAACAGGTTCTCACAGGCTTTCTGCGGGGAAACCATCAGCGCCAGCAGCGTGGCGTAAGGAGCAACAACCATGTCATCGGCAAGCCCCCTGCGCAGACCGAGCCCCGGTACGCCAAATGCCTGATACTGATAATTATGCTGAACATCAAAAGCATGATAGCCAGACTCTGAAACACCCCATGGTACCCCGCGTTCTTTCCCCCAGTGAATCTGGCGCATAACCGCCGACTGACTCATTTCATCGAGCAGGCTGCCGGGCCAGGTGGGCATCACCAGATTCGGCATCAGATATTCAAACATGGATCCGCTCCATGACATCAGGGCCGTTTCATTATCAATCGTGGTAAACAATCGACCCAGCGCGTACCAGCTTTTAAGAGGCAGCTGATTAGTCGCAATGGCAAGAAAACTGGTCAGGCGGATTTCAGACGGCAGGAGATCGTAGTGGCTCTTGTCAGGCGTATTCGTGTCACAGTTATAACCGACGCTGAGCAGACTGGTTGCTTCACTGTACAGAAAGGCGAAATCCATCCGGGCATGCTCATCCAGCCGCTGTTCCAGCTCGGTGATAATATTGAGTCGCATTCGGGCCTGCTCCGCCACTGACGCCGGAGGCGTTTCTGTACCGGTTAATGTCGGACGGGCAAGCTCGCTCAGCGTCGGCAGCGTCTGCTCATTCCAGGATACAGGTAACCAGCCAAGCAACAGAGACCACTCATGGCAAAGCTGAACCAGTTGATGCTCCAGATGTCCTGCCCAGCGCATCTGAAGAGGTGACCCCTGATGGCATAACATGGTCAGATGGTTGCACTGGGTGCGCATGTTTTTCAGTTCGCTGATAAACGCCTGCGGAGAGAGCGACACCGCATTCAGGCAATGCTTGCGCAGCAGTCTCAGGCTGTCAGGTGGGTTCTTACCCCACTGTTTTTCCAGAATATCCAGCGTATCGTTCAGTCCTGCCAGTATCTGTTGGCTGCTTAAAACAGGCTGATGACGCATGGCGGACAGCCCTGCACGCAGCGTCAACAAATGCCCGGCCATGTTGCCGCTGTCGACGCTGGAGATATAGCGTGGACTGAGGGGGACCAGCGTACGGGTGTCATACCAGTTGTACAGATGGCCCCGGTAGTGCTCCATTTTATCCAGCGTGTCGAGTGTGAGCGACACGCGCCGGAGCACCTCTCCGCCGGGCAGGTAGCCAAAGTCCCATGCCGTCAGGTTAGCCATTAGTGAAAGACCAATATTGGTAGGAGAAGTTCGGTGTGCCACCGTCGGTTGTGGTATTTCCTGATAATTATCAGGCGGAAGCCAGTTCTCTTTTTCTGTGGCAAAGGTTTCAAAAAATGCCCAGATTTCACGGCTTGTCTGGCGTAACAGCTGTTTTTGTTCCTGACCTGGCGAAAAAACCTTACGCACGGGCTGACGACTCAGCCAGCTCATCAGCAACGGTGCCACACACCATACCAAACCGATCGGTAACACAATCCCCAGCAGCTGGGGGGCCAATTTTCCGGTCAGAATTATCAGCGTCACGCCACCGGCAACATTCAGCCACATCGCCTGATAAAAACGTGCAACAGTGGATCTGGCCTGATTGCTGTCCTGGCTGTGGCTGACCCACTGGCTGAGGTGACGCCTGCTTATCCCCAGTCGCCATAGCGTCACGGCGATCGCTTTCAGCGAATATCCGGCTTCGTGTGGCAGTATCGCAAAATTAAGACCGATACCTGACAGACGCTTCAGCGCGCCCGCCATTACAAGTAACAGATGCGGCTTCAGGCGACGGCGCAGAGGTTTATTGAGAAGGTCATGGGTGATGCAGAGGAGGGCTGGCAACAGCCAAATCAGTGACAGTATGCACAGCCAGTAAACCGGATTGGGAACCCAAAGCAGGGTGAAGTAGAGCAATACCACTAAAGAGGGGGCGACCAGGCTGCGACGCAGATTGTCGAGTAATTTCCAGTAAGAAAGCGCGGTCAGTGGATTCCGGGTACGGGTTCCATCGGCTTTTCTGACGTGTGGTTTCAGCCAGTTAAGCAGTTGCCAGTCACCCCGGATCCAGCGTGAACGGCGTGCAACGTCCGACAGATAATTATTAGGGTACTGTTCGTAGAGTAACACCTCACTCAGCAGACCCGAGCGCGCATAGCACCCTTCGAGGAGATCATGGCTGAGAACCAGATTTTCCGGGCAGGTATTGGCAGTGGCCTGCATAAAAATGTCAACATCGTAAATCCCTTTGCCCACGAACGACCCTTCCCCAAAGAGATCCTGATAGATATCCGAAGACATCATAGAATAGGGGTTATTACCCGGTATGCTGCTGCGCAGGGCGGCGTAACGCCCCTGACCGTTACGTGGTATCTCCTCAGCAAGACCGGGTTGTAAAATACCAAATCCTTTGACCACCCTCTGGCGTACCGGATCATACTCTGGCGTATTCAACGGATGGGCCATCGCCGCGACCAGTTTGTGAGCCGTATCGCGCGGCAACACCGTATCACTGTCCAGGGTAATGACGTATTTTATGTGACCCGGTAAAAGGTGGGCAGGCATGTCTGCAACGCTGACGAATTGCGTTCCGGGATGGCGCAACCAGCTGTTCAGTAACGCCAGTTTTCCCCGCTTGCGTTCATAGCCCATCCACGCTCCTTCCGAGGGGTTCCATTCAGGCTGACGATGTAACAGATAAAAACGTGGTCGGCCGGAGGGGTAGCGGCGATTCAGCACCTGCGTATCAGCGATAGCCTGTCTGAGCAGCGCGTGACTTTCCGGCGAGGGTTCATTTTCAGAATCTGCAAAATCAGTGAGCAGCGCGAACCTGAGATTTTCGTTTTCATTCCCCAACCAACAGACTTCAAGACTGGAGAGGAGCTGGCTGAAACTTTCGTGGCTGGTCAGCATGCAGGGGATGACGATCATGGTGGCACTGTCAGCGGGAATGCCGGTTGAAAAATCCATCCCCGGCAAGGGGCGAGGAACGCGAAAACGGGTGGTTGCGTCACTGAGTAAATCACTCATTAACTGAGTTAAAGCGATAACCAGAGGTAATATCACCGCGATTAACAACCAACCTGCGCCCTGCATGGCAGTTTCGTGCAATATTGCCGCGGTCGCTGCGGTTGTCAACAACGCCAGGCTACCAAGCCATGACAGCAGGGTTATTCTGTTGAAACTGTGCCGCAAGCGTATGAGTCTTGAGGTGTCTGCCAGGAGATGTATATCCAGTGCCTGTCGACCTTCGCCGGCGAGATAATAACCAACATGATGTTCCGGTGTATTGGGGGCTTTTTCCTCTGAAAGCGCCAGCACCCTGTCAGCAACCTCAGGCTCGCTGAGCCCACTGTCTCTGGCCAGGACCTCAACTACGTGCCGGTAATGATCCCGGGTATTGAAGTGCATCCGGGGATAGATACCGGCAGGATCATTGCTTAATACCTGTTCGACGACGCTTATCGTTTCGGCGAAATCAGCCCAGTCCGTTTCACCCAGTAATCGCAGACCTGCGATGCTGTTACTGACAGACAGCTGGCTGGCGGCAAGCTGTTGATTGAAGTTATTTATGAGAATGTCAGTGGTGACTCCCTGTTCCCGAAGGCACTGATCAACCCAGGTAAGAGGTAACGACAGCGCGTTGCCGTGCCCCTGCAGACGCCGCACCAGTTCTGCGACAAACGCGCTGGATAACGGAGGACGGGAGCGCGCCAAATCGGCAACCACCATAATTAAATCACCAGGCGCACTCTCTGCACATTCGAAAATCCTGGTTATCCACGTATCTGCCAGGTTTCTGTCCTGTTGCGCTTTTATCACTTCCATACTGATACGACGAAGATTTTCAATCAGCGCCAGTCGAAGCATTCCCGGTAATGCCCAGACTTCACCCAGCGTCAGCGGCGTCACCTGTTGATAGGCAGCGAGATAGCTGGTTAGACTGGTGGCATCCCAGCGGCCATCACCGTGAGCAATGGCCTCTGATGCGATATGATAAATTCTTGGGCAATTCAGCGGCGACATCAGCGACGGGAGACCTTTACCAAAACTTTTCGGCAAGTGCTGGCGGACGGTACGGATTTGTTCCTCAATCAGATAATAATTGTCCAGCAACCACTCCCCGGCGGGCATGATACTGGTCTTTTTACCTGCATTAAGCTCATAGCAGTTTTGGGTGATAACGGCCTCATTGTCGCCAAGCCGTTTCAGAAGATAATAGGGATGTTTATCCGGTGATACTTTATGGGTCCGCGCCAGCTTCTGACCATAGCGTTCCATCTGGGCAGTCGAAAAGAGTTCTGACCGCGGAGTGCTTTCGCTTGCAGGATCGTTCGCCGAAAACGTTACGTTTTCGGCAGCATTCACCGGAATACGGGAGCGGTTAAACCACGCTCTGGGGTTCATTTTCATAGCATTGCTCTGATGCGACATTAGCGCGCAGGAGCAGTTGCGAAATCAGTTCAGAAACGTTCTCTCAGGATGGGCGTAAGGCATCAGGGATTTAACAGCTGCTGGGATTTAACTTAAGTATAGAAGATGGTTCTGTCCACGGCGGATCAGTTGATACTAGCGCCGTGAGATAAACAGGGCTTTACACCGAGGGCAAAGCATGGCCTGATTGCGCCGGATTTTTGCCATCGGTTGAACTGATTTGAAACCACAAACAGTGCAGACAACAGTGGCAGTAGATGCACCGCTGAAGAATTTCATTGCGTAATTGATAATAGACATAACCATTAACCTTTCAATGAATGAACTTCACCGTATCACATATGGTTAAGTTTTAATCTGTTTATTTTGTGACCCTGAAATTCAGGAGAGGTAAATGTTCGCAGCCACAGGCCCTCTGGGACCATTGATCCGACAGAATTCTATGCGGCTTCCTGGGATGAGTAATTCTGATTCGCGGGAGTTAACGGCTGAAATGTGAAGCAGAACATCTTTTCGCCCATCTGAAGGGATGATGAGGCCTTTACCACTGAGAATGTCAAAGCTTTTGACAATGCCTGTCATTTTATGGGACAAGTCGATTCCTTATTAAAAACACGTAAAGACTATACATTCAAAATAGTATATTGCCACACTTAATTTTCCTGCAGGACTTCTGGATGGCTAAAAAATAATTTGCGTATTAGTATCTCCCGTGTCTTAATGAATCCTGTTAGTTCAATGTACAAACGAACGTTAAACATTTTCTGGTCAGTCCTCATTACCAGGCGCTATCGCTGATATCCCCTCCTTTTGAGTCATACCTTTAATACTATACGTTTACTATTAATACTATCATGTATAACGGGAGTCAGTATGTCCACAAGAATTAAAGGTTTGGTAAAATGGTTTAACGAAGATAAAGGTTTTGGTTTCATTTCACCTCTTGACGGAAGCAAGGATGTCTTCGTCCATTTTTCCGCACTCCATGGTGAGAATTTCAATACCTTATTTGAAGGGCAGAAAGTTGAGTTCGCCATGCAGAGTGGTGAAAAAGGGCCTGCTGCTACAAACGTAATACTTTGCGATAAATGAAGATTTGCGGGCCCGCGACAACGATGAAGGATTATTCCTGAGTAGACAGGTCCATAAATTAAATCAGAGAAAGTCGGTTGTTTTTTTAATATCAGGTCAACATGTTTTTCGCAATTATGAGTGTGCTGACCGATGTGATGAAGTGCAGGACTACTGCCTGAAAGCCTGAAAGCCTGAAAGCCTGAAAGCCTGAAAGCCTGAAAGCCTGAA